>CAYUVO010000030.1:0-23759 GCA_964448185.1 uncultured Phycisphaeraceae bacterium
GAGGCCGGCCATATCGGGAACGGGGACGCGGTTTACTTGTTCGGGAGCGACGGGCGAACGAGCGGCAGCATTGACTATGAATCGGGGCACCTTACACCTTATCTGGGAGCTTGGCGGGGGGAGCGATCGGTATACGAGTGTCCCGAGCAGCGGTGGGGGACGTATTCATCGCAGACACGGATCGACGAGCCGACGACGACGTATGGGTACAACGGGTATTACCTTTCGCCCAAGCACACGCCGGGGTATGGCGGGCAGTGGGGCGCGATCGGTTCGCAGCGATGGCAAAGGCTCAGCACGATCGAACGCCCCTCGGATGTGCTGGTGTTTGCGGACACGATGCTGGTGCTCGGGCGCAGGCTTCGGAGCACGGCGTTGCTCGATCCGCCGAGGCTGTTTGACGGTCGCGGTGGGTGGGAAGTCAACGGCTCACCCACCACGAGCTTTCGTCACAACGGCTCGACGGCATCGGCATTGGCGGACGGGTCGGCTCGTGTGTTTGCATCGCAGCGAGACTGGCTGACCGATGTGAACGCGGAGGTCGGATCGGTCGAGGTCGATGAGCGTGTGCATTATGTGCCCGACGCGGGTCGGTGGCGGTGAGCGAGTTTAGCTGGCGGGTTTGAGTAACTTGAGAACCGCGTCGTGGATGGTTCCTGCGGTGACGAGGCAGACGCCTTGGTGTGCGGTTTGGGTGCCTGACCAGTCGGTGCAGAGGCCGCCGGCTTCGCGGTGAATGACGGTCATGGGTGCGATGTCCCATGGATGGACCAGCGGTTCGATGACCACATCAACGCGGCCCGTCGCGGCGAGTACATGCGCGTAGCAATCGCTCCAGCCTCGGGTATCGCCGAAGGCATCGAGCAGCTTGTGCAGCGTGGCTTGAAGCTCGGGCGTGTCGAAGTAATCGGGTGAAGTGGCACAGGCGAGGGCATTGGTTATCTCGGTGCAGGCTCTGAACCGAGCGGGCACGGGTGATGTGGTGTTGGAGGGAAGATGCCATGCGCCGAGCCCTTGTGCTGCGTAGACGGTTTCGCCGAGCGCGGGCATGTGGATGACTCCGACGCGGGAGATTCCATCGGTTTCGAGGGCGAGGAGGGTGCCGTAGAGGGGGACTCCTTGGGCGAATGAGAACGTGCCGTCGATGGGGTCAGCGATCCAGCGTCGGCCCGAGGTGCCTGTGGTTTCGCCGAACTCTTCACCGAGGAAGCCGTCGTCGGGGTAGTGGTGCGCGATGTGGTCGCGGAGCCATTGTTCGGTGGCGAGGTCGGTTTTGGTGACGATGGAGCCGTCGGGTTTTTGGTCGGGTTGGTGTGCGCGCTGGTAGAACGCGGGGAGAGTTTGGTCGCCTGCGTGTCGTGTCGCGGCGAGTGCGAACTCAAGCTCGGAACTCCACGGTGTTTGTGCCATAGCTACGAGGGTATCGGACGCAATGGAGTGAGGAGATGGGCGGGCTGGTTCTCGGACGGGCGTGTGGAGGAAGTTGTTTTCGCGCGATCGAGGTCCGAGTTGGACGCATGCGGGGGGTTCGAGAGGCCGATAGCCGAGCGACGGGCCGTGTGGACGGTCCAGAGGGGAATCGCTGCGATGACACCAAAACGCTCGGGTCGTGTTGCTGGAGTACCTGCGGTGGCGCTGGTGGTATTGGGTGTCGCAGTCTGCGCACTTGGGGGCGCGGGTGGTGTGTTTTTGCTCTCGATGAAATCGGGCGTCGGTGCGGGTTCGGCCGCGAACAACTGGTGGCCTGTGATCGCAGGAAGCGTGGCGCTCGGTGGCGCACTTGCACTGTTCGGCGTTTCGCGATTGCGGTGGTCTTCGGGTGTGTCGAACGCACTCAAAGCCTTCGCAGCGGGCGAGCGTAGCCCCGACGGGCTTGTGGTCGCGGGGCGTACTGCTGGAAGCCCGAGTGGGACATGGAATGAGATGGTGGCGTGGGTGGGGGCGATGCAGCAGGCGGACCGCTCGGATCGTGCTGCGGAAGCGATGGCATGCCGGGTAGAGCGTCCGGGCGATGATTCGTTGGCGGCGGCGGTCGATGCGTTGTGGGTCGGCTTGTTGTTGCTCGATGAGAATCTGGTGATTCGCCAGTGCAACGGCGCGGCGGGCTCGTTGCTCCGACGTGAAAAAGAGACGCTCGAAGACTCGATGCTTTCGGATGTGCTCGATGATGAACGGGTGCTCAAGGCTGCGAAGTCGGTGGCGTCAGGTCTGGTTCGTCGAAAATGCACGGTAGAAGTAGAGAACAGCTCAGAAGACGGCGGGCGGAGCGTGCTTCGGTGTTCGGTGCGTCCTTTGCGGAAGACCGAGAGTTCCTCGATCTTGATGGTGCTCGAAGACGTGACGCAGCAGCACGAAGCGGACCGTGCGCGAAGCGAGCTGGTGGCGCAGGCGGCGCACGAGCTTCGGACGCCTTTGACGACGATTCGGCTCTATACCGAGGAGCTGATCGAAGGGTTCTCGGAGATGACCCAGGCCGAGCAGGGTGAAGCGATGAACGTGGTGAGCAGTGAGACACGAAGGCTCGAACGGATCGTCTCGGACATGCTCTCGATGAGCGAGATCGAAGCGGGCAAGCTGTCGATTGTGCAGGACGACGTGCGAATGGAAGACGTGCTCGATATGTTGCGGCACGATTACGCGGTGCAGGCCCGCGAGCATGGTTTGACGCTCGAGTTTGACTTCTCGCCCAAGCTGCCGGTGTTGCGTGGAGACCGCGACAAGATCACGCTTGCGATGCACAACTTGGTGTCGAATGCGTTGAAGTACACGCCGCCGGGTGGCGAGGTGCGTGTGACAGCGGAGTGCGAGGGCGATCGGTTTGTCTTCGAGGTGAGCGACACGGGGATCGGTGTAGCCCCCGAACAGCTCGAACGGGTGTTCGAGAGGTTTTATCGTTGCCGAGATGAGCGGACGAGTCATGTCGCGGGCACCGGGCTCGGGCTTTCGCTGGCACGAGACGTAGCGCGGTTGCACGGCGGGGACGTGAAGCTCGAATCGGTGCCCGATAAGGGGAGCCGGTTCATACTGGAGTTGCCCGTCGCGGCGTAGGAGGTGACCCGTGCGGATCGAAGAAACACGACATGGCGCGGTAGCGGTGATTCGGCCAGTGGGGCCGCTCATTCGCGCGGATGCAGAGCAGTTGCTTGAACGCGCAAGGCAGACCGCTGAGCGTTCATTGGGTCGGCTTGTGCTCGATATGGAGGGCGTGCCTTACGCGGACAGCATGGGGCTCGAAGCGCTCGCGGACCTCGCGGAGGAGATGGCGGGAGCGGGACGCGAGCTCAAGCTGACGGGTGTGAACGAAACGCTGCGTGAGGTGTTCGATGTGACGGAACTATCGGTGTTATTCGAGCATTATGAGGATGTCTCGGCGGCTGCGAGGAGCTTTCTGTGAGCAAGCCCGAGCAGAAACCCCGCAAGCGGCTCGGCGATCTGCTGGTGGACAGCGGCGCACTGACTTCTGTGCAGCTTGATGCTGCGCTCGCTGAGCAGCAGGCTTCGGGTCGGGTGCTCGGTGAGTTGCTGGTCGAAGAAGGGATCATCTCGTCGCAGGTGCTTGTGCGGAGTCTGGCCGAGTGCTTGGGTGTTCGTGGGTGTCATCTTCGCCACGGGCTCATTGATCCGAGTCTGCTCCCGTTGATCGGTGAGGAAGAAGCCGAGCGGCTCAAGGTGATCCCGATGTTCCGAGTGCGGGACATGCTGACGGTGGCGATGGCCGAGCCGCAGTCGGTGCCGACGATCGATCGGCTGGCGCATCTTACGGGATGTCGGGTGCGTCCGGTGCTGGCACTCGAACCGAACATTCTTGAATACATCAAGAAGTATGCAGGCGGCAACGTTGACGTTGACGAGTTCCTGACATCGCTCGCGGACACCGACGTCGAAGTGGTGCAGCGTGAAGCGGTCGATGAAGGCCCTAAGACCAATCTCGACAAGATGGTTCAGGGCAGCCCGATTGTGAACCTGGTGAACGTGGCGCTGCTGACCGCGGTGCGTGATGGTGCGAGTGATATTCACATTGAGCCGCACGCAGCGGGCACGCGGATTCGTTGCCGGATCGATGGTCGTCTTCGTGATCTGATGAATCCGCCGCCGGGGATGCACGCGGCGATTGTTTCTCGCGTGAAGGTGATCGGGCTGATGGATATTGCCGAGCGCCGGTTGCCGCAGGAAGGCCGGGTCAAGATTGTCGCCGAGGGCCGCGAGATTGATCTGCGTGTGAGCAGCATGCCGACGCTCTTGGGCGAGAAGCTCGTCGTGCGGGTTCTCGACAAGGAGAACCTCAAGGTTCGTTTCGAAGACCTCGGGTTCAGTACTACGTCGATGAAGGTATTTACTCGCGTGCTCGCTCAGCCTCACGGGCTCGTGTTGGTCACGGGGCCTACGGGTTCTGGCAAGACGACGACGCTGTACTCGGCGCTGGATCTGCTGCGCAATCCCGAGACGAACATCGTGACGGTTGAAGACCCCGTGGAGTATCAGCTCGATCTGGTGAACCAGACGAATGTGAACGAGGGGATCGGGCTAACGTTTGCGCGCGTGCTCCGAAGCATCCTTCGCCAGGACCCGGACGTGATCATGATCGGTGAGATTCGCGATCACGAAACGGCACGAGTTGCGGTGCAAGCAGCGCTCACGGGTCACATGGTGCTCGCGACGCTGCACACGAACGATGCGCCCGGAGCGGTGGCGCGGCTGTTGGACATGGGGATCGAGTCGTACCTGTTGTCGAGCGCCTTGATCGGCGCAGTTGGTCAGCGGCTTGCACGCCGTGTGTGTGAAGCGTGCGCGATGCGGTACCACCCGGCGCAGAGCGTGCTCGATGACGCGGGTCTTGCAGAGGTCGGCTCGGCCACGTTCCGCAAGGGCACGGGGTGTCAGGGTTGTCATAACAGCGGGTTCAAGGGGCGTGTCGGGATTTATGAGGTCATGGAAGTGACGCCTCCGGTTCGGCGCGTGGTGCATATCGGAGCAGCGACGCACGAGATCAGCAAGGTGCTCGCGGGCGAGGGGTATGTCACCATGCGTGCCGAGGGGATTCGGCTTGCGCAAGAGGGGCATACGAGTCTCGAAGAAGTCTTGCGTGTCACGAAGTGTGACGATATCGAGGAACTCCCCGAGAATCCTGCGGGGAGGATTGCCGCATGAAGTACCGATGCACCGCATGGGATAGAGACGGCAGGCGTGTCGAGGAAACGCTCGATGCGCCCAACGAAGCAGAGGCTCGTGAGGTGATCGCTCGGCGCGGGTTGTTCGTCACCGAGGTCGAACAGGTTGGGTCGGGTGCGAAAGCATCGAAGGCGTCTTCGGGAGGCAAGGGTTCCAAACGCTTCAAGATCCAAACGGGCAAGGTCAGGATGCTGGCGATGTTCTCTCGTCAGCTTGCGGTGCTGGTTTCTGCGGGCACGCCGCTGGTTGATGCGCTCGAATCGGTAGAAGTGCAGGCGGGCGAAGGCGAGTTTCGAGACGTGGTCGCCGATGTTCGCAGCCGGGTCGAAGAGGGCAGCACGCTGTCGGACGCGATGGCGCACCATACCGACTGGTTCAACTCGGTCTCGTTGAGCCTTGTTTCTGCGGGTGAATCGGGCGGTCAGCTCGACGCGATGCTCCAGCGTCTTGGCGTTCTCACGCAGCAACAAGCGGCGCTGCGGAGCCAGCTCATCGGTGCGATGGTGTACCCGGCGCTGCTGAGCGTGGTCGCGGTGTCGGTGTTCTTTTTGATGACCGCGTTTGTGGTGCCGAGATTTAGTGGATTGTTTGAGACGCTCGACGTGCCCTTGCCTGCGACTACAGCGATCCTGATGTCGTTTAGCGGTTTCCTGCGCGGTTACTGGTGGGCGATTATTCCGACGGTGCTGAGTGTGTTTGTAGCGGGCGTGGTGTGGGCGAGATCAAACTCGGGCCGCAGGTCGATCGACACGATGCTGGTCCGCACGCCCAAGCTCTCGGTGATGATCCGGTCGTTGGAAGTCGCTCGGCTCACCCGATTGCTCGGCCTGCTCTTGCAAAGCAAAGTCCCGATGGTCGAATCTATCGAACTAACCCGGGCCTCGCTCAGTAACCGGCACTACCGGGCGTTTATGGACGAGCTGCGGGAATGCGTGATCGGTGGCGAAACGGTCAGCGCGGTGATGATGCGCAGCGATTTGATCCCGCGGGGCATCTCGCACGCGGTTCGCAACGCTGAAAAAGCGGGCAAGATCGGCGAGGTGCTCACGAGTCTTGCGGACTCGATGGATGAAGATAATCAGGTGGTGGTCAAGTCGATGACGAGCTTGCTTGAGCCGTTGATTCTGGTGGTTCTTGGTGTGATGGTCGGGTTTGTCACGGTGAGCATGTTCATGCCTTTGTTTGATGTGACCGCAGCAGCGGGAGGGGCAAGACCATGAGCAATGGCATCAGCGTGGGGATTGATCTAGGGCACCGGCTGCTCAAAGCCGCGTGGCTTGTTCAACCGGGTGACGAACCGGGAATGGTGTGTCTCGAACGAGGCGAATCAAGCGACGAACAGGCGTTTGATCGACTCCGCGCAGCGCTGGAGTTGCGGGGTGTCCGCCGAGCGATAGTGGGCATCGTGGCGCCGAACGAGCATCTTCAATCCACGGTGGTCGACGTACCTACTAAGGGCGGGCAGGCTCCGCGCGACGTGATCGCAGGCGGCGAATTTTATCGCCAGCTCGGGATTGATGCGGGGAGCTGTGAGCTGAGAATGGTTGAGCTTACGACGCCTACCCGGCGCAGCTCGGGTGACACCGTGCTCGTGAGCGGGATTGCTCGCGCGCGGTGCGAGGAACTGTGCAGATCGGCTAGCGACGCGGGATTTGACGTGGTGTATCTGGGTACGCCGAGCGATGCGTTGATGGCCAGCGGGGTTGTTCCCGGGGGCGATGTGGTCGTGCCGATGGTTGATGCAGGCTGGGAGAACACGCGGGTTGTGCTCAGCGTGGGCGGCGAAATAAGCCTGCGCCGTGTGGGTTCGGGCCTGGGTCTCAAGGACGTACTAACGCCGTTGGCGGAACAGCACGGGGTGGGCGTGGAGTGCATCGAGAGCTTGTTGCTCGATGCGGATCGAGGCGTGGCGTTCGAGAAGGCGTGTTCGACTGTGCTCAATCGATGGGCTGCATTGGCGGCCGAGGACGTGCGGGCGGCTTTGTCGTACGCGCACCACCGGTACCCGTCGGTCGACTTTGCAGCATGCATATGCGTAGGCGGCGGGTTTGCAATCGATGCTGTGCGTCATGCATTTGAAGCGGCGGCGACGTTCTCGAACTCTGTGTCCGAGCCGACGGTGCTCGGTTGGGAAGCGGTTGGAGTTGCTCGGACAGTGGCGGCGAGTTCGATGGGGAGGGTTGCCGCGTGAGTATGACGATCGAAGGGAATCTGCTGCCGGAATCGATCCGTGCTGCCCGCGCAGCTCGTGGTCGGCTCCGCGCGTGGGTGATGGCAGGCGTTGTTGTTGCGGTTGTCTTGGGGCTGGGCGATCTTGGATTGCGTGTGGTGGTGCTCGGCCCAGATGCAAGCGAGCAGAGGGCACATGACCAGTTGGTCAAACGGGACGCCGATCTGCGCGATCAACTCGAAGGGTTCGCTTTGGTGCTCGCAGATGTTCGGCGCCGTACCGCGCTGACTGCGCAGGTGACGACTCGCCCCGATTGGGGTTTGCTGCTCGCAGCGTTGGCGGCCGAGAGATACGAAGATGGCGACGACACCACCAGCGACGTGATGCTCACCTCGTGTGCGGTGAACGAACTCACCAAGGAGGACGGCGTACGCATCGAAATCAGCGGGCTGAGCCTCTCGCAAGCAAGCGTCCAGCGGTACGTCATCGCGCTCGAAGAGACGGGTTTGTTCGACAAAGTGGTACTGATTGATACTCGGCGCGCCATCTCGGCTGGGGGTGAGCGGCTGGCGTTCAACCTTGCTGCCGAGATCGTGGGGGGTAAGGACCGCCGGGTTGATGGCGCAGAGGATGACGAGGGTTCACCATGAAACGCGAAACAGCCATGCTCAATTTCGGAGGTGTTACTCTGATCGTGAGCCTCGTGGGCGCGTTCTGGCTCGTGAGTGTCAAGCCATCGCTTGCGCGTGCGAAGCAGGCAGATGAGCTGCGGGTCTCGATGATCGAGGCCTCGACGCGGGTTCGCACGCTCGAACAGCTCGTTCGGGAGACCGGACTGGAAGTGCAAGAAGCCTCCGAGCAACTCGAGAGCGTGAGCATTCGGCTGGTGTCGATCGACGAACGCAACACGCGGCTTGCGGACCTGACCGCGTTGGCAACGGAGGTCGGCCTTGAGGTTGATGAGGTGTCGCCGAGCGAGCCTGTCTCCGGTGAGTTGTTCGACGAAGTCAAGATCAGACTCCGTGGCAGAGGCTCGTTCCCGGACCTCGCACGCTTTATGCACCGGCTCGCGGTTGAGCAACCCGATACCGAAGTTCGGACCTTCCGTACCGCTGGTAACGGCGGTGGGGGAGGTGAGGCGGTGTTCGAGATGTGGCTGGTGTGGCGGGCGCTGCCTAGCGAAGATTCGCGCAGCACTTCTCCTTGACACCACTCGATTTGTTTGTGGTAGTACAGGTATGAGCCTGCCCCCACAACGTCTCGCCTCGATCGGATTGGTATGCGTCGCCGTCGGCGGTTTCGCCTGGTCGGAGTTCTCGGGCACACCGATCGGACCTGCTTCTGCTTCCGCTGCAAGTCAAGCGGCGGGTGCTGATGGGCAGAGTTCAGAGACCGATGAGGTGTTGAACATAGAAACATCAACGGACTGCCGGGTGGTCCTCGCGGGCATGCTGCGGAGCTACGCGGGTGAGCACGAGCTTGATGCTGAGCAGATCGACGATCCGTTTGTCGAGCCCGCATCATGGACGGTCGTGCCCGTGGTCGTGAACACGCCCGCCCAGGCGCAGCAGGTGGCCACAGCTTCATCGCCAGCGGCTTTGGTGCTCAGTGCGGTGATGGATTCTCCGAGCGGAGCGGTGGCTCGGGTCAATGGTGTGCTGTTGGTCGTTGGCCGCGAGGTCGAGATCCCCGGCGTCGGGCTTGTTGAACTCATCGAGGCCGGTTTGGATGGCCGTTCGGCGGTCATCAAAACCGATCAGGGCGAGTCTCGGGTCCGGCTCAACGAAGTTATCGGCGTTTCGGGCGGATAATCCACAACTCCGTGTGTGAAGTCTTCAAGGTCTTGCATCAGGCATCCGATGAAGAATCTGAGGAACACGCCTGAAAGCGAAACTAACTGGAGCCGACCGATGCGTATCTGCAATCCAAACCGTAAAGCATTTAGCCTGATTGAACTTGTTATCGTGGTGGTTATTCTCGGGATCATCGGCGCAATCGCGATTCCTCGCATGAGCCGCGGAGCCGTGGGTGCCGCCGATTCGGGAGCGATCTCCGATCTTGCGGTGCTTCGCAGCGCGATTGATCTGTACCAGGCCGAACACGACGGCGATTACCCGACGCTCGCAGACTTCAGCACCCAGCTCACCCTGTACTCGGATTCGAGTGGAGCTACGTCCGCGACGATAAGCTCGACGCATATCTACGGCCCGTATCTTCGCAAGGTGCCGGCCCAGAAGGTCGGGCCAAACAAAGGCTTCTCGAATCTGACCGCTTCAAAGGGCACCGCTGACTTCGGCTGGTGGTACACGGCTGCGAGTGGTGACATTCGAGTCAACGCGGCGGATACCGAACTCGATTCATCGAACACGCAGTACAACGAGTATTGATCCGTATCGGCGCCCGTTTCCAGCTTTCATACAGGGATGCCCCAACGGGTGTCCCTGTTGTTTATGAACACTCCGCGCGGATTTAGCCTGATCGAATTGATGATCGTCGTCGTCATTGTTACGACGGCGGTCTCGGTAGCCATTCCCCAAATGAGCGAGCGTGACGCGACGTATCGCCTTGAGGTCGCAACCCGGCGCGTGCATGAAGATATCGAGCACGCTCGGCGAACCGCTCGCTTCGAGAGCCGAGGCGTTTCGATCACGTTCGATCCGGTCGTTGCCTCGTACTACACATGGATCGGTCAGCCCGTCGATGTGTTGCCACCTACGCCGCCGGTGGTCGGAGGCGTGGATCTCGACGTGCTCTACAGCGATAACGTCGAGGACACCGCGATCGATCGCGTAGTCAGCGTCTCGGCGAACACCCGCGTCGCGTATTCCGCCTCGGGGATCATCCTTGCCAGACAGGTCGATCTTGGCGGCCATCCGTTCAAGACCGCCTTGCTCGCCTCTGATTTCAACAGCACACCGACCCTCACGTTCGACGGCTTCGGCACGCCCGTCAGCGGCGGGTCGGTGTTTGTGGGCGTGCGATCTCGTGGACGCGAGATCTCGGTTCAACCCGGCAGCGGCAGGATCATGGTGCGCACCCTCACGCCTCTAGAAGTTGCGACGATGAACACGGATCTCGGCACCGCTCAGGGTGCCGACCCGGGACGCGACTGGCTCGATCTGCTCATGCCCGGCTCGGGCAATGTTGACGGCGGAGCAGTCGGTGGTGTCGGTGGTGTGGGGGGTGGACCATGACACCACGTCGCACGCACACAGGATTTACACTCATCGAGCTCGTCATGAGCCTGGCGATCGCCAGCGTTCTCGCGGTCGCGGTGACCAGTGCGATCTACATCGCGACGCGATCGGTCCCCTCAAGAGGCGACAACCTGCATACCTCGACGGACCTGCTGCTCATGGATGATGTGCTCCGCACCGAACTCGAAATGGCTACCGCGATCATCTCGGTGACAAACACATCCATTGAGTTTGAGGTGCCCGATCGCAACAGCGACACGATCCCCGAGAACATCGAGCTGGGGTGGTCGGGCGTGGTGGGTGATCCGCTTCGCCAACGGCTCAACGGCGGCGCGTGGTCAACGGTTATCGCCGAGGTCGATGATCTGGTCTTTACTCCATCGGGTGGCAACACGCAGGTATTCGCAGGAACTCTCACCCCGGCGGTATTACAAACGGAGATCGACGGCGCGTTTGCGGACGGCGGCTGGAGCCCGATTTTTCCAGGTAAACGTACCGGATTTCAGATTGCGCCTTCACTGCCAGATGGAACTCGATGGCGTTTAGTCGGTGTCGATCTCTACCTGCGTTGGCGAGATTCCAATGCGGGTGACATGCTCGAGATCAGCGCAGGAAAAGCGGTAACCTCGATCACGGACCCCTGGAAGCACAGCGTCGTTGAGTTTGGCGACGGTGACATCGACCAGAACGGTGAATGGAAGGACGTGCCGTTGCGGACGCCTTGGCTTGCGCACGACGAGAAGATCAACATCCATCTGTTCAACAAGGAAGGCACCTCTCGGCCTGATTATCAGATCAAGATATTCACCTCGATGCCCGCAGGGCTTGCTTATCAGTTGGCGGTCTTTGATGATTGGGTGCTCAGCACAGCTGCGGCAATTTCGGTCAAGGTTCGGTATGAAACTATCACAGTGGATGAAACGCAAGCCGACACTGCGACGCTCGCGATCAAAGCCGTCAAGGTGCAGATGGGGTTCTCTGATGGCATCGTCACTACAGTGATGCAAGCGCGGCCTCTTGCGCACGCGGAGGATCAGCGATGAAACGCCGAGGCTTTAGCATGGTCGAAGTGGCGATCTCGTCGCTCGTGATGGCGCTCATGATGGCGTCGGCGCTCAACGCAACGGGGCTCTCGGCTCGCATCCGTGGCGGGCAAACCGCCAAGAACCGGGCCATGCTGATCTGCACCGACATGCTCAGCGAGATCCGCGCGTTGCCCTTTCCGCTCTCCGAGGATGTGATCCCAGCAGTCGCGATGCCCGGGACGCGCAACGCGTTCATCGATGTGCTCGATTTCTCGGGCTACGACTCGTTCCCGCCGGTAGACCCGATGGGCGCAGAGATTCCCGGCGCACAAAACTGGTGGGTCCGGGTCGTCATCGCGTGGGTCGATCCCGACAACGTGAACAATGTTTCGGCCACCGATACGGGAATGCTCAGGATCAGAGTGACCGTCTATCGCGGCTGGGTTGAACTCGCCAGCGCCAGCACACTCCGCAGCGCAGCAGGCGAGATCGCACGCAACGGGGTAACGCCATGAAGCAACGAAGGTTCCCTCAACGTCGCGGCGGGATCTATCTGCTCGTGCTCGTGGGTTCAGCTACGGTGACTTCAATCTCGCTCTTGGGGTTGTCGATGGCAAGCGAACGCCGCCAGGCCGCCGATCGAGCGGTCAACTCGCAGGCTGCGACACAACTCGCACACGCGGCCATCGAACTCGGGATCGATACCATCGCCCGAGATCCGAACTGGCGTTGGAACCAAGAGATTGGGTGGTGGTTCAAGGCAAGATCGCTCGATGGCGGCACGATGGCGTTGGCCGTGACCGACCGTGCGGGCGCGAGCGTTTCTGACGGCCCATGCCGAGCAATCGTGCTCCGAGGCGTCGGCAAGCAATCCACATCGCGGACCATGATCGAGGTCGAACTCGAACCCGAATATATCTGGCCCGATGACGGGCTCGAAGCGGCGGCCGCCCTCGGCGGTGTCGGATATTGGAAAAACGAACCCGACGAATCAAAGCCGCAGGACGGGATCGCCAACAACGCCGGCACTTGGGAGGGAGCCTCGAATCTGCTGACCTATGAGAGCATCTCGTGTACGACCGCTCACGGGTACAACGGCACGGACAATTACGTCCGTATCAAGCACGAAAACAACTACGATAATGACAACGGCTCGATCGCGCTGTGGTACTTCCAAGACGACGATCAGACACTCGCCGGTTTGTTCAGCAAAGATGACGCATGGGACGGTGACATCGGCGGCACGGCCATCATGCTCACCAACAGCGGGCTGAGGTTCTCCATACGGCGCAACGGGGACGTCAAGCACATCTTCGGTGAGGTCCCCGAACCCGGGCAATGGCACCATGTGGTCGCCACCTTCGGCGACGACGGCATGGCGCTCTACCTCGACGGCGTGCTCCAGGCAACCGATCCGCTCAATCTCGGGTGGGGACAGAACTACGCCCCGATGGTGTTCGGTGCATCGAATCAGGCAGCAGCTCTCGCGGGCAACTCGGAAACGATCATGGGCTTCCTCAAAGGCTCGGTGGCACACATAAGTGTGTTCAATCGAGCTCTTCGAGAGGGCGAGGTGCTCACGCTTATGGACGCGCAGCGAAAGCCCCCGATCATGCGCATTGTTCCGGGTAGCTGGCGTCGCGTGACCGAATAAGACCAAAGCCTAGTAGTGGCGAACCCCATGCTTTGTCTGTGTCAGCCGTGTCATCGCTAGTTGCTTACGCAGCCTTGAACTGCGTCGCTCGATGAGCGTTGATCTCGAGCAGCTCGTCGTAGGCTGTAAAGTCCATCGCAGCGAAGATCGGTGCGAGCTTGGGATCAAACTGCTTGCCGCCGCACGCAATGATCTCGCTGATGACTTTCTCTCGCGGCATCGCAGCCCGATACGCGCGGTTGGAACTCATCGCATCAAATGAATCCGCAAGACACATCACCCGCCCAAAGAGCGGGATCTCGTCGCCCGCGACACGGTCGGGATAGCCCATCCCATCCCAGCGTTCGTGATGGGCCAGGACGCCCTCGAGGATGTCCTCGAAATCGGGGATGCCCTTGAGCACGTCGTAGCCAAGCTGAGGGTGGAGCTTGATGAGCTCGAACTCTTCTTCAGTGAGGCGGCTGCTCTTGGTGAGCACCGCTTCGGGCACCCCGACCTTGCCCACGTCGTGCAGCAAGCCTGAGAGATGGATCCGTTCGACGACTTCAATGGGCAGCCCCATGGCGGCCCCGAGCTGCTTGGCGAGCAGAGCCACCCGTTCGGAGTGGCCTTGGGTGTATTGGTCCTTGGCATCGACTAGCGCCGTCAGCGCTCGGATCGACCCTACGAACATGGCATTGCGTCGGACTTCGAGCCGGGCGTTGTCGAGAAACGTACCGACGTATCCCGAGACGGACGAGATGAGCTTGGTGTCGTAGCTGCTGACCTGTGGGTCGTCACCTCGTTTGCCGCCTGCGATCAGGATGGCGTTGGTGTGGTCGTCGCGGACGATGGGCTGGGCGACGATCTGTCCGCCGCCGGTGATCCCGAGCGAACTCAGCGACAGCACACCGGTAGACTCACCGGGTTGTTTCGAGCGGACCCAGTGCCACAGGGGTTCGTTGAGGCTTTCATCACTGATGCGACCCATGCCGTAGCTGAAGCTCTTGCCCGCGATCTCAGCGGGCAGATCGGGATCGTCCGCGATCATGACACAGAACCAGCGAAAGTGCAGCGTGTCGGCGAGGCGTTCGAGCACCGTCTCGAAGAACTCGATAGGCCTCGTGAAGCGTGTCATCGATCGGCCCAGCTCGTGGAGCAGCGCCATCTGTTCGTAGGCGTCGCCCAGATGGTTGGTGAAGCCGTCGATCGTGCGGTTGTCGAGCGCTGTGCGTTCGAGGTCTTCACGCATCGGCGCGAGGAGCATCTCGAGCCGATCGTGTTCGCCCGCAGCACTCACCGCGTAATCATTCAGCGCTTCGCGTGTGGCGTCCACGTCGAGCACCGCTTGTGCGCACAGGTTCTCATACACCACGTCTTCGAGCGCACATGGCTCGATCAACGTGACGACCAGATACCCCGTGGTGCGACCTCGTGTACGCGTCGCGACCCCCAGCAGCGAGCATCCGGGCCATAGCTCAACCGTCCGCGATGGGCTCCTGCCCGCCCACTCGGTAACTTGTTGTTCGATGAGCGAGGTGAATGCTCCGCTCTTGAGAAACAGACCCGCTGCTTCTGAGAGCGAGGGTTCCTGAAGAATCCGCCCCTGCGTATCCACGCTCCAGACCAGATACCCCGCCGCAGCACAACGCTCGCGCAGGATCTCGCCGGGAGGACGTGATTCATGGTCGGACATGGATCTCATGCAGCATCTCGCAGTGCTTCGGGATCGCCCAGCAAGTCTTTGGCGCAGCTCACCAGCTCGCGGGCACTAAAAGGCTTGGCGAGCAGCCGCTGGATGTTGGTGTCATCGAGTTGGAGCTGATCGACCATGTAGCCACGGGCGGTGAGCATCACGATCGGGATGTTGGTGGTGTCAGGATTGGCCTTGAGCTTGGTCGCCATCTCGATCCCGTTCATGTACGGCATCTGGAGATCCACAAAGATCAACGCGGGCATCTGCTCGACCGCAGCCTCATACCCCATCGCTCCATCGTGGACCTCAGCGGTGGCGAATCCCGCCCGCTGAAGCCTCGAAGCTACCACGCGGGTGATATGCGGTTCGTCATCGACGAGCAAGATCAATGGCTGGTCCATCGCAACTCCTTGGCATGCCGGTGCGGCAGCGCCAAAGAGATACATCGGCCTAGAAGAAGTCTCGGTTTGGTCTCAACGCCAGAACAACGCTTTAGTGGTGTTCTGTTGGGGGCGTGAGCCGAAGGTATCGGCCCAACCAATGCGACGCGAGGTAGAAAGGTCCGGTATCAAGCAGCGCCACGACCAGCTTGAACGTGTACCCCGTCGCGATGAATAACCACAGCGTGGACCAGACCCGATCACCATCAGCGATCGGCAGGGCATGCGCATAGAAGTGTGTAATAAGGATGACCGCGACGGTGTCGACGAGCTGGGAGATCAGGGTCGAGCCGTTGTTGCGCAGCCACAGGTGCTTGCCTTTGGTGAGCCGCTTCCAGAAATGGAACACATGCACATCCACAAACTGAGCCACGAGATACGCGACCATCGAAGCGGTCACCGCACCGAACGCGAGCGTTCGGATCTCGAAGAAAACTGGTTCGCGACCCGCTGCATCGAGTGCCAGAGCGCCGGTCGCGGGGTCGATCGCCTCAAACCCGGGCAATGACCCGCCTACCCAGAGAATCGCGATCATCCACAGGTTCAACACCAGCCCGACCCAGACCACCTGGCTCGCACGCTTTCGGCCAAACAACTCGCTGATGAGGTCGGTACACAAAAATGTCAACGGGTAGGGCAGCACACCCACCGCGACCGCGAACGTCGTGACGCCGGGCTTGCTGGGGTCGAAGTCGTGCTCGAAGAGCTTGATAAACCGGGAGATGCCCAGAATGTTGAGCATCGCAAGCGTGCCCAGAAACAGCCCCGAGAGCACCAGAAACACCTTCTCGCGGCGGTCATGGAGCACCGGGATCGTCAGCCGGGCGAGCCCCGGGTAGTCGTGCTGCTGAGTCGGGTCTGGAGCCCCGTGTGGGCTGGCGTCGGGCATGTGGACAGCGTATCGGGGAATCACAGCGATGGTGGAGGGGGTGTGATAGCATGAAGGCGATGCCCCAAGATGTGTCCATATCAGATAAGCAGACCGACGACCAGACGGGCGACATGGCCCAAGCACAGGCATGTGAGCCGACGGTCGAGCTGGAACCACTGCCCGAGAACTTGGCCCCGCAGGTTGAGGCGGTTCTCGTGAGCCGATCGCGCCCGATCTCCGCTGAGGCCATTGCCCGAGGGCTGGGCATGATCGGTGACGACGCGGGCACTGCCGAGAAGCGGGCAGCGGGCGAGGACATCACCAGAGCAGTCGCGGACCTCAACGAGCACTACGCCCAGAGCAACAGAGCGTTCCGCATCGAGAAGGTCGCGGGCGGCCTGCGTCTGGTCACGCTCACCGAGTTCGCCACGGTGCTCGAAACATTCAACACGACCGAGACCAGCTCGCGCCTGAGCAGGCCAGCGATCGAGACGCTCGCGATCATCGCGTACCGCCAGCCGGTGGCGCGCGCACAGATCGAGTCGATCCGTGGCGTGGCGTGTGGCGAAGTGCTGCGAAGCCTGCTCGAACGCAGACTCATCGCCGTCGTAGGTCGGGCAGAAGAACTCGGACGCCCGATGCTCTACGGCACGACTCGCCAGTTCCTCCAGGCGTTCGGACTCGGCACCCTCGAAGACCTCCCCCAACGAGACGAAGGAAACCCCGCATGACCGCAACGACCTCTCTCCTACAACGACACACGAAGCTCGCATCGGTTCTGTGCATGGGGGCTCTCGTGATGGGCTTGCTCGGCGGCTGCGCTGACACGCTCTCGATCAAGGGCAAGGTCATCCCGGGCGACATCGGGATCGTCACCATCGTCGATGCTCACGACGAACGCCTCGCCAACATCGGCGAAACCCCGGCGGGGATGTCGGGCGTCAAAGTCGTGTTTAAAAAAGGCCCCTCGATCGTCGCGTCGGCGTTGACCGGACCTGACGGCTCGTTCGCCATGAAAGTTGATCGCAGAGCCTCGGGCAGTCGATACGACGTGGTCGCGACCGGCTCGGGGATTTATCCCGTGCGTTCGACGAGCTATCCACCCGCTGAGTCGCAGTTCATGCTGATTATTGCCGATCAACGCAAGGCGGCTTCGGAGCGCTGATGGCGTGGAAGAAACGGATCCGTCACCGCCGCCGATATCACCTGTATATGCCCGGCGTGCTGTTTGTCGGGGCGATGCTCCTCGTGCTGCTCGGCGCGCTCAACAGCGGGAACAACCTGCTCTATTGGATCTTCGGGATCGCCATCGGCGTCGTGATCGTGTCCGGGGTGCTCTCGGGGACCTCGCTCATGGGCCTGCGGCTCGAGGGCTATACGCCCGAACCGACGACCGCGGGCGGCACCGCACTGCTGAGATATAGGGTCCGCAACACGAACCGCTGGATCCCCGCGGTCGCGCTAGCGCTCGAAGACCGCACCATTGGTCGGATGGGTCGGCGCAGCGATGAGCGTTTGGCTGCGCGAGGATGGATCAGTGCGATCGCACCGGGGCAGACGCTGGATATCGAGCTGCCCGCGCGGACTTTGAGCCGGGGACGCTTGAAGTTTGGCGGCCTGCGAGCCTCGACGACGTATCCCTTTGGGCTCACACGAAAGAGCGTGCTCGCGATGCAGTCGCGCGAGCTGATTGTTCGCCCACGGCCCGCGCCGATCCGATCGAGCGTGCTCGTCGGTTCGGTCGGAGGTGGGATGCGGATGCGCCGGACCAATGCGCATCTTGGATTGCGGGGAGAACCCTACGGCCTGCGCGAGTATGTGCCGGGCGATTCGTTCCGAGCTATCGCTTGGAGAGCATCGGCACGCACCGACGAGCTGCGAGTGATAGAAGAAACCCTCCCGACGGAGGCGTTGTTCCGCGTCGCGTTTCGGTTGAGTGAATCGGCGTCCGATGAGTGGGCGGACGCGGCGGTCGAGCTGGCTGCGGGCGTGTGCGTCGCAGCCGCCCGCGCTGGGATCCCGGTCGAGATCGAGGGGCTCGAAGCGTGCGGGGGCAGGTACGAACGGCTGCTCGACGCGCTGGCGGATTTCGATCCCAGAGGAACCCGATCGCGAGGTGCGGGCGAGGTGGAGCCGGGGACGGTCGTGATTTCAGACGCGAGCGGCTCGGGCCGCGCTGACATTGTACTTGATGTCGAAAGCTGGGCGCTTCGGCGGGTGGCTGGGTCATGAGCGCACGCCAAACCGACAGCGTGCAATGGACGAGGCGAGCGGTCACCGCTGCGGTCGTGGTGGCCTCGATGGCGTTTGCGATCGCGGACGACACGCCCGTGTTCGGCCTGCTGGTGATGGGTGTGCTGTTGGTGCTTCATAAGCTGATGCGCCAGCGGTGGTACGCGGACTCGCCGAGGTGGGTCCTCAACGGCTTGCTGCTGATCGTGGCCGTCTTCGCGGGGCTGAGCTGGGTGGCGCAAGATGGGGGAAGGCGAGGGATCGGCGTCTCGGAGTTCGCGCAGTTCCTCATAGCGGTGTTGCTCGTCAAGATGCTTGATCGACGAAAGGCACGCGACGAGGGGCAGTTGCTTACGGTCGCAGTGTTTCTAGCGCTCGCAACAGCGCTCACCTACGTCGGGTTGATCGTCGGGTTGATGCTGCTGGTGCTTGTGGCGTTGCTGATTGATGCAACGGTTCGGGTGCAGTTGCTCGTCGCGTCGGAGGGCGACGATGGCCCGATGGTTGGCTATGGAGGGCGTCCGCCGCACAAACGCATCAGCGCGATCGCGACGCTGGGCGTGGTGGGGATCAGCATCGTGGTGTTCCTGGTCGTGCCCCGCCAGCTCTTTGAAGGGCAGTTCGGAGATCTTCGAGGCTCGGTCGCAACAGGCAGCAGGACCGGGTTTACCGATCAGATCAGGCTCGGGGGGCGCGGGATTATCTCGCAATCCACCAAGCCCGTGCTCGATCTTCGGCTCGAAGATTCAGAAGGAAACACGCTCGGCGGGCCCGGGCAGGTGCAGTATCTCCGAGGCGCAGTGCTCGATACCTATAACGAGGGCCGGTGGGTGTTGGAAGACCTTGCCGAACGTTCCCATCGCCTCAAGCTCAGCGCCGGGCTCACCACGCCCTTTGCAGCTCCGCCGCCACGAGATCTTTCGGTGGTCACGCAGCAAGTGGTGCTCCGAGAATCGGACCGAGTCAACCAAGTGCTCTTCGGCATCTGGCGTCCGTACAGCGTTCAGCTTGGGACGTCTGGAATGGTTCGTCGCATGAGCGGCGGCGTGCTCCGCGCCAGCGCCAGTACGAGCCAGCTTTCGTACACGCTGTGGTCGAGCCAGTACGACGTTCGGCGGCGCAATCGCAGGCGCAACATTGTCGAACCTCTCGGGCTCGACGCTCTCAACGAGTGGGCCAAAGGAGTGCTTGTCGGTGAAGGCATCGAGCCGGATCCAAAGCTGCGAGAGGTCGAGCTCGACGGACGCGCAGCGCGCGCACTCGAAGCCGCGGTGCGAGAGCAGGCGACGTACACGCTCGACCAATCACCGGTGCCCGCGGGTCGCGACCCGATCGAGTGGTTCATGTTCGAGTCGCAGCGGGGACATTGTGAATACTTCGCGTCGGCGCTCGCGGGTGCGTGCCGAGCTGTCGGGATCGATTCGCGCGTCGTCGCGGGGTACGTCGCGGTCGAGTTCAACACGACGGGGGGGTACTACCTGGTCCGTGAGAGCAACGCGCACGCATGGGTGGAGGTTTCGATCGGTGGCGAGGTCTGGATCACGCTCGACCCCACGCCGCCGGGCGATCTGCGAGAGATCCATGTGCCCAAGGCGACGGTGTTCAGCCGCCTGAGCAACCTGATGCAGGCGTTCGAGTACGCGTGGGTGACGAAGGTGGTTGATTTCGGGGGCGGTCAGCCCGGCAAACGCTCGGAGCAGATGCTGACCGCTGCGGATCTTGATGCCCAAGATCAGGCGCGAGCCAAGATGAAGCTGAACTGGAAGCCTTGGGCAGCGGGCATAGGCGTGCTCGCAGTGGGGTGGGTCGTGGTCTTGGTCGTGCGACGGTTCATCGGGCGGCGTGCATCTCCAGAGCCCACCGAGTTGGTGCCGTTGTGGCGGATCGCAGATCGTGCGCTTAGCCGCGCGGGTGTGGCGTGCCCGAGTTGGCGGGGCAGACTCGAACACGCCGATGCGGTCAGCGCTGTTTCGCAGGAGGCGGGGGATTCGTTCGCGCGGTTCGTTCGCGCGATGTATCGGACGCGGTTCGATGCGTCCCAATCGCCGACGCTGGGCGAGTGTCGGACGCTGCTCGACGATTTTTGCGCACAGATCCGGGTTTCTCGGACGCCCTCAGACGCCCCATCCGGGCGATGAGACTCGTACCGCCGCACACTCTGGTTCGTGGTTGAAGCGGCGCGGGCATCGGCACGATGCGATGAAGTGGCCGCTGGGCCTCTCTTTGACTCCAGCTTGACCCCCGCTTGACACCAGCGCCGAAGGGATGTTGACCATGCCTGCGAACCGATCCCGGACTCTGAGATGGCGTGATGTGCTCTCGCAGATCGCCCAGCGTGGCGGAGCCATCGAGCTTTCCGTTGCCCCCGCGAGTGTTGACGCTGCCGAGCCATTGGTTCCCGCGGACTTGGTCTGGCGGGTTCGGCTGCGCGACGTCACCGATGACGGGCTCGTAGTCGAGTGTCCCTCGGCAGCCGGACTCAGCCTGAGTATTGATGAAGGCGTTCGGCTCGTAGGCGCGATGACCGTGGGCCAGAACCGCTGGATGTTTCATACCTCGGTGCTCGGGACCGCACGCATTGAGGGCCGCCAGCATCTGCGTCTGAGCGCCCCCGAACAGGTCGAACGCTGCCAGCGTCGAACGTTTCACCGCATCTCGACCGCTTCACTTCAGGTGCCCGAGGTAACCGTGTGGCCCATGCTCGATCCGTCGTCAGCGATCGCGGCCGAGGTGGCATGCCGGGCGGCGGTCAACGAAGGCACGGTCGGCCAGCTTCCCGATGAGCTGATGCCCGACGTCGGGCCGTCATTCAAGGCCAAGCTGGTCAACGTCTCGGGTGGCGGGCTCGGGTTGCTCGCACCGCGTGACGAAGCAGGTGGGTTTGACGCTGCGCGATACTTCTTTCTACGGGTCGAGCTTGAGCCCGTGCTGTCGGCGCCGCTGTGCCTGACGACCAAGCTGGTGCATCGCCATCTGGACAGTGCGCAACTTATCCACGCGGGCATGGCCTTCGAGTTCACGTTCCACCCCGAGCATCAGGCGTTCGTCGCCGAGCAGGTGGGGCGGTGCATGCGTGTCATGCAGGACCGAAGCATGAAGAAGGCGGGCTAGTTCTCTAAGCGTGGAGCCTGAATCCAGCACGCTGGCCTGAGAACGGTTAGTCCTTGGGCCAAGGCTCGCTCTGGAATGGCTTGTGGCTCAGTTCGAGCGTCACATCACCCCTGCCTGTGAGCATCGTGATCGCAGCACTATCAGTATTGAGAATCCCCGTAAAGCCTCCGGGTTCGGCGGTGGTCTCATGGAGTTCGCCCACGCGACTCCTGACGAACACCTTGCCTTGCGGTGCGTGCAGCTCCATCGAACCCGTGGACAGCGCCGGGATATGTGCCTTGATCCAGCCTTCTGGTGTGACCAGCCGAAGCCCTTGGGTCAGAGGCGTCTGGGTGCGCAGCTCGATGGGGCCAGGAGTGCCCAACTCGACATCAATGGGGCCTCCGACGTGGATGAGCCTCGCTGAGCCCAAGCTGGTGCGGATGGTCACGCCGTTAGATCGGGGGACCCAGACGGTCAGATCGATGATGGTCTGGAAATCGTGGGCACTGGCTCTGGTGACTTTGAGCGTTGAGCCGAGCTGAGTGGCTCGCACGCGGTCGGTCGCGGATCCTTGGCCTCTGGCCCGGAATCTGGCCTGCACGATGGGGGCTTGGAGGGTGTCATCAGCGATCACTACGACCCCTCCAGCGGGGTTGTTGACCTCGACGCTGAAGGCGTTGATGGGGGCTCGCGCGGGGGATTGGAGGGGGGCTGGGAGGGGTGGGGCTCCCTCGATGGCGACCTGGTGGTATCGGCTGGTGTGGCAGCCGGTCAGGGAGGCCAGTGCAAGCAGCCCGATCATTGCGATCAGGGCCAGCGGGACGAGGGAGATCAACCGGTGGTGTATGAATGTCATGGTTGCGTTCAGATGAAGGTGTGCGGGTGGTGAGATGGAGCGTACCATAGGGAATCCCCAGCCGTGGGCTCGGGGACACTTTGAGCACCCGGCATGGGCTGAGCGTGCGGATCGAACCTTGCCGCCTGGAAAGCCGGGCGTAATACCGTCGATGTGGGGTTGTCGCGCTTGAGGGAGCGTGGTCGGCTCTATTGGCGTAAGAATGCGGTATCTGCCGAGCCTCTTTGGGGGCTTGGGTGCTGCAACGTGAGGCTCCGCAGCGAGTTCGTGCTTCCATTTTGAGGCGGACTTCGCATGGACGCTAGCGGAATCATTGGACAACTCGTGCCGACGCCGACCCTGGCAGCGACCGATCTGAGCACCGCGATTGTCATCATGGCGGCGGTGGTTGTGGGCGGCGTGATGGGCGCGTTGTTTCATCGGTTTGCGATGAAGCAGACGATTACCAACGCGATCGAGGGCGCCGAGCAGAAAGCCGAGGTCGAGGTCGCCAAGCGTCAGGTCGAGGCGGACAAGGAAGCTCGCGAGCGGGCTGCTCAAGCCGAGGCAGAGTTCGATCGTCAGCGGGGCGAGCATCGCGAGACCGAACGCCGGCTGGGCAAACGCGAGACGTCGATCGAGAAGAAAGAGGAATCCCTCGAACAGCGCGATCAGCGTGTGGTTCGGCGTGGCGAGAAGCTCGATCAGCGCGAGACAGAACTCGACACGCTCCGCGCACAAAGCGAGGGACTGCTCGACGAGCAGAAGGCCGAGCTTCACAAGATCAGCGGTTTGAGCCACGATCAGGCTCTGTCGCAGGTGCTCCAGCGGGTCGAGGACGATTCGCGGCAAGAAGTCGCCAAGCTCGCGCGTGCGGTCATCGAGAAGGCCGAGCATGAGGCGAGGGAGAAAGCTAGAGAGATCACGCTTCAAGCTATTCAGCGCTACGCAGCGGAGACGACGAGCGAATCAACCGTGCGCACGGTTTCGATCCCGAGCGACGACATGAAGGGTCGGATCATTGGCCGCGAGGGTCGGAACATCCGGGCGTTCGAGAAGGTCACGGGTGCGGATATTATTGTGGATGACACGCCGGGCGTGATCGTGGTGTAGTGCTTCGACAAGGTTCGTCAGGCGGTCGCGGTCGAGGCGTTGGAGAAGCTCATTGCCGATGGCCGGATGCATCCCTCACGCATCGAGGAAGTCGTCGAGAAGGCCCGCAAGGATGTTCATGAACGGGTGCTCCAGGCGGGCAAGGAAGCGGTGCTCGAAGTGAATCTTCGCGGGCTCAACCCGAAGATCGTCGAAGCGATGGGCAAGATGCACTACCGCACGAGCTACGGCCAGAACGTGCTGCGACACTCGGTCGAGGTCGCGTTTATGAGCCAGATCATCGCA
>CAYUVO010000031.1:0-23620 GCA_964448185.1 uncultured Phycisphaeraceae bacterium
CAACTCGAACCGGTTTGTGGGGCTGCTCAGCAACCCTCAGCATGCGGGCGCCTTCGTTGCTTGCTTGATTACCACGACGCTGTACATGGCATTGAACGAGCCCAAGAAAATGTGGCGGGTCGCGGCGTTGGGGATGCTCTCGGCAAATGCTTTGCTGCTGATGTGGACGGGCTCTCGGACGGGGCTCGGTATGGCGGTGGTGGGGAGTGCTGGGGTGCTTATCACGCGGATGGGCCGCGCGGTTCTGATGCTGCCTCTTGCAGCGGGGTTCTTCGCGCTCGTGTTAAAGGTCTTCGGTGCGGGGTTCAGCGAAGCGACAACGGTGTTTGATCGTCTGGGCGGTAGCGAGGACACACGCAGCGCCGCGTGGGCGCGGATGTTTAATAGAGCGTTAGAGGACCCGTTGATCGGAGCGGGAACATCGAACGCGGGCAGCAGCGAAAACTCGTGGCTCTACGGCTTTGCGTCGTATGGCATCGGGATGCTCGTGCTGTCGCTCTTGTTGACCTTGTTCGGCGTGATCCAGATATACTCGACGCTGCGTGGTCGGTGGGGTTTGCCGCGAGGACAACAAACGGCGATGGACGTATCGGCGGGGATTGTTTTGGCGTACTTCGCGGGCTCGGTGTTTGAAGGGTTCTTCTCGGCACGGATCAGCCCGAATCTTGTGATCGTGATGCTGTTCTCGGGAGTGCTTGCCAGGCTGCTCCAACTCAGCGCAGAGCGGCGCAACAATCCCGACGCCATCGACCCTGATGGGTACAGCGAGTACGACGATTACGATGAAGATCAGGCAGAGGGGGAGTGGGACGAAGAGAGTCCTCAGCCCGTAGCGCTCTGGTAGAGATGCTCGAATCGCTCGACGAGCTTCGTCGGATTCATCTCTTTGAACATCCAATCGCGTCCAGATGCACCAGCTTGTGCGAGCTTGTCGCGATCGGTGATGAGACTCTCGATGCGGCTTGCGAGCTGGTCGGGTTGTCCATCGGGGAGGATGAACCCTCCGCCGCTGGCTTCGAGCTCGGGCCAGGTATCAACGCCCTTGGTGGTCAGCACGGCGGTGCCCGCAGCGAGCGCCTCAAAGAACACGAAGCCGAAGTTCTCTTGACTCGTTGGCAGGACCATCAGATCGGCGAGCTGGTAGAGGCTGATTTTGTCGGAACCGGTGATGTGCCCGATGAAGTGGGCATCTTTGGCTCCGAGGCTCTCACGGCGAGCATGGAGGGTTTGGACGTAGTCGTCTTCGCCGGTGCCCGCGATGAGCACGCGGTGTTCGACGCCTTTTTTGGAGAGAGCAGCCGAGGCTTCGAGGAGGGACTCGATGCCTTTTTTGTAGTGGATGCGTGAGAGGAACAAGAGCACGGGAACGCCGGGCGCAAGCAGCTCGGCGAAGCGGTCGTGTGCTGCTGATGGACCGGGCATGGGCTCGAAGGGTTCGAGGCTCATGAGGTTGGGGATGACGGTGGTGGGGGCGGTGAAGTACTGTCGGGCCTGATCGAGCTCGGCCTGTGCGGTGAGATGAATTTTCGCAGCACCATTGAGGAACTTCGAGCCCATGAGTGTGAGGTAGATTTTCTTTTTGAGGGCTCGTTGGGCCATGCACCAGTCGTCGAGCATGCCGCGGATTGAGATGACGTAGGGGGTGTTGAGCGAGCGGGCGACGGTCGCCATTTGTGCTGCAGCGGGGACCCATATGCCGTGGGCGTGAAGGAGATCGGCCTCGCCGATGAGCTTGCGTGCCTGGTCGAGCTGGCTGCTCGCGAGCCACGGCCCACGAGTCGGTCGCGGTAGCAGGTGCGCGGTGGGCAGAGCATCATCGGATGCCCAAATGGCGGGGGCGTCTTTGATGTCGTGTGCCATCACGCTGAGCTGGTGACCCTTGGCGGCGAGCGCTTCGGTGAGATCAATGACGGCGCGGACAGGCCCGCCATCCTCGAAGCGGAGATGTTCGATGTAATGGACAATGCGCACGCGGGGAGTATACGGCTCTTGCACGTCATGGCCCGCACTGAAGGCGGTCGATTACGGGCAGGGTCCGACGAGGCCGAGGAGTGCTAGGAAGTCGCCGAAGTCGACTGTGCGTGGGGGCCTTGTTCATCCGCGGCACATATGGGCGCAAAAATGCCGGTACCGCCAGCCTCGCGAGCTGACGGCACCGGTGTTTATCACCCGTTCAAACGTACACGGGAGACCCACTCACACTTTCTAACATGGAGCTGGTTTCAGCTCTGACGCCGACGGCGGCGGGCCATCACGCCGGCACCACCTGCGAGGAGCAGAGCGGAAGCCGGTGCGGGGACTGCCTGAGGCTCGCCATAGATGAGATCGTCGAGCACGACGACATCACCGATGCCCACGTAGTCGCTCATGGCGGTATCACCCATGGTCATGCGGACGCGAGCGATCCGGGTGCCGTCATCCCAGAACGCGGCGGCAAAGGAGAGCCCGTTGTCGCCCGTGAGAGCGAACTGCTCGTGGAGCAGGTTGTCGTCGATGTCATAGAACTTGAGCGACGACGTGCTCGCGAGATCAACATCGGTGAACACCGCGCCGAAGCCGTTGACCGTGGCCTGCTGAGCTGGATCGCTCGGCAGGAAGAAGGTCGTGTCGATGATCGTGCTGTCCTTGGAAGCGAACAGACGAGTCTCGGAGAAGACCTTGAAGTCATTGGCAAACGCGGGATTGATGTCACCGAAGCGGAGGTCGCTCGGGTTGGCTGGTTGACGCTTGGAGACCATGAGCCCGTCGCCGGTGGTGGTGAAGTGCGCACCGCGGGGGCTGTTGACGTTGAAGAATCCGCCGGGCATGAAGCCGGGTGACTCGAAGGCATCGAGACCCGCAGCGTCCCAGTTGATCTGGCGTCTGCCGTTGGCAAACGGACCCGAGCCCGGGGCGTTGACGCCGCCGCCGAGGCTGACGGTGTCACGGAAGCTGTCGACGGTCGGGGCGATGTCGCCCGCATTGTTTCCTGAAACGCTCCAACTCTGGGATTGACCCGAGGCGGCGGTTGCTGCGACTGCGACGAGCACAGCCATCATTCTCTTCGATTCAAAGTTCATCGTTGTTTCCTACTGATTTGGTCCCGGCCGAAAATGCTCGGTTCGGGATGGTTTAGAACGAGTAACAAGTACACGGTGACCGGCCACACCGGCAGAGGTGCGCGCGGTGATCGTGCGTTTCGCCTCGCGTCAAGAAATCGACACTTTGCGATTTTTACGGTTTCTGGCAGTTTCCTGACACGCGGCTCAGCGGCCCGGACATGGCTCGTCATGGGGTGTTCCGTTGGTAGTGATAGAGTGGCTGCATATGAAGCTGTGGCCGACACAACCCGAGGCATCCCGCAGGCTCTATATCCGCTGCGCGTGGATGTTCGGCGGCCTGCTTTTGGCGTGGGCGATCGCCTTTGTGCTGTATTTCAGAAATGCAGCGGGGAGCCCTTTTGCACCCGACCTGCTCATGTTTGGACCGACCTTCGTGATGCTCGTGTACGTCCTCATCGCGACCGGACGGATCTTGAGGAGAGTGCTCGCGTGCGAGGGCGTGCTCTGCGAAGCGTGTCTGTACGACATGCGTGGCTCGCCCAGCGTCGAGGTGTGCCCGGAATGCGGGATGGCGTTTGACCACACAGCAACCCCCAAGCGATGGGCGCGGTGGCGCAGCGAGATCATCAGAAAATAACCGACCCGCGAAGTGTCCTCTTTACGAGTTGATCACTCGCCCTTCGCTTGCAAGAGCCGCCTCGTGGACGCTCTCGTGCATCGTCGGGTGCGCGTGGACGGTCGCGATGATCTCTTCGGTCGTCGCTTCGAGCCGACGTGCGAGCGAGAGCTCGGCGATGAGTTCGGTGGCTTGATCGCCCATGATGTGCGCGCCGAGGATCTCGCCACGCGGCAAGCCGCGGATGATCTTGCAGAACCCCTCGGTGTGCTGAGTAGCGATGGCCTTGCCGAGCGCGGTAAACGGGAACTTACCGATCTCGTAGTCCACGCCCTTCTTGAGCCCCTTCTCTTTGAGGGCTTGCTCGGTAAAGCCGACGGACGCGACCTGCGGGTGGCAATAAGTACAGCCCGGGATGACGGTGTAGTCGAGCGGGATGGGCTCGTGCTTTTCTTTGCCGTCACGCCACGCGATGCGTTCGACGCACAGCACGGCTTCTTCGCTCGCCACGTGCGCAAGCCACGGCGGACCGATGACGTCGCCGATGGCATAAATCCCGGGCAGGTTGGTTTTGTAATCAATGGGCTCGTTGACTGTAACGCCGGGCTTGAAATCGGTCTGGATGTGATCGCGGACGATCTCGAGGCCGAGCGAATCGTCGCACAAGCCGTCGGTTCGTCCCTTGACGCCGATGGCAAGGAGCACGCGGTCAGCTTCGAGTACTTCGGCCTTGGAGTCGTCGGCCTTGCCGTCCTTGAAGGGCGCGATCGTGACCTTGACGCCCTTGCCCTTGGTATCAACTTTGGTCGTGACGAAGCCGGTCTTGAACTGTATTCCGGTTTTCTTGAAGTGCTTGAGCATCGCGGTCGAGACTTCGTGGTCTTCGACGGGCACGATGCGGTCGAGCATTTCTACGATGGTCACTTCGGTGCCAAAGGAGTGGTAGAAGTAGCCGAACTCCATGCCGATGGCACCCGAGCCGACGACGACGAGCTTCTTGGGGCGTTCTTGGTTGTACATCGCTTCGCGGGCACCCCAGATCTTGTCCGAGGAGCCGAACTTAGCGAACGGCAGGTCGCGTGCGACCGAGCCGGTGGCAACGATGACGTGGGTGGCGGTGATGGTTTCGCGGGCTTTGGCTGCGGGCTTGGCGGGCGCGTCGGTGCGTTCTTCCTGCACTTCGCAGTCAAAGATGTCGATGGAGCAGGGCTTGCCGCCTTTGGCGCTCGCGGTGATTTTGCCCGAGCCGACGATGTGCTCGATCTTGTTTTTCTTCATCAGGTAGCCGATGCCCTGATTGAGCTTGGAGGCCACGTCTCGGCTTCTGCCGATGACCTTGGACCAATCGAAATCAATCGTGCCCTTGATGGTCAGCCCCCAGTCGCTCTTGTGGCTGAGCTTGTCCATGAGCTCGGCGTTGGAGAGCAGCGCCTTCGACGGGATGCATCCCCAGTTGAGGCAGACCCCGCCGAGCTTGGCTCGTTCGACGATGCCGACCTTGTAGCCGAGTTGTGCGGCGCGGATGGCTCCGACATAGCCGCCGGGGCCCGAACCGATCACGAGAACGTCGAAGTGCTTGGCCATGAGCCTGTGCTCCAGAGCCGGGTGTTTGGGGCCCGGTGGGGTTCAAGAGGTGCAAACGGAGGTCAGCCCGATGATAGGGGCTTGGGGGAGGCTTGGTGTTCAGCGGCCTCGCAGAGGCTCGGGTTCGTTTGATGACACCCCCAGCGGCAGTGGTCGCGGAGTGGCTGTGTGAAGCCGTAGGCGGCTGCACCGCGAACACGGTCGAAGAGTTCTTCTCGCTGCTCAATCGTGGCATCTATTGCACGTTCCACAGCGTGAGCCCCGAGCACCTTGGCCGGTACTTGGATGAGTTTGCATTCAGGTACGAGACTCGGAAGCTGGATGAGGGGGCTCGGATTGAGCGGGCGGTGGAACAGGCTGGGGGGTGGCGGTTGGTGCGTTAGCGAGAGGAAGGATCGCTACCAAGTTCCCGCTCTTTCTCTAGATGGTGGTCGAGGTTGACCTTGGTACCGTCTGCCGGGAACAGATACTTCATCACGGGCATGAACAATGCGCTGACGGCCAAGAAGAACCCGCCGAGCATGGCAATGCGAACGTTCTCAGCAACATCCCAACTCAGCGATAGCTCGCCCCACCTTGCCTCAGCCTTACCAAACACAGCGAAGAACCCAATCCAAACCATCGCGGCACAGACCAAGCCGTAGGCGCGACGAGACCATTTCGCTCGGTCTGCAATATTGTCCTCAACGACACTCCTCCAACTTCCAAAGTCTTTCGCTAAACCCTTTTTTGCCTGCTGAAAGTCTTTGGCAGAGCCCATAGACTTGGCTTGCCGCTCGTAAATCTCAAGGATCAAATCCTTTAATTTCGGCTTACCCTGTCCCACTGGATCTGCTTTCGATGAGTGTTTCGTAGTAGCTCTTGATTACGGGCTCTGGAATTACCTGATCCCGCATCGGAACCCCGGGCACAATCTCCCTGTAGGTAGTTTGCCAAGGTGTGCCATGCTTGTGCGTCATGGCGGACAGCTGAATACCGCTCAGCCTTCCGTATGAATCGAGTACCGCATCAACGATCTCTTTCAACTCGGCGTCTGAAATCTCATCCGCAAACTCAAGCTTGCCGCCTTCTCCAACTCCTGTGCATACGGGGCTACTGACGGCTTGATCTCCAAAGTCTCTCAGGACCGTGTAAAGATCACGGATGACCGGGCCATACTTCCAAGCCTGTACGTTGTTCTCGATTAGTCTCTTGCCTTGGGCCAAGGCAAAACCATGGGCGATGTAGACCAATTTTTGCAGCTGCATATGGGTAAGCTTGCCGCCCGAGGCCAAAATCATGTAATTGGCTACTTGGCTAACGTCCATGCCCTGGCCCTTCGTCGCCCCCCGGCTTGGTGTGCTTGGCCCCGAGCAGCATACTCGCCGCTTCTTCCCATTCCTTATCCATGAGCCTATCAGACTCATGCCCGCGCGTACCGCGTTCATCCAACTCATCGGCTTACGGGCCGATGTCTCGTTCATCGTTCATCCCCATATTGTACGCCCAGGCACGACGCTAGTTCTTTGTTAGTGTGGCATGTATCCAAAATTACCTCTTCGGGTTCTGATTTCAACAGGTACACACTCCGGGGTCATCCCCGGTTTTCGGACGCCTAGGACGCTCTGGGATGGGGAACTCTCCCCAACTCGCCTGAATCGAGCGGGTTTAGGGTCAATCTGCATCCGTTTGCAGCTATAACCGAACCATTCCATGAGACTTTGGTCACGAATCTTGTAGCCAGAGTGCTGTGGTCTATCGATATCGCTGGGGGCTTGAGATCAACGCACCTTCGAGAAAGAGGTCTTGGATGCTTCGCAATGACGTTCGTACCCGTGGTTATGTGAGTGCTGCTGGCCTGTTGTTGACTGCTTGCGCTGCGTTCGCGCAGACCGACCCGTTCGCAGCCCCGCCGAGCTACTACGCAGGCGTCAGCGGCACCGGCTCGACCCTCAAGGCGTCTCTGCTCAGTGCCATGAGCAGCGGGCACGTCCAACGAAGCTATGGCGACTTCCGGTTCTCCTCGGTCATCCACGACGCTGACCCCAATAACCCGGGCAACATCATCCTTGTCTACAACCTTGCGAGCGTGTCGGGCACGTGGGATTCGGGCTCGACATGGAACCGCGAACACGTCTGGCCCCAGTCGCGCCAGCCGGGCTCGGCGAGCAACAGCTCCAAAGGCAACCTGGGTGATCCTCACGCGCTTCGCCCCGCCAACCCGGGCGTCAACAGCTCGCGCAGCAACAAGCCCTTCGGGTTCGCTGCGACCACCGGCGGGTTCGGTTCACTCGGGGCGTTCTACTTCCCAGGCGACACCGACAAGGGCGACATCTCTCGTTCGTTGTTCTATTCGGCTACCCGCTGGTCAACGCAAGGGCTCACGCTCGTTGATGGCATGCCGAGCGGGAATCAGATGGGCGGGCTGGCGGATCTCATGGCTTGGCACTACCTCGACATCCCCGATGAGTTCGAGCGCAGACGCAACCACGCGATCTACGACGCCACGCTCAATCCCTCGTTCAACTCGAACAACCGCAACGCGTACATCGATCTGCCCGGCGCAGCGTGGTCGGTGTTTGTCGATCAGGTCAACGACACACAGCTCTTTGTCGGGGCTGGTCCCCTAGCCGACGGCTCGTCAACACAGATCTTTGATCTCGGCGGCTCGATGGTCGGCACGCTGGTCCCGTCACAAACCGTTACGATTCATCGCAACGGGCTCGACGGGACGTACTTCGCCGTGCTGCCCCAGCCGGGTGGCGGAGCTCCGCCGTTCATCTCGGCGCCGCTGACCAACGGCTTCACCGGCGCGTTCCCCATCGGACCCGCGCCGGCACAAACCTTCGACGTCGGGTTCGCACCCATCGAGTTCTTCAGCGCGGGCTCAAAGTCCATCGACGTCATCATCGACAATCTTGACTACACGACCTCGGGCGGCATCGGCAGGGGTGCGAACGACGGCGATGATCTGATCCAGGTGCTCCTCGACGTGCTCAACCCGGGCAACGCTTCGTTTGATGCGGGTTCGGTCGTGAGTGCGATCACAGTTGATCTTGGCAACGTCTCAGCCGGAGTTGGCATCCCACTGGGCGAAGCGATCTTTGTGCATGCGGCTGCGATGGGTCCAACCGCGAGCGAGGTCGTCGAGATTCTTTCATCGACGGGTGACGCAGCCGAGCTTTCGCTTGATCTGGTGAGCACGTTGATCGCTGCGGGCGATTCGCTGCCGCTGACCGCGACGCTCACGGGCTCGGGAACCTTCGCAGCGACGTACACCATCGGTGTGCAGGACGACCCGTTGGTCATGGGCGGGTCGAGTCGCGCTCCGCTCACGCTGACGATCGAAGCGATGATCGGGGCTGTTGCGTGTCCGGGTGATATCGCTGACGACTTCGGCACGCTCGGTGCCGACGGCATGGTTTCCTTCGGCGATTTCCTCGCGCTGCTCGGGTTGGTCGGGCCTTGTCCCGGCGGAGTGCCCGGATGCGATGGCGATATCGCCGATGACTTTGGCACGCTCAACGGCGGCGACGGACAGGTCTCCTTCGGCGACTTCCTCGCACTCCTAGGGCTCGTTGGTCCCTGCCCGTAAGGGCGTTTCACGATAAAGAGAACCTGAGCACCCGGGCTATCGGTCTCTCGATCGCTTTCCCGTGCAGCTTTCTTTGAAAACGCTCTATCTTAGGGTAAGCTCGGGTATTGCCTGACCTACTCAAGGAGAGCGCTCATGGTCCGTTCAGCCTGTGTCGTCGCGATTGCGATTCTTGCTTCCTGTGCGAACGCACAGATGTGTTCGGTTACGGAAGTTCAGAAGCTTCTGCCCGATGGCAACGAATCGTTTGCAGGTTTCGGAGAAAGTGTCGCTACCGCGGGCAACGTGATCGTTATAGGGCGACCTAACCGAGATGGGGACTCGCCCGGCTTCATCAGCAGCCCCGGTTCGGTTGAGGTGTTCGAGTTCATCGGGGGCACATGGCAACGCACCGCCACACTTCGAGCCGATCCGATCGTGGCTCAAGCCCGCTTTGGACATGTCGTGGAAACCGACGGGACCATTCTCGTGGTGGGGTCCAGCCACGAAGGCTTTTCAGATGGCGGGCCCGTGCTCGGCCAAGCAGGTGCGGTGTATATCTTCGAGAAGGTCGGCGGCGTGTGGACACAGACCCAGCGGCTCGTCTCTAATGAACCCGAAGTGGCGGGCCAGTTCGGTCACTCGCTCGATCTCGAACCCGGTGCGTTAGTTGTCGGCGAACATCTGGCAGACTACGACCCTGATTCCGACAGCGAAGCGGGTGCGGTCCATCTCTTTTTGCGTTCGGGTAACACCTTTAGCCACTCGGTGAAGTTACAGGTTCCTGAAGCATCATTCCGCGCCAAACTTGGACAAGCTGTTGCTATTGAGAACGGCATCATCTATGCGAGTGCCTGGAAAGAAAACGGCGGCGGCAACGAGAGCGGCGCGGTCTACGTCTTCGGATTCGATGAAGGCTGGTCGGTTATCGACAAGTTGCAAGCTCCTATCCCCCGGACGCGAGGCGCATTCGGCTTGTCGCTCGACGTACACAACGGCTCCATCGTTGTCGGCGGCACCGATTTTTTCTTCGGATCTGGGCAAGGCTCTGCGTTCACCTATGAACCCAATGGCATGGGAGGTTGGGACTTCGCCCAGCAGTTCAACGGCACCAGCACGCTCTCTGCGGACAACTTCGGGATCAGTGTCCACTTCGTCGATCACGACACGCTTTTGGTCAGCGCTCCCAATGACGACGACGGCGGGCCTCAAACCGGTTCCGTGTTTATGTTCAAGAGAGTCGCAGGTGTCTGGACACAAGAGGGCTCGCCGTTTGGCAACGCCGATCGTGCCGCTGGAGATTTGTTCGGTGGCGACATCGCCTCCGATGGCTCCCGGCTCGTCATTCCCGCGGTCTTCAACGATGACGGGATCTCACAGAACGGCTCCGTTCACGTCTTCGATCTGACCTGCGCAGTCCCCTGTCCGGGTGATATCGCCGACGACTTCGGCACCCTCGGACCCGACGGCATGGTTGATTTCGGCGATTTCCTCGCCCTGCTCGGCGTCGTTGGTCCCTGCCCCGGCGGGACCCCCGGCTGCGTGGGTGATATCGCTGACGGCTTCGGCACGCTCAACGGCGGCGACGGAACAGTCGACTTCGGCGACTTCCTCGCACTGCTCGGGCTTGTCGGGCCGTGTCCGTAAGAAATGAGAGAGCAGCCCACAGCTAGCAAACGGCGAACATGTAACGAGAGTGCGTCCGATATCACAGTGTCCCTGTGCTGGGTCTGCTGCGGTAGAGCTTGTTCCCCTCTTGATCCCCGAGGCGATATCCGGTATCTCTAGGAGGTGACCGTGATCGGGACTCCGAATCATGGACCCAGAGGGAGATAATCATGCGCAGCGTAAAAGTGCTAGCCGTGCTCGTGCTTGCGGGCTCAGCGTCCGCTCAGTCTTGGGATGTTCTTGGCGGTTCAATCGCCACGAGCGGGACCGTTTCGACGATCCCCGGCGGGGTGCTGCCGTTCGCTGGGAGCGTGCCTCTCAATCCAAATCCGGGATTGGGGCCGAACGCACTGACGGTCTTCAACCGCGCGATTTTGCGGAACCCCCAGTTCTGTGGCCCGGGTCTGAGCCGCTGCCTCGACGTAGCCAGCGCTGGCGGTTGGGCGCGAGTCGATGCCGACGGTCCCATCCTCGATGTCAGAATGGTCGCCGATGCAAGGCTCGATCACACTTGCCCGATCGAGTGCTGTCTGCCTTGGGACAACACCGCGGAGCTTGATACCTACCGCTTCGAGCTTGAGCTGAACATTGTGGGTGTTGCTCCGGGCACCATGGTTGATGTGTCGTGGAGTTCGGACGCGATCCTAAGTGTGTTCGGTCGGCATGAATCTGGCTTTGAAGATCCCATCATGGCCGACCCGCCCGGGTTTGATATCACCTACGACGTCGGCGGCGGAGCAACCGTTACCGACCCGCTGCTCACGGGCGGCATCGTGGGCGTGATCGACAACCCATTCAACATGACGCTCACCAGCAAGATTCTCCAGCAGGGTGACGGCTCGTCGGGTGTGATCCAAGTCGAGGCGGGTACCGTCGTGACGATCGTGCTGACGATGGACAATATGTTCGCGCACCATGAACCTGATGGCGGACCGATCGGCCCCAAACCCCCGGGCTGCCCGATCGGCTGGTCGGATGGAGACGGCGCCGAGCTGTTTACCAAGCTACGGATGGAGATCGGTTCGACGACCCCGCCGCCATTGCCGGGTGTGAATCCGCCGCCGCCGTTTGGGCCGAGCACGCTCGATGTTGAGTTCTCGCTTGATATCGGTTCGGATGCGGAGCTCAGCGAGAACCTCAATCCGCCGCCCGGTCGGCCTCAGTTTGATCCGGGTGATATGTACGAGTGGCAGGGCATCCCGTTCCCGCCGGGTGGAGGCAACGGCAGCCGGGACGATGCGCTGGGCCTCGGACTCGGAGGCTTTATTACCGACCCCGATCCGAACGCCGGGTTGTTCCCGCCGTTGTGCTCGTTCATGCCGCCGCCGATCAATGACTTCAACGATCTCGACGGGTTTGATGCGATCGATTTTAGTCTGCGCGCGTTGCTCGCCAACGGCTTGCCGCCGTTCAACTTCTTTGCGTCGAACACCGTCTTCGAGCCCGACACGATCATCATCTCGGTGGATGATGATTCGGCGTCCGACTACGCGCAATGTGATGTGCCTATCAACTCGATGAGCCCCGGGCTGCGGACCTACGGGCAGAGTTCGCTCAACGACGAGGTCATGGAGCTTGACGTCACGACGCCGTTTGGGTTGGTGCCGGGGGCTCTTGCTACGACCATTACCACGCCGATGCTCGACGAGAGCGATCTGCACTTTGGGCTCGGGCCCAATCCCGATCCGTTCGATGAACGCTTCGATGACGACGTCGATGCTCTTGACGTGAACTGGGACTCTAGCTTTGGCCAGTTCTGGATCATGAGCTTCGATCATGAAGCCAGCGCAGGGTTTGACCCGGGCGCGATCTATCAGACCACCGCAACGGGCCTCCTCGAGTTTGTGGCGGGTCCATCGGTGCTCGGCTTGAATGCCGGGGTTGATATCGACGCGCTCGAGTTGTGCTGGTTGCCCGGGCCACAAGGCTTAGCATTGGCAGCGTTATTCAGTGTCGATGATGACGACCCGGGCACCCCCGAGGACGAGTCGGGCGGGCTGAATCCCGGGCTGATCTATTGCTCGTTCTTTGATGGCGTTGCCCTGGAGTTTGCTGATTGGAGCCACGGCGACGACATCGACGCCATCGCGGTCTGGCACCGCAGCATCGTCGCGACGTTTACGCCATGTACGGGCGACATCGCCGACAGCTTCGGGTTCCTCAACCCCGATGGGCAAGTCGGCTTCGGCGACTTCCTCGCCATGCTCGGGCTCGTGGGGCCTTGCCCCGGCGGGATTCCCGGCTGCATCGGCGACATCGCCGACGGTTTCGGCTTCCTCGTTCCCGACGGCGTGGTTGATTTCGGTGACTTCCTTGCCATGCTCGGACTTGTTGGACCCTGCCCGTAATAATTTCTGAGAGAGAGAAGAGATACAGATGTTGAATAACTCCGTGACGTCCGTGCGCACTCGCATCCTCCTGCTCGCAAGTGTGGGCGCAGCAACCGGTCTTGCAACAAGCTCAGCCCGCGCGCAGAGCGACCAGTGGGGGTCCGGTCCCGGCGGCAACGCTGCACGCAACTGCATCTCCACGCAAGTCGGACCCAGCGCTGCCACCGAGATCTGGCGGGGCTCACCCGTGGGCGACATCCTTGAAACACAGCCGTTCATCGGGGATGGGTTTGTCGTCACCGGGCGCATCGCGAGCTTTACGATTCCTGTCGGTTCGTTCATCGTCGCCCAAGACCTGTTCACGGGGAGCGTGCTCTGGCAGATCCAGGTGCCGTTCAACGACAACGCGGGCGACCCGGATCTCGACGCCGAGTGGCGAGGCCGCGTGACGAGTGTGCGTGATGACCGCGTGTATGTGACCCGTGCGGGCAACACGGTTTCGGGACCGATCTATGCGCTCGATGCTGCCGACGGCTCGATCGTGTGGACCTCCCAAGATCTCATCACCAACGGCACCACCGAAGGCAACACGTTCGCACCCAACGGTGACCTCATCGTTGGAAGCCAGGTTGCAGGATCGAGCAACCAGATCCCCGGCAACATCATCCGCATTGATAAAGACACCGGGCAGACCATCTGGAAAACCAACCGCTCGTGTCCGACCTCTAACGGCTGTCAGGTCGCTGTTGCCAATGGCAAAGTGTACTACTTCCAGGCCGGCTCGCCGGGCCCGATCATCACGGCTGCTGATCTTGCCACCGGACAAGTCTTGTACTCCTCAACCCCGGGAGCCCTCGGCAGTGGTTTCGCCCAACAAGTCAATCTCTTCGTTGGACCCAATGGCACGATCTATGCCCCACGCGGTCAGCAGGGACTCCCGGGCGAACTCCCCGGGACCATGATCGACACGTTCTTCGCGCTGCAAGATACCGGCACCAGCATCGACCTCCTCTATGGTTTGCCAGCGGGCTTCGTGCCGTTCTCGACCTCGGGAGTGACGAGCGATGGCAGTGTCTATGCCTACCGCACACCTGAGAACGGTGCGGGCCAGCTCACAGGGAACCTCGAAGTGCTGCGTTTGGACGCAACAGGGAACATTATAAATCAGTCCGCACTCTTACCGACTTCGACGGTAGCGCCATCGCCGCGCATGGCGATCGGAGCCGACGACACGATCTATCTTTCAACCGGCGAGCTGCTCGTGAGCCTCAACGCCGATCTCACTGAGAACTGGCGGATCGACGACTGGGTTGATATCGGTTCGCCTTCGCTCGGACAAGACGGCGTTCTTGTTGTCAGCAGCGGTAACACGGACCTGCGCGCATTCCAGACGTCGATGCCCGCGTGCCCGGGTGATATCGCAGACGACTTTGGCACTTTAGGTGCCGACGGTATGGTGAGCTTCGGCGACTTCCTTGCGTTGCTCGGGTTGGTCGGGCCCTGTCCCGGCGGCACGCCCGGCTGCGATGGCGATATCGCTGACGACTTGGGTACCATTGGCGCCGACGGCATGGTCAGCTTCGGTGACTTCCTCGCACTGCTCGGACTTGTCGGACCATGTCCATAATCGATGACGGGGTATTGTCCCTAGATCGTGACGGGGTGTATAGCTACAGATTTGTAATAAACACCTAACAAGCCCGACGCGCCAAGAAACACTTAGGGGTTTCTTGGTTTCCTTGTGGTCCGGGCTGGTGTGGAACGCGCATTTATGGTGCAATGGGTTCCATGTGGAAGCTCTCATACTGAGGCACACTCAATCGCAAGAGGAGACGCTGTGATGAACCGAGCCACCCCGACCGTTCTGATGATGCTGGCTGCTGGCGCGTGTTCCGCGCAGGTCTTCAACATCCCGCCGGACGCGTTTCCGACCGAGGCGTTCTTTGGTGCCAATGCAGGAACCACGGTCAACGTCGAATCAGGCGGCTCGATCTTCGCCGACGGCATGGGCACTCCGTTTGAGTTTAATGGAGCGACGGTCAACGTCGCTGCGGGCGGCGCTTCGGGGCTCGTGGTCGTTGACAATCTCATCAACAACGTAACCTTCAACATCAACGGCGGCGATCTGGTTCGCACCCGGTTCATTGGGACCACAGGCACCTCTGCGCTCAATATCAACTCGGGCAGCGTCGAACGCGGATTGCGGCTCATGGGCAACACTGTTGGCACGATGAGCGGCGGAACGATGGGCGTCGTCGGGGGCGGTCAGCCCGCGATGCACGTTCAAAACACCGCCTCGTTCACTCTCTCGGGCGGCACGATCGACACGTTTATCATCCTCGAAGACACCGCCACCTTCACCCAAACCGGCGGCACCATTGACGGCGCGATTCAGATGAACAACGACGTCGTCGCAATCATTTCCGCCGGGTCGTCCGATCAGGACGGGTTCATGAAAGATATCGGGTGCGTGCTCAACTTGAGCGGCGGCACCATCGGCAGCGCCTTCGTCGTCACCAAGGGCGTCGTTCACATGTCTGGCGGAGCAATGGGCTCGAACTCCGCCATCATCAACGGCAGCGGGGTTGATCCCATCTTCAACATGTCCGGAGGTGCGCTCGGCTCACTCTTCCGTGCATTCGACGGCACGTTCAACGTCTCGGGCGGGCTTGTCGGTGACGAGTTCCGCCTCGGTTCTCCCACGGGTGACGGCAGCGGCGTGACCATGAATGTCGTGTGCAAGTCTGCCACGCTCGATGGCGTGCCCCTCATGCTTACTCCATCGCCCACTACCATCGGCGTACGCGGCGGCGTGGTGCTCACCTGCGTGCTGCTCGACGACACTGTGCTCTCGCTCGATCTCAACGAAACATTTGTTCCGGGCGAAGACCACATCCGAACTGCAGCCCTGTTGACCGTCGCACTCGCGCCGCCCTGTGACGGCGACATCGCCGACGGCTTCGGCACGCTCGGCAGTGACGGCGTCGTTGACTTTGGCGACTTCCTCGCGCTGCTCGCGCTCGTTGGGCCCTGCCCAGGCGGCACGCCCGGCTGCGATGGTGATATCGCCGACGGCTTCGGCACGCTCGGCGCCGATGGCGTCGTTGACTTCGGCGACTTCCTCGCACTGCTTGCGCTCGTCGGGCCTTGCCCGTAAGAAAGGGCGCTCGGCAAAGAGCAATCGGCAATGGATGATCTCGATCGTGACAACGACGAATGCGGCGGCTGCGGATACAATCTTGAGACACATAGCGAGGGGGAGCGATGCCCCGAGTGCGGAGTGCTGGTTCTCCGTTATACAGTCCAGTCGTCGGACCCCCGAACCAGACCGCTGCCAGAGTCATGCTGGCCGTCTCGGTCTGCATGGCGATCGCCCTGTTGGCTGTTCTGTACTTGTCGATCGGACTCTCTACAGAAACCGCTCGTGGCGTAGCGTTCGGATGCGCGGTCATCACGATGACGTTAGCAGCACTCTCGGCCCTGATCGCGGGTCGACAATGTCGAGCAGTCCCGCAGCGAGTGGGTCTTGTGCTCATGGCAATCGCGGCTGCGACCCCGGTCGCGGCCTTGGTGTCGGTTGCGGTGTTCTTTCAACTGCAATGGCTGAATCCCGGGCCCGGACGTTGGTCTATCTTGTATTTCTTGTTCATCCTCGGGACCCCGCTTTCCATTCTGCTTGTCTTGCTGGCGTTGCTAGCACCGCCATACCGGACCGGGATAGCGGTGGCGTGGGCATTGCCGGTGAGCGTTGGAGCCTTCACAGTTGCCTCTCTAATGATGTGGTTCAGCTATCTGCCCACATAACCCCCCACTGGGGCGACCGTGCTACTCGGCCCCGGTGCCCGCGAGTGCTGCTGTGCTCATGCCTTCGGGCTGAAGCACATACACCAGATCGGGCGTTTGAGCGATGGCGTGATGGGTCATGGCGACCCATAACAGCATCGAGCCTGCAACGATTCGGGCAATTGTGGGCACCGCTTCTCCTTCGATGAACACTCATAGGGACCACAAGCTAGAGCCTTTTCGTAGAGGGCCGTCGGCATCGTTTCATTGGGAATCTCGATCTATTGAGCGCCCGGTAGATTCCCTTAGTGTGTGTGGGGGCCGATTGCAGAGGTTCATCCTATCACAGGCCATACATGTATTGAGATGATCCGATCAAGCCCGCGTAGATGTGGTTTCCTGTGCCTGCATGGAACCTGTTGCCGGTATTGTTCGGATCTCAATGTGTCGCGGGAGTCTCTTGAGAACGTTTGACCGTTCTCTGCCCGCGGTGCTCGCGGACCAGAGAGAAACCCGGTGGCCGTCGGGTTTCGTTTCCAGATTTGAGGACACATCTCCATGCCGACCAATGCTCGCCTGTGCGCTGCGCTCCCCCTTGCAGCTCTGTTCATGACCACCACCGCACTTGCAGGACCAACGGTCCGTGAGTATCGAGCTGAAACAACCCAGTCGGCCTTCGTCGGCCCGATCTTCAGCGGTAACCCGCTGCTCGAAATCGGTGGCGGCGACGGCAGTGGTGATGGGGGGGGGGGGGCCACAAAAAGGGGCGCCCCGTTTGTTTCAGCAAAATGGCAGGTTGTTTAATGGTGGCCGCGAAATAACTACCCGGGGGGGCACAACTCGGGCAACGACTGCTGGGGCTATGTGTCGCCATCTGGCCGCGAGTACGCGATCATGGGTCTCGAGAGAGGCTTCGGATTCGTCGAAGTCACCGACCCGTTCAACCCGGTCATCGTAGGAAGCGTCACCGGACCTTCGAGCCCGTGGCACGACATCAAGGTCGTCGGCGATCACGCCTATGGCGTCTCCGAAGGCGGCTCGGGTATCCAGGTCATCGACCTGTCCAACATCGACAACGGCGTCGTCAACCATGTGTCCAATCGTCAGCAGAACGGGCACTCCACAACGCACAACATCGTCGCCAATCCGAACAGCGGGTTCGTGTATCTCACGGGTGCCAACATCGCCAACGGCGGGCTCGTCGCGGTCGATGTCACTACGAACCCCAACGTGCCCAACATCGTCGGTTCCTGGAACTCCTTCTACGTCCATGATGCACAGGTCGTCAGCTACACCTCCGGGCCTCACGCGGGCAGAGAGATCGCGTTCTGCCTCTCGGGCACCGGCAACGGCTCGGGCAACACCGCGCTGCGCATCGTCGACGTCACCAACAAATCAAACATGTTCCTCATCAGCACCATCTCGTGGGCCGGCGCTCGCTACGCCCACCAGGGCTGGCTCAGCGAAGACCGCAGGTTCTTCTACGTCAACGACGAACTCGACGAAGGCAACACCGTCGGCGTGACCACCACACGCATCTTCAACGTCGAGAATCTTACAAGCCCCAGCTTTGTACGCACGTTCACCTCGGGCTCGGCCGCTACCGACCACAACCTCTATACCCATAACGGCTACATCTTCGAGTCAAACTACCGCTCGGGCCTTCGCGTCTTTGATGCTGCCGACCCAGCCAACCCCGTGCAGGTGGCATGGTTCGATACCTTCCCCGGTTCGGACAGCGCGAGTTTCAACGGCGCATGGAGCAACTACCCGTTCTTCCCCAGCGGCAACATCATCATCAGTGATATCGAACGCGGCATGTTCGTCGTTCGACTCGCCCTCCAGCGGCTCGATATCGATCTCGTCGGCTCGGCGCCGCAAACCCTGCTCCCCGGAAGCCAGTCGAGCATCGACGCCACCATCACCGAGGTCGGCCTCTCGCTCAACCCGGCGACGGTGCAGATGATCGTCTCGGATACCTCGGGCACCAGCACCATCGCGGGCACCGCCCTCGGCGGCGACTCCTACCGCTTCGACTTCGACAACCTCACCTGCTTCGATGCTGTGTCGTACTACATCGAGGCCCAAGACACCATGGGGGCGCTCTTCCGATTCCCAGCAGCCGGAGCCACCGCGCCGCTGACCGCGCTCGTCGCGTCAGGGCAAACCCAGACCTTCGCTGACAGCTTCGCCACCAACCTCGGTTGGACCGTCTCCAACTCCGGCGGCCTCTCAGCGGGCGCATGGCAACGCGGACAACCCGCGGGCGGCGGCGAACGCGGCGACCCCGCAGCCGACTTCGACGGCAACGGCTGGGCATACCTCACCGAGAACGCAGCGGGCAACACCGACGTCGACGGCGGGTCCACCTCGCTCATCAGTCCTGCCTTCGATGCCACCGGCGGCACGCAGGTCTTCGCCAACTACGCGATCTATTACTCCAACAGCTTCGGCGGCTCGCCCAATGCGGACATCATGACCGTCGAAGTCTCCAACAACAACGGCGCCACATGGACCGATCTCCAAACCATCGGCCCGACTTCGCTCGATGTCTGGGAACTCTTTAGCATGAGGCTCGATGATGTCATCACGCCGTCGTCGCAGATGAAGCTGCGGTTTACCGCGAGCGACTTTGGCAACGGCTCGGTCGTCGAAGCGGCGGTCGATGCGGTGACCATCGAACTCGTCGAATGCGAACAGCCCTCGGCTTGCCCGGGTGATATCGCTGACGACTTCGGCACCCTCGGCAGCGACGATCAGGTCAGCTTCGGCGACTTCCTTGCACTGCTCGGAGTGGTCGGCCCCTGCCCCGGTGGGACGCCGGGCTGCGTGGGCGATATCGCTGACGACTTCGGAACCCTCAACGGCGGCGACGGCATGGTCTCCTTCGGCGACTTCCTCGCACTCCTCGGCCTCGTCGGCCCCTGCCCGTAAGTTCGGATAGAGCACGAGGCAGATAGAGTCCTAACAGGTTCTCGCGAAACCAATACTTCCCCTCGCCCCCCCTCGCCCGTTGCTGCTGCAGCGGGTGTTTTTTTGGCTTCAACAAACGCGAACGATCGGGTACGCTGGATGCACGCCGGAACACGATCGGCGATGTGTGTTCGATACCCCTTCTTGAGAGAGATCATCATGCGTAAGACCCACTCCATTCGCCGCGCCCAAATTCTCGCTGTTGCCGGGTTTGCTCTTGCTGCGAACGCCGTCGTCGCAGACGATTCGCCTGACGGCGATCTCGACCACCAGACCATCATTCGTTCGGCTGCCGGGCTGCCCTACACCGTCGGCGTGCCGTTCATCGACGCACAAGGCAGCGACAAAGCTCGCTTCGGGTTCGTGTTTGGGGGTGGCGCTGTCGAAGGCGACGGCCCCAACGGCATCGCCTATGCGCCCGATGGTTCGAGCTTCGTGATCGCGCACCGTGAATCGCAGAACCTCGTCATCTGGGACGCTGCAAGCCTGACCTTCATCGGCTCGGTCGATCTGCCCGGCTCGCCTGTAGACATCGCGATTACGCCCGATGGATCCACCGCGGTCGTCCCGCTGGTGGATACCGGCAACGCGGCGATCGTCGATCTCGTCACGATGACGGTGACCGCGATCGTGCCCATCGGCCTGACTCCCGGCGCGGTCGTCATTATGCCCGCGGGCGATCTCGCGGTCGTCACGGCGGCCTTTGATTCCGAGCTGGTGGTGATTGATCTCAACACCAACACCGAGGTCCGCCGAATCACCGACATCGGATATCGAGTGACTCTTTCGGCCTCGACATTGTTTCTCCAGCGCCTGTCCTACAGCGCGCCCGTCGTCGTCGATAACGATCGCGTCATGAACCTCGACCGCTTCCGCCCCAACCCTCAGCCCGACGAGATCCAGTTCATCAATGTGCGAACAGGTGCGGTCAATCGGCTCGTGCCTTCGGTATCCGAGCCCCACGACGTGGACATCTCGGCGGACGGGTTGACCGCGATCGTCGCGAATGCCAACATGCCAGCGCTCACACGCATCGACATCGCGACTGAAACAATCACCGGCACCATCGCGCTGCCCGAGAACGCCAACTTCTCCGCACAAATCGCGGTCAATAACGACGCATCGCGCGCCGCCTACACCATCTCGAACAACACCCGCACCATTAACTTGGCCACTGGCGTTGCGGGGCCGCTGCTGGGCACCGCGACGCTCAACGATCTCGTCACCACCCCCGACGGCAACCGTGTTGCGGGCATCGGGTTCCGTGGCTCGGTCATCGACCTCAATGCTGGAACCAATCTCGGCAACATCAACCAGATCGTCTCGACCGATTTCGGGGCCATGTCGCCCGACGGCTCAAGGATTGTTCAAGTCGCCAGTACCTTTGGTGAATCCTTCGTCGTCATCGAACCCGATGCATCGCCGCAGCTCATCGCCGTTCGCCTCACCGGGCCTGATTTCGAGGGCGATCGCATGTCGGGTGTCGCGGTATCTGCGGACGGCTCAAAGGTCGTCGGCAGGAACCGAGTCTCGGGAAATGCGGTCATCATGGACGCCGATTCCATGTCGGTCATCGCGCAGGTCGATGCAGGGGCACGACCCGACGCGATCGGTATCACGCCCGACGGCTCTACAGCGGTCGTCGCCAACGGCGACAGCTTCTTCGCCACCGTCATCGACCTGGGCACCAACACCACGACCAACATCCCGATGGGCCGACGTGGCAGCCAGGTCGTGTTCTCCCCCGACAGTCAGTTTGCCTACATCCCGGTCGTCGCTGATGGTGACGGCGTGACCCGCATCAATCTCGGCACGCTCGCCGTCGATGGAGCCAAAATCTTCACGGGCAACATGGGCGGCGTGGGCTACGCCTTTAGTCAGGCCAGCGGCATCGCGATCAGCCCCGACGGCTCGACCATCGCGACTGCCGGTTCATTTACCGACGATGTTTCGTTTATCGACGCGACCAACTGGGTCGATCTCGGCGACACCTTCTCGGGCGACTTCCCCACCTTCGTCGCCTTTAGCCCCGACGGCGCCACGCTCGTGGCGACCAACCGCAACGACGACACGCTCTCGGTCTTTGACGTCGCAACGCGAACACTCACCGACACCATCTTTGTGGGAGACAACCCCGGTTACCCGGTGGTCACCGACGACAACCGCGTGTTCCTCATCAACTTCAACGACGACACCGTCGGCGTTGTTGATCTTGGCACCAGCACGATGACCAGCGTGATCCCGTTCTTTAGCTTTGATTTCTTCAGCACCACGCTCGTCGGGCTGCAGCTCGATAACGCCAACGACCGGCTCTACGTCGCCTACGGCAACGCTTCGATCACCCTCGGTGGAGACGTAGGCGTAGCAATAGCCGAAGAAGGATTCATCGACGTCATCGATACCAATACGCTGGCAACACTCGAAACCATCGACATCCATCACGGCCCGTCGGATCTCGCAGCATCAAACAACTTCGAGCTGCTCGCCACCGGCGCACCCATCGGAGATGGTGCCAACATCCTGGCGAACTCGTTGACGTGCATCGGCGACATCGCTGACGATTTCGGCACGCTCAATGGCGGCGACGGCATGGTGAGCTTTGGCGACTTCTTAGCTTTGCTCGGCTTGGTCGGGCCGTGCCCCGGCGGCGTGCCCGGCTGCATGGGTGATTTCGCCGACGACTTCGGCACGCTCAATGGCGGCGATGGCATGGTGAGCTTTGGCGACTTCCTCGCGCTGCTCGGGCTCGTCGGTCCTTGCCCATAAAAAAAAGGCAATAGACAAGTAGGCAATGGGTACGAGAAGACCCTGGGCCTCTGCCCTTCATGAAACACGGGCCGATCCCATCCAAGGGGACGGCCCGCTTTGCTGGTGTGGCACCATGTTTGATGAAGGGGGGGCTTATGCCGCGAGCTTCACGCCTTGGTTATTCTCGGTGGCGATGCTCTGCGTTGAGCTGTTCGTGCTCGACGGTATGACATTGCACCTGTTCCATATGACACCGCCATCGCGCCCTCTGCACCAAGAGCGGCGAACATGGCGAGGCTCTTCCGGCGCCAATCGCTGTTACTAGGTGTTTATAAGGAAGGGATAACATAGTGAGATACAGCCGTCCAAGATCGCTCCAAACTTATAAGATCACGAAAGTGCAAATCAGTGCAAACCACCTGCTTATTTTGGTGAAATTTCCACCATATACTTAGATATCACGTGTCACATTAAGTTCAACCGTAGTGCACACACAGGATTTCGACCCATGCACAACCAACCCCTCCGCGTACATTACACGAGCCGCTTCATCTTTGGCGGAGCCGCCGCGCTCTGCATCCTTGTCGCCGGCACAGCGTCCGCCCAGCCGTGCAGCCCGAGCGAAGTGACCAAGCTGATCTCCGACGACGGGGCGATAGGCGATGAGTTCGGCTTCTCGGTCTCGGTCTCGGGCGACACCGCCGTCATCGGGGCCTATCGAACTGACGACGGCGCAGACGGAAACGGCTCGGCGTATGTCTATCGCTTCGACGGGACGACTTGGGTGCAAGAAGCCAAGCTGCTCGCCAACGACGGAGCAGCGTTTGACCAGTTTGGCATCTCGGTCTCGATCTCGGGCGACACCGTGGTGATCGGGGCACGCCAAGACGACGACAGCGCAAGCAACTCCGGCTCGGCATATATCTTTCGATTCGACGGCAAGGCTTGGATACAAGAAGCCAAACTGATTGCCGACGACGGAGCGATCAGTGATGCGTTCGGTGCCTCGGTCTCGATCTCAGGCGACACCGCCATGATCGGAGCCGATTTCGACGACACCGACGAAAACGGAAACAACTCCGGCTCGGTGTATGTCTTTGAGTTTGACGGCACCAACTGGACGCAAGAAACCAAGCTGCTCGCTGCTGATGGGGCGGCGGAGGACCTCTTTGGCACCTCGGTCTCGCTCTCGGGCGACACCGCTGTCATCGGGGCATTCAGAGATGACGACAACGGAGACAGCTCCGGTTCCGCGTATGTCTTTGTGTTCGACGGCACGAACTGGGTGGAGGAAGCCAAGCTGCTCGCCGACGACGGGGCGGAG
>CAYUVO010000032.1:0-23472 GCA_964448185.1 uncultured Phycisphaeraceae bacterium
GCCCTCGCGGCGCGCCGACGAATGCTTATGAACCCAGGCCTCGAGCGCCGTCCAGAGCTGGACGTTTTTGCCAAGGGCCACAGGTGAAGTTATCCGAAGACACAGGCCCGGCGCCCGTGCTACCGGAATCAAGACCGCTCCCTGACGCCCCCCCGCTGCTCAACTTTCACTTTGCATCTGCGCTGGTCGCGAGATCAAAGCTCGCCCATACGGGCCGATGGTCGGAACCCACCGAGCCGCTGACCCCTTGATCGGTACACACGAGCGACGGCGCATAGAGCACATGGTCAATGCGAGCCTTGAGCCCCAGGAACGTAATCTTTGCGCGACGTTCGGGATCGGGCCATGTGGCACCGATGCCTCGGCCACGCTTGGCGTGCGTGCTGAGATACCCAACATCACGAAGCAAGCGGATCACCGAGCCGTTGTCGGGGCTGTTGAAATCGCCGATGAGAATCACCGCGTCGGCATCCGATTGGTGCTCGGCCATCGCGCGGGCGTGCGCATCCTGGCTCATCAGATAATTGCCGCTGACCGGGGGCACGGTGTGAACGTTGTGGATCTCAATCAACCGATCCCGATCATCAACCCTGATCGTCACGACGATCTGCGGCAAGCCGTTGGTGGCCTCGAAGACCGCAGGAAGCTGCAACTCGGGAGGCTTCGTAAACGCAAGCCGGCTAAAGGTGGCTTGGCCGAACGCATCTTGTCTTGGGATGCTGGCGATATGCGGATAGCCGCTGGCGAGTCGGTCGGTAAGTTCCCGCAGCAGCGAGCCATCCACTTCTTGAAACATAATGACATCGGGATCGACGAGCTTGATCTGTTCGATGAGCCGGTTCACGTCGGCTCTGCCGTAGAGCAAGTTGGCGCTGAAGACGGTCAGCCTTCCTGCAGTTGGTGCTGGGATGGGGCGCACCAGTGACCACGCCCACGGCCCGCTGCTGATGACCAAGGCGACGAGCAGCACACCAGCCGTTCGAGGCATCCGACGAATCAACGCCATCGCCAAACCAAGGATCGCGGGGATTGCTGCGTACACCCAGAACGTGGCGGTGAGCCTTGCGACGAACTCCGTCACCATCCAAGGTGCTCGCAGCATGACTCCCGGCGACGATGGAGCGAGTCGGTTCCATACCTCGGATCCGACAAGCATCACGATCAACACGATGGCGGCGAACGTCAGCAGCCGCTCAAGAAAGCGCCAAGGCATCCTCGAATGGTGAGTGGTGTCCGCTCGGTCTGCAACGATACTGGTACCCATGTTTGGCAGGATACGGACTCTCGCGGTGCAGGTTGTAGCGAGGGTTGTAGCGAGGCGATCAGGCGAAGTGATGGGGCCTGAGACTTTCCCGCCAGCCGGTCTTTGGGCTCCAGCGGGCAGTCCCATGTATAAAGCGAACTACCCCTGACTCCTCATGAGTTTCATCAGAATCGGGGTGAGAGGACACCAGTTGAACTCTTTGTGATTCAGATCCGCCAATGGAACCCGGAAATCGTGACTTTGGCTTCACAGTGAAGCCCCCGGCTCGAACGGGAAGTGCCGAATCCACACGCATGCGATCATTCGATGCCGCGCGAATTGGCACGCTTCTGAGCCGGATGGCTGAAATTACCATGAGAACCTGGGACTCTGCGATTTCGGCCGTTATCCTTCTAGCCATGCGCACCATTGAAGTACCTGATTTTATCGCCGTCACGACTGGGATCGTGGTCTTCTTTCTCGGGGCCTTCTTGACAAGGCATATTTCGTTCTTAAGGAACTATAACATTCCGGAGCCCGTCTCGGGCGGACTCGCTGCGGCCCTGGTGATCTGGTTCGTCTATGGAGTCATGCAGGTCGAAGTCACATTCAGCATGGAGACTAGGAATCTGTTGCTTGTGATTTTCTTCACGACCATCGGTCTCAATGCACGGTTCCAAGACCTAGTGGTTGGCGGGCGAATGCTCGGGATTCTGCTCGTCCTCACGATCGGCTACATGTTCTTCCAGAACGGCGTTGCGCTCCTAGGTACAAGGATCTTCGGGCTTCCGACTGAAATCGGGCCGCTTCTTGGCTCTGCTTCGCTGATCGGTGGCCACGGAACGGCGATCGCTTGGGGGCCGACGATTGAAGAGCAGTCCGGATTCGAAGCCGCCGCTGAGATCGGTATTGCTGCGGCGACATTGGGTTTGGTTTTCGCGGCCCTCATCGGGGGTCCGATTGCAAAATTCCTGATCGACCGGAACAATCTCATCCCCGCCCTTCCAGACGATACGCCAGAGGGGCTCGTGGGTGGCTTACCCTACGAAAACAACTTGCGAGGCGGCCATCATGCCGAACAAACCATCGATCATGTGAACATCATGCGTTCAATGCTCGCGATCAATGTCGCGATTATACTGGGCTACATTGCAAATCTGGGGATCGCCAAGATGGGACTCAAACTCCCGCTCTTCGTGCCATGCCTGCTGGTCGGCATCGTGATGTCGAACACGATCCCGCTATTGTTCAAAGGCCTCCCCTGGCCGTCGCGGACGAGAGCGCTCGCCGTCATTTCAGACTACTCGCTCTCGATTTTTCTCGCCATGTCGCTCATGAGCATGCAGCTCTGGTCATTAGCAGAGCTGGGTGGGCCGCTGTTCGTCATACTGGGGTTGCAGGTCATCGCGACGGTGGCCTTCATCCTGTTCATCGTCTTCAAAGCGATGGGAAAATCCTACACAGCAGCGGTCCTGAGTGCAGGATTTGCGGGATTTTCACTCGGAGCAACCCCGACCGCGATCGCGAACATGTCGTCCGTCACCAAACGCTACGGCCCCGCGCCGCTCGCGTTCATACTGCTCCCGCTGGTTTCAGCATTCTTCGTCGATCTCGCGAACGCGTTCATAATCAGGTTCTTTGTTTCGCTGTAAGCGACATCTGAGCTTGATGTACAAGGGGCGTATGGACCTTGGTACGCCGAGTGGCACACCTCGGCGAGAAGAGCCGTAAATTTAAAACTCTGGGTAGAGGATAAAGACATCGCTCCCATTATGAGAAAGCCTTTCGACATTCTTGCCGAAGGGCCGATTTTGAAGAAAAATCGGGGTGAGAGGACACCAGTTGAACTCTTTCTGGCTGGCGTTCGGACGTTGAGCCCGCAGATTCGAAATCTGGTTGTAATCTAACGAGCCTGTGGCCGCTTCCCGTTTTCCACAGAATGCCGGCGCGCTCGGGATCACTAGGTCAGCAAGCTCAAGTTTAAGATCGTCATAATGACGACATAGACGAAGATAGCGTAGTACCAACCGCCGACGAGCCTCGGCATCCGAAACGGTGAGACGTTCAGAATGGCGAGCGTGACGATCGCGCCGTAAAGAACCCAGGGAAATGCGGTATGCCCGAGCAGTTCACGCAATGGGAATAGGGCTGTTACAACAATGATGTTGGTGTCGATCGGGAGCCCGCTGTACCCGCCCTTCTCGTCGTGTCCAAACACGTTGAAGTGAGCCAGCCGCATCGCTCCGGCAACCACGAGCATTACAGCACCCGGGAAGAACCATGGCTCAAAGTTGCCTAGGCAGATCAGCAGCATGGCAGGCGCGACACCACTGGAAACCATGTCGGCGAGTGAGTCGAGCTGGGCTCCGAAGGCACGGGTAGAGTCGGTTCGATCAGGAGTTCGGCGTGCCAGAGGGCCATCGAACCAATCACAGAACAGCGCCCAAAGCAGGGCCGTTGAGGCGGCTGTGAATGCGCCGCGAGCGCTGAACGATATCGACAAGACTCCGCACACGAGTCCCATCAGGGTCAGCATATTGGCTCGGTCGGAAATGAATGACAGCGTGCGGGGTCGGGCGAGGTCACCTTTCAATCGCTGAGGCATTGTCGCACCGCCTCGACCAGCACGCTGTTCTCTGTACCCGTCTTGCTCGCGAGCCGCAAGTAGCGATCCCCGTCCTTCATGTCCTTGCCGCTGCAGTGTTTGACGAAGATATCGTGCTCTATAAAGAGGCGTTTGGCGATGTCGGGAGCAGAGGGACCCGGCGATGGGACTCGACACATCACGAAGTTGGCCTGTGGTTCAAATGCCGTTACGCCCGGGAGTTCATTGAGATCCTGATAGAGTTGGCGACAGTGTTCGTTTACCCGCGCGCAACTCTGCCTGAACGCCTTGCGATGACGTGGCGCTTGGCGCAAGAAGGACTCGGCGAAGCCATTGATGTTCCAGATATGCAACTCGGTGCGTATCGAATCCGCGAATGCCTCGTTGGCCGTGAGCAGATACCCCAGCCGGAGCCCTCCGATCCCGAAGGACTTGCTCAGACTCTTGAGAACAGCAAGGTTGGGGACACGATCCACCCAGCGCTCCACGCTCAGCTCTTGCCAGTCATCCGAGAAGTCGATGAATGATTCATCGACAACCAGTGTGCAGCCTGACGATTCAATCTTTGCAGCAAGGCGCAGGATGTCCGCTCGGGGCACCGCCAACGAGGTTGGGTTGTTGGGTGTCACGACAATCGCGACCTTTGCCTCGCATGTGATGATGTGCTGGGCAAATTTATCGATGTCAAGCTCGAAAGAGGGAGCGGGCAACTGAAAGGGAATGAAGGATCCAGTTCGCGCAGCGTTCTCGTACTCATTGAATGAGGGCACGGGGCATGTGATCCGCCCGGGGAGGTGACTCGCAACGATTTTGATCAGCTCCGAAGCTCCGTTTCCAACCACGATGCGAGACGGTGGTTGATCGATCAAGGTGCCCACCAGACGCGACATCACACTTTGACCAGACGGGTAATGCAGAACCAGGTCGTGGAGATTGTCCCTGAGCGCGACGTACGCCGTTTGCGGCGGGTAGTAGGGGTTGTATAAGTAGGCGTGATCGACGAACCCGAAACGCCAATACCCGCCATGCTGGGTTTGGATGTGCTTGTAGCGATCCTCGGGTGAACCGAACATGTACTCTGCGGCCAGCCGATCGCTCTCGTCGTCAATCTCGTACCACTTGAGGTCGTCGCAGTCCACAGCGATGAGGTTGTTCTTTCCACGGTGCCCGAGTGTGATGAGAATCGACTCGTAGTACTCGTCGTAGTCTCGCGACGAGATATAGGCCTGGAGCTGAGGCAGGAAATATCGATTGAGGAATTCCTCACGAAAGAGATATAAGTTGGCGGTTTTAAAGACCTTCGAATAATCGAAATCCTTCTCCTGACGCTGGGAGTCAATGGTCGCCTGGATCCGACCAAAGGCATCCACACTCACAACGGTGCCCGACATCCAACTCTGATGCCCCGACACGACGGCTAGATTCCCTTCGCCCTGTGAGAGCAATCGTTCGAGGACCGCTTGCTCGAAGAACACATCTGCTTCCAGAAGGAGCACGTCCTCGGTGAGGTGGTCACGAGCGAGCCATAACGAGTAGATGTTATTGGTCTTCTTGTATTCTTCCGAAATCACGTAGGTCATCGTCATTCCGAGATAGCTTGTGCCAAATCGCTCGATGATGACTTCTTTGTGGTGGCCCACGACAATCACGACCTCTTTGGTGCCGCAATGGGCTAGGTGAGCCAGCGTATTGTCCATAATGGGAACGCCACCGACCTCAGTCAAAGCTTTCGGAGCGCGATCGGTGAACGGGCGGAGCCGGTCACCAATTCCAGCGGCGAGAATTACCGCCTTGCGAATCTGTTCCGGACTCTGGCCTGGTTCTCGGTTCCATCGGTCGGTTTTCATGAACTCCCTTCGAGAGTTTCTGACGGTGACGGACCATCTTTCCTCAGCATAAAGAAGTGGTTCTGTAGATGTGGCCAGCGCACACCAAGGCGAGCAAGCACTCTAGGCAGGAGTCCAAAGCTCACCGGCGAGCAAGCCCGCAGCAACCACCAGGTCAGAGCGCCAAGGAACGGTGACGTGTGCGGCAGCATAGGAAGGCGACGGCGTCGCAGCTCAACAAGTTCGACTGCGGTCTCCATGTGAGTGTAGCCGTGGTTTCGGCGTACGATGACTCCTGGCAGGCCGGCCTCACGAAACAGTGTTCGGTAGACGTCGACACTGCGATAGATCGCCTGGTACTCGCCCTGTGGGCGCTCGTAACCGTCGGCAACCGTAGACTCACGCAAGATAATGCGACCTCCATCAGAGAGACGCTCAACAACAGCTTGAATAAGCGCGGCAGCATCGCTATCGCTCAAATACATGCAGAGCCCGCCAACAAAGACGAGCCCGAATGGGCCTGGTGGCAATGGATCACGGGCGTCTTGGTTCAGGAGCTCGACATTTGAGTATGGTGCGAGTCTTGTCCGGGCAGCATCGAGCATCGATGGGCTCTGTTCGAGCGCGGTGACGCTGGCGAAACGATTCGCAAAGAGCTCTGTCCATGCCCCAGATCCACAGCCGATATCGAGAACCCGAGACGAAGATCCAACCGCATCGATCCAATCTCGCATCGTTGCGAGTTCCTTACCGAAGCGGTAGCGGGCAGCGTTCTCGGGCAAGTCTTGTGCGTGCGCCATGTAGCTCGCGCAGGCCGCATTGCCATCACCGGGTTGTGCAAAGTATTTCCGAACTGCTCCATAGTCGATCCTGTTCTTGTCACTCATACAAGTGACCGCGAGCAGGTCCAACCACACCCGCGCCTCGATAGTGAGTCCGCCCACTAGGAAGCTCAGGTGAAGCGATGTTCTTTAAATGATAAAATTCGTTGATGCGCAATTTTTCGAGCCCGATTCCCCGAAACCGACATCGCGTATATGACTATACGCCGCCGAGCAATCTGAGAACGATTGTAGGCTCCTGCCCAGAAGCTGCGGCCGGAGGCTCTGTGGAAACCGTACTTTGGGACTGTATTTGAGCTGTATTTCTGGTCATCGCGGCCGCGAGCGAGAACTGGCATGACTACCAGTTCGTCGAGCTTCGAGCCGCCCTGTCCTCACACGGCAGGTACGCTAATTCATGCGTTCAGCAAGAATCACGTAAATCGGGGTGACAGGACACGGACTCTTGTAGCGAGATGATCAGGCGAAGTGAGCGAACGCCTTGTTGGCGTCGGCCATGCGGTGCGTTTCTTCACGCTTTTGCATCGCTTTGCCTTCCTTGCGGGCGGCGGCGATCAGTTCGTCGGCCAGCCGCATGTGGACCGGGCGGCCCTTCTCGCTGCGGGCGGCGGTGATGAGCCACCTAAACGCGAGCGCCTGCTGACGCTTGCGGTTGACCTGGATCGGGACCTGGTAGTTGGCACCACCGATCCGCTTTGAGCGGACCTCGACAAAGGGCATGACGTTCTCGATCGCCATGCGGAAGACCTCGATGGATTCCTTGGGCGCGTCGGGGTCTTCCATCTTGTCGAGCCGGGCCTGGATCTCGTCGAGCGAGTTGTACATGGCGCGCTGGGCGACGGACTTCTTGCCGTCGTACATGATGCAGTTGATGAACTTGCTGAGCACCATGTCCGAGTGTCGCGGATCGGGGCGGAGTTGGGATTCGCTGGCGGTAAACTTGCGGGGCATGGGGTCTCCTGGCTTGTGCTCCGGGGTGCCCTTGTGAGGCTTGGGGGCCTATATAGGGGGGGGGAGCAGACGGTTCACCGCAGGTGCCCGACGTGGGCGGCTGCGATTACTCGCCAATGACGAAATGTGATTCCTCAGCGAAACATGAGGGCTTACTTGCCCTTCTTGACTCCGTACTTCGAGCGGCTCTTCTGGCGGCCCTCAACACTCAGCGTGTCGAGCGCACCACGCACGATGTGATACCGCACACCGGGAAGGTCACGCACGCGGCCGCCCCGCACAAGCACGATCGAGTGCTCCTGGAGGTTGTGGCCTTCGCCGCCGATATATGCGGAGATCTCTTTGCCGTTGCTCAACCGAACGCGAGCGATCTTGCGCAGCGCGGAGTTGGGCTTCTTGGGCGTCATGGTCTTGACGAACAGACACACCCCACGCCGCTGCGGGCAGCTTTCAAGATCGCGCACCTTGGACTTGGCTTTGGGGGTTCGGCGAGGGTTACGAATGAGCTGGTTGATCGTCGGCATCGTCGCTCCGAGAGCTTGATTACTGGAATATCTACTGAAAGACCTTGCCCACTCTGCGCGGGCTTGGCTGCAACTCTAGACCCCAGAATCCTCGGGACAAGCCCGAACCGAGGGGTTTGCAAACACCAAACGTCTGCCCGCTGCTCTGCAATACGCATCAGCCCCGCCGATGAGAATACCCTCTCGACACTATGACCCACTTCAAAGGACCATCGCCCGCTGCCCCCATGACCCTCGAAGGCTTTCAGACCCTCATCGCCCAACGGTATTCCACAACCGATGCGGCCAGAGGCACTCCGGGGACGTTCATGTGGCTCATCGAGGAGGTCGGCGAGCTGGCGACGAGCCTTCAGGACTGCGCCCCGGGCAAGACCCCCACCCCCGAGCAACGCCACAACCTCGAAGAAGAGTTCGCCGATGTCCTCGCGTGGCTGGCGACGCTCGCCAATATCAACGGCATCGACCTCACCCAAGCGGTCAGCAAATACACCGACTTCGGCAGGGTCGAAGGCGTCAAGGACTGACCGGTCTCGGGTCGCTCTAGACCACCGGCTGGGGCTTGATGGATTCATCCGCTGGGCGAACCCGCGGCTTGCGGACGGGCAGGCTTCGTCGCAACTCGACGACCAGCAGGTCATCCTCGGGGATGCCGTAGCGGAACGCTTCGACTTGCTTGCGGATGTGCGTAGGCCACTCGCCGGATTTGACCGAGCCCGCTGCGAGAATCGTTGAACGCAGGCCGGTGATTTCGAGCATGGCGCCGCTGGCGGCGCGGGCCTCGGTGACTCCATCGGTGTACGCGAGGAAGGCATCCCCCGCAAAGAACTTAGTCGTTTGCTGACCGTGCTCGAAGTCGTCGGCAGCGGCAGCGCCGAGCACGATGGCTGTCGAGTCGAGATCTTCGAGCGTGCCGTCGACGGCGCGGATAAACGCCGGGGGGTGACCCGCCGAGGCGTAGTCGAGGGTCTGGCTCTCGGCGTTGATGCGTACACACAGACCCGTCGCGTAGATCGAGTGTTTTGCCAGCGTGAGATGCACATACCGATTGACGAGTTCCATGACCTCGCCCGGCGAGGCGTGCGTGTTTTCTGCGTAGATGCGTGTGAGTTCGCCGTGGAGCCGGTTGACGGTGAGGGCTGCGGGGATGCCGTGACCCGTCACGTCGATGACCACGAGCGAGAGCGAGCCGATGGAATCGTCGTCCCGCCCGGGGGCCTGGTGGATGTAGATGAAATCGCCCCCGATGGCTCGTGCGGGCTCGTAGGTGTAGCTCATGGTCACCGCACCTTCGGTGATGGGTTCGGGGAAGAGGGATTCGTGGATTCGTTTGGCATCGACCAGCTCGCGGCGGAGATCGCCGTAGCGGTTCTGGAAGAACTGAGTCTTGAACTTCTGCGATCGGCTCGAATGCCGCATCGCGCACACCATGGTTCCCGGGACCGCGATCATGGGCGTGAACAGGAGCCCGACGCCGATATTCGCCCACTGGCCGCCGGTCATCTCCCAGAACTGGTTCTGGATCGTGAGCACCGCAACAACGTTCGCCAAGAGCACGATGGCTGCGGACTTCATGGCCTGCGCAGGGGTCCAAGGCAGGAACAGCGACGCGACAAGGTGCGTGATCCCAAATCCGACCAGCCCGATGCTGTACGGCATCCCGATCTCGCGTGCGAGCAAGTTGAGCAACCCGTCGATCGTCACCACCATGATGCTGACATTGATGAGCCGCTTGCCCAAAGGCTTGTCGTACACCACCCATGCAAACGCCATGATGTACATCAGCGTCCAGGGCACTCCCACCGCAAAGAACATCCAGGTGGATGAACTCGATTCGTCGGTGACTCCTTCGAGAATCTCCCCGCCATCGGCGAGCCCGGTCAACAACCCCGCAACAACTCCCATCACACCGAAGGATCCGACGATCAGTGTGAACCACAAGAACCGTTTGCGGAGCAGGTGCTCGGTCTGGACCGCGAACTCCTGGGTGAACTCGGAGGTGAAGGCTGCGGAAGTGACCGTTGACTTCATCGCCGGGCCTTTCTTGGCCTTTTTCTTTTTCATCCGTGCTCTCCCTGGGGCTCCGCGTTGCTCGGCCTGCTCTTGGCGGGCTCCCAGAGCACGTCCGCGTTCCCCCGGTCATTGGCAATCCTTGCCACCACGAACAACAAATCACTCAGCCTGTTGAGATACCGTAGCGTGGGCTGGTCCTGATCGAGACTCTTTTCGTGCTCGAAGACCTCGACCACCTTGCGCTCGGCCCGCCTCGTGATCGTCCTTGCGAGATGCAAAGCACTCGCGGCCTGCGAACCGGCGGGCAGCACAAAGCTCGTCAACGCCGAGAGTGAGTCGTTCCAATGGTCGATGGCTGCTTCGAGCTGATCGACCTGAGCGGGCACGATCCGCAACGCTCCTTCAATGTTCGTGGGCGTTGCCAGATCGGCCCCGAGATCAAACAAATCGTGCTGGATCATGGTGAGCAGCTCCACAAGACGCTCGGCATCCGTACGGGCTTGTTGCGACTGGTTCGCAGAAGTGCCCGACGCCTTGAGATGAGCAATCGCCAGCCCGATGGCGGCATTGGCTTCATCGACCGTGCCGTAGGCCACGACTCGATGGTCGGTCTTGGCGACCCGTGTGCCCGAGACGAGTCCGGTGGTGCCGTCGTCGCCGGTTCTTGTGTATATCTTGGTGATCTTGACCATATGAACTGTCTTGAACCCTGCCCGACATCGCCACCATCAAAGCGGTAGCGTGAGTGTTGATATCCGCGACACAAGCCCTCAACGGGGATGCCGCGAGAACCGCCCACGCCCGGAAGTCCAGACGCCATGCTCAGTGTACCCGATGACCCGATGAGTGCCGATCGCCCGAGGAATGCAACTCCCTCGAACGTGTCCTCCCATGAGGACCGCGGCATCACGTCCCGCTGGATTCTTGGTTCGGAAACACCCCCCGCCAATGTCACGCAATGTTTCAGCGGGATCGCGGGGCTCGAACCTTTGACCGCCCGTGTGCTGTACGCACGCGGGTATCAAAGCGAAGCAGACGCCTCGGCGTTCCTGCGCCCCTCACTCAGCTCCATGCACGACCCGGCGTTGCTCCCCAACATGCAAGCCGCAGCCGACCGCATCCTGCGCGCACTCAAGCGAGGCGAACGCATCGTCATCTATGGCGACTACGACGTCGACGGCATCACCGCCACCGCCATCCTCTACCACGCGATCAAGTCCATCTCGCCAGACGCCAACCTGGGCACCTACGTCCCCCACCGCCTCGACGAGGGTTACGGCCTCAACATCGACGCGCTCAACTCGCTCGCAACCGAGGGCGCCGAGGTCATCGTCTCGGTTGATTGTGGCATCACCGCGATCGAAGAAGCTGCGCACGCCCGCTCGCTAGGCATCGACCTCATCATCACCGACCACCATCAGCCCCGGTTGCCCGGAGCCGATGGCGCAGCACCCTTGCCTGACGCCTACGCGATCGTTCACCCCACGCTGCCCGGGAGTCAGTACCCGTTCGAGGCGTTGTGCGGCGCGGGCGTTGCCTACAAGCTCGCGTGGCGTTTGCTCACGTTGCACGAAGGAAAGCGGCAGCTCTCGCCCCCACGTCGTGAGGTGCTGCTCGAACTGCTCTCGCTGGCCGCCTTGGGCACGGTCGCCGATGTCGTGCCGCTCGTCGATGAGAACCGGGCGATTGTCCGCCACGGGCTCGCTCGGCTGATGAACAGCTCGATGCACGGCGTGCGCGCACTGCTCGAAAGCTGCGGGTTCAACCAAGGCGAAGTCGATTCCCAGCGTGTCGCGTTTGGTCTGGCACCTCGCCTCAATGCTTGCGGCAGGCTCGGGCACGCCGCCGATGCTGTCCGGCTGCTCACCGAGGCCAGCGCCGACGAAGCCCAGCACATCGCCGAGTATCTCGATGAACGAAACACTGCGAGGCGAGAGATCGAGAAGGTCATCGCCGAGCAGGCGTGCGAGATGGCCGTGGACGCGGGCATGACCCAGCCCGAGTGCCGAGCGATCGTCCTCGCCGGGGACGATTGGCATCCGGGCGTGATCGGGATCGTGTGTTCGCGGCTTGTCGAGCGGTTTGGTCGCCCGACGATCCTGCTGTGCCGAAAGGACGGCGCCCTCACGGGCTCAGCCCGCAGCGTCAGCGGCTACGACCTGCACGCGGCCCTCCACGCCTGCCGCGAACACCTCGACCGCTTCGGCGGGCACGCGGCAGCCGCCGGGCTCGGGCTTCAGGAAAGCAAGCTCGATGCATTCACAACCGCATTGCTCGAACACGCAGCCTCGCACCTCCGCGAGGACCAGATGCTCCCTGAGTTGCGGTACGACCTGAGCGTGTCGGCGAGCGATCTGACGCCCGCGGGCGTCGAGCAGCTCGATCGGCTCGGGCCGTTCGGTCAGGCCAACCCGCCGGTGACGCTTCGGCTTGATGGTGTCAAACTCATCGAAGCACCCAAACGCATGGGCAAGACGGGCGACCATCTCTCGTTGCGGGTCGCCGATGGCGACCGGGTGCTGCGATTGGTCGGGTGGCGCAAGGGCGACTGGGCCGATCAACTCGTGCGGGGCATGACCCTCGACGCAATCATCCGCCCGAAGATCAACGAATGGCGTGGGCAAAAAAACATCGAGCCCGAGGTGCTCGACCTCAGGCTCGACGGATGAACTCTTGAATGGGTCGGCCTTGCGACCGATCCCGTGTTCTTGGTGCTGGGCTACTTGGTCTCGGGCACGTTCGCGTAGGTCCCGACCTGCTGAGCCAGCTCTTGCAAGCGTGGGTTGCTCGGGTCGGCTTGGGCTGCTGAGAGGATCTCTCTGCGGGCTTCATCGTTGCGGCCAAGATCCTTGAGCACGATGGCTCGCAGTTGGTGGATCACGACAATGTCGCCTCCACGCTGTTCAGCCATATCGAGCCACCGCAGCGCGGGCTCGGGGTTGGTCTGGCCACGGAACCAAGCAGCGCGGTACAGATAGCCCTCGGGGCGGCTGGGTGCCAAGGCGATGACCCGCTGGGCGGATTCGCGGAGACGGAGCTGATCGTGCAACGCCATCGCGACGCTGCCCATGGCAACCCAGGCCTGCGTATCGGCGCTGCCTTGGGCGCTCTTGGTGAGTTCGAGATACGCCTTGCGGGCTTCGACCAGACGGTTGAGTTCGATCAGGCAGCGGGCACGGGTGTGCTTGAGATCGCGGCGAGAGCTGTAGTCCTTGTGCGAGAGCAGCTTGGCGAGGTTGGCCTCGGCTGGCCCGGTTTTACCGACCGCGATCTGTGCGGACACCAGGTCTTCGATGATCGCGTTGTCATCGGGCGTGAGCAGCCTCGCTTGGTTGAACAAGTTGACCGCTCGCTCGTGGTCGTTCTGCATCATGGCGATGTGCCCGAGGGTTTGGCGCACGCCGCCGTTGTGCTCGAAGCGATCACCGGTTGATTCGATGAACGACTTGGCACGTTCGATCTCGTCCATGTCGATGAGCTGCTCGGTCGCTGCGATCAGATACTGCGCATCGGTCGGGTCGAGCTCGTGCGCCTTGATAAAGTGCTCCGCGGCTTTCTTGCGGTTGACGATCCGTTCATAGACGATGCCCATGTAATACTGTGCGTCCACGTTCTCGGGGTCGAGTGTGACAGCGGTCGTAAAGGCGTTGATGGCTTGATCGGCCTCGCCCATCTCATTGAGAATCCTGCCGTGAAGAACATTTGTCTTGACCACGCTGGGATTCAGAGCAAGCGATCGCTCGATACGTTCAAGGGCTTTATCAAGATCGCCCGCGAGGAACGACTGGCGGCCCATGTCGTACTCGGTGGCGCTCTTCATCACGTCGAGTGTGGCGCGAGCGGCCGAGAGATGCTCCTGGGTGTATTTGCCCCGGCTCGAAGTCCCGCCGCTGCATCCCGCGAGCCCCACAAGGCCCGCAGCCACGAGCACGGACGACACGATTCGTTGATACTTCACCATGATTCGCTCCTTCTTCCCTCTCTCGAACGATGAAGCCCCTCACCGGGTTGGTGAGGGGCCGGGGGTATTGACTTGCTCTATTACTCGGGCGAGTCTGTTTCAGTTGGCACTTCGACAAACGGGCCCTTGGGCTTGCCCTTCGAGCCAAACGACCGAAAGAACTCGGTGAGCACCAGCATCTGCATTTCGGAATCTTCGAGCCCGAACTCGCTGGCGGCTTGCGACGCCGAAGCACTCGCAACTTCAGCCGTCGAGGGCGTCGTGACCGGTGTAATCAGCACGGGTGCCGCTTGCGCGGTGGGCTTGAGCTCGGGCGTGGTGATCGTCTGCGTGACCGGTTGGGCAATCGGCTGCGACATGGGCTGGGCCATGAGCTGAGTCGCAAACCCACCGGTGGGCTGCATGTTGGGATCGTTGAACAGGCTCCCCTTGGGGGCGAGCTGGCCCGGTGCGCGGGTCAGGGTCAGGCCGTCCATCACACTGGTCGTGTGCGTGGTGCCCGTCGCGGTGGAGTTGCTGGCCATCGGCGTGAGCTGAAGACCTGAGAACGCCGAGCCCTTGGTTTGGCTCGCTGTGATCGGCTTGGCCTCGACCGCTTGGAACGTCCCGGTCTGGACCACCGGCGTTACAGGCTGATTCACAACAGACGGGCTTGTAATAAACTGGTTCGGTACTTGCTGGTTCGACACCGACTGGTTGGTCGCAGTCTGGTTCGTAGCAACAGGTGTCGCCACCGACGTGTTCGAGGGCGACGTTGTGATCGTCGGTGAACTCGTCGGCGCGGCTGCCTCAACCGCCACCGTGGTGTTCATGCTGTTCGTGCTGTTGACGGGAGCCGAAGCAACCACCGGTTGGGGTGACGTGGCTTGAGTCTGCGGGGTCACCGTTGCCTGCGGCGTCGTCACCACTGGCTGCACGAACTGCGGGCTGGTCGTGGTCGTCGCCGAAGAGATCGGCTGAGCGTTGTGCGAGCCGCGACTCATCGAACCCGTCGGGGTCTGATCGCCCGGTGCGTCGAACAACTCGTTCTCCACAATGTCCCGCAACAGATTGCGGTGCGGCCAGACCGCTTCTTCGTTCATCAGACGCTCACGCATCGCGATCGCATCGGGCTGGAACGGGTTGTGCTCAAGCGCCCGGCGGACACAGTGCAAGGCACGATCGGTCTTGCCTTCGGAGGCCAAACGCTCGGCCTCGACGAGCAACTGGCTCGCCTGACGCTCGCGGCTCCAGGGCAGCAAGCCCTCACGACTGCCCGCACGGATGCGACGAACATAATCTTCGCTCCGGCTGCCCTGATCGATCAGCACGTCGTCAGCGAGAATCGAAGGCTTAATCATAAAGATGATCTCCGAACGCTGCGTCTCGTCTTCGTGACCTCTAAACGCGGCACCGATCAGCGGCAAGTCACCCAGGATCGGCACCTGACGCCGGGATGCGGTTGTCGATTCACGGAACAAACCGCCGAGGACGATCGTGTGACCGTCGGGAACAATCACGTTGGTCACAATCTCGTTGGTGATCTCGTCGGGGATCGTCACCGCGGCACCCGTCGCGTCGGTCTGGTTGCGAATGATCGCCTCCGAAACCTGCGGCTTGAGCTCCATGCGGATCATCCCATCTTCCGATACGAACGGCCGGAAATACAACTGCGTGCCCGTATCGAGGAACTCAACCGTCTGCGTCGTCGAAGTCTGGGTCGAGGTCGTGCTCAGATAGCCCACCTTGCGACCGACGAGCACCCGTGAGGGCTGCCTGTTGAGCGCGAGAATCTTCGGGCTTGAGAGAATGGTCGTGTCTGAGACTTCATCGAGCATCCGCACGAACACCGAGATGTCTTCATCGATGATGCCCAGCTTGAACGTCGCAGGACCCGAGGTGTTGCCGGGCGTGCTCTGAATCGCACGAGCCTCGCCGTCACCGGGCAGGCCGATAGGCGTCCGCGAGCCGTCGATGAAGCGTTCACCGATGCCGCCGAGCAGACCGTCGACCGGACCAAGGGGACCGCCGCCGTTGATGAAGTCTTCGATGCTCAGGTCGGCGACGATCGAGAAGTCAACGCCGAACGCATTGGCCTCGTTGAGTGTGGTCTGCACGATGGTCGCCTCGACGAGCACCTGTGCGGGCCGGGTGTCGATCTCGTCGATCAGCTTCTGGATTTCTTCGATGTTCTCGGGATAGTCAAAGATCACGAGCATCGCGCTGTTGGCGTAGTTGTCGGCTCCGATGGGACCATCGCCACCGATACTAAAGTCCGCGGTCCGACCGTTGGTCTTGATAAACCCGCCCTCCGAAAGCAGCGGCGTCACAAACTCGGCCGCGTCAATCGCGTTGAGATAGTTCAGCGTGATCGCCTCGGCGACCCGCAAACGCGCCGCTTGTTCGATCGTTGCCATTTCTTCGAGCGTGTAGACGTAGATGAAGTTGCCCTGTTCGACGTAGCCGTAGCCGTTGACGTGCAGGATCGCGTCCAATGCCTCGAAGAACGTCACGCCGTAGAGATTCGCGGTGACAGTGGCAGCGACGTTCTGACTCGAAACAATGTTCCGCTGGCTCTGGATGCTCAGCATCTGGAGCACGTTGCCAAGTGCTTCGTCCTGCACGTGCAACTCGACGATCATGTTCTCGTCAACGCTGATGTCGTCTTCAAGCGCTTCGAGGTCGGCCTCGTTGCTGTTTTTGTAGGCACCGTTCTGTCCGCTGCGAGCGGCGTTCAACGCCTGACTCAGCGGGTCGTCGCCTGCATCTTGCCCGCCTTGGGTCATGCTTCGGAGCATCCCCGCGATGGGGTCCTCGTCCTGGCCCATGGCCGCCGGAGCAAAAGTGGTCCCGGCTGCTGCCATCAATGCCAGCAACCAAGAAGTACGGTTCGATTCTTTGATTGATCCAGTCTGCATCGTGTCACACCCTTGGCGGCCGGTCTTACACACCCCTCGGTGGCACTCGCCACTGACGGGGACTCTCGGAACCGCTCAAGATGTGTTTCGACTTACTCAAGGCGTGACTTTGATCGGACCGTCCGAAAGGAGGCTCAAAAAAACCCCAGATTCGCACCCCTTATGGGGTCGTAGGGTTCTCGGACTCGCTTCGGGCCGCTTTCTCGTGGTCGTTCGTCACAGGCTCACGCGATTCGGGCTGTGACGATCTCTCGGATTCGATGGCATGGGGCACCGCATACGCCGAGCGCGGGGTCGCGGTCACAATCTTCAGACGTGACCACATCAACAAACCAGCGAACACGCCCAACGCGAGCACCGAGGTATGCGCCACTCGCCGAAGTACGCACGCGACCGGGCGATCTTTCTGCATTGAGTCCTGTTGATGCTCGTCGCTCATTTAGCCGCCCTCTTCTTCTTCGCCCGCAGCGACCTGTTCGACCGAAATCTTCGCGGTGTACGGCGCGATATCGATGCGGAACACCGACCCGCTGCCACGGATGTACAACGTGCCGCCCGATGAGGCCCGAGTGCTCGCGCCACCATCGACCGGCGTGCCCAGCTCGTCGAACACCAGCACCGAAGCCTCGTTCCCAAAGTCAATGTCGTACACCTCGGCTCCAGAGAACTGGTTCTGGTCGAGGTCCACCACATACCGCCCGTCGGCTCCCCGGGGCACGAACAGAGGCTCGTACACCACCGTCGGAGTCCCACCCCCCGCGCCGGTGACCTGCACCTCGCACACCGAATACGTGTTCTCGTCCTCGTTGTAGACAATCGCTCGACGCTGCTGGTAGCCCAGCGCGTCGGTCTGTGCAAACGAGATATCCGCGATCACCGTGCGGACCGCAGCTTGCACTCGCAGCACATTGGCATCACCGAGCGATGGGATCAGAATCCCCGCCGAGATACCAAGAATCATAATCACAATCAACATCTCGACCAGGGTGTATCCGTTGCGACGCATCGCGATCTCCTTCCCCCAGCCAACACAGCCAACTCGGCCTCACCCAGACATGCCAACTCGCTGCTCACCTTCATTCAGGCTTGGTCGCAGGCAACGATCCCAGCCGAGACTCGATCCGCTCAAGGCGGATGTTCAGCGTCCGCAGCTCCGCAATCATCGCGTTGCGCTGATCGTCGGGGTTCACAAAGCCCACCGCGATCTCGTCGCCAGCGGTCGCTGCTCGCGGCGTAAACCGCACCGCGACCACCACCAACACCACCGCTGCAACCGCACCAAAGATTTGTACAACCGACTTGCCCGCAGAGTGTCCCGGCCTGGGGGCTCCGTTGAACAGGTTGTGGTCCGATGTGGAAGTGCCATTGTGCTCAGTCATGGGTTCGGCTCCGTGTGTGGAAATCGCTGCGGCACGTTTCGGCGCCGCAGCGAGAATGAAACTGTTGAATCTCGATCAGTCGGTCGCGGTCTGGGTCACGCCCGGGGTCACGCCGGGGAGCCACGGCTCGTTGTAGTACGAGGCGAAGAGGCGATCCTCGGTGGTGTTGAAGAACCACGCGGTGGTCGCCGAACCGGTGCCGGCAGCACCTTCGCTGACGGTCAGTCGTTCAGCCGCGTTGCCTTGCCACGCCGGGTTGCTCGGCTCGTCCTTGATGAAGTTGCCGTCGGTCATGTCGTCCCAGTCGGCAGAAAGATCGGGATACGCGCCGTTGTTCTGAGCGGCGAACAGCTCGATCGAGTTCTGAAGGGTCGAAAGCTGCGTGCTCAGGTTGCCGCCGCGAGCGTCATTCGCTGCGTTGGTGAACTGAGGCACGACGATCGCGGCCAAAATGCCGAGAATCACGACCACGATCAGGATCTCGACGAGGGTAAAGGCCTTGTTTCTACGGGTCCGATGCATACTCATACTCCTTGCAAACACACATGTGATGCCCCTGCTTGCAGTCAGGGGCGGGTACCGGCTTGTCCAAACGGGGAACTACCTGTCCCCGAAGGCCTGCTCCGGCCCGGGCGTCTCCTCCGACGCCCCGACCGATGCTCGGCCTCACTCACAGAATCGGAAACAACCACCCCCCTCATCACGTCATCACACCCACCACAGCCCCGCCGCTCGCGTCTGTGACGCACTCTCCGGCCATGCGGGCTGATCTCCCGGTTCTGCGGACCTTGGCCTCCGCGTTCCCGTGAACCTCCCAGCCCGAGAAGCCCGAAGCTGCTACTCCTGAATCAACGGGAATGAGTTTCTGAATACCGAACAAATGCCTTCTGATTATCAACAACAACTGACCAACCTTGCTCTGAAACGGCACCGGGATTGACACCCCACTACGCGGGGGGCTAGATTCCGCTCTTGGAGGTCTGTTCTTCTCCCCGCTCGCGGCGGGTGACAGCCCCCATCGCCCGCCTATACCCCGTCATGCGGACACCAGCGAGGTGTTGCATGGCGGGGCTCCCCCATCGGCCATCCGGGCTTTTGCCCTGGGGTTCGACGAGAAGGAGAGTCTTGTGCTCCGAACGCTTATCTTGACGGTGCTGCTCGCCGTCGCCGCTGTGCCCGCCCAAAGCCAGACCTCTCAAGACTCACCAGAAGCGACGCAGGCGCTGCGTGATTTCATTCACTATGTGCGCATCGCTCGATACGACGCAGCCGTGCTGCGAGGTCAAGAGCTGCTCGCGATGGATCTCGATCCACAAGCCTTCGCCGATGTGGTCGAAGGCACCGATGAGATCGACCGGTTCCTCAACGCGATGGGACTCGCTCAGCGTGCCGAGGGGCAGACCGAGCTTGAAGAGACCGCCGCAGCGATCGAGAACCTGTTCAACACAGGCAAGCTCAAGCGGGCTCGCAACGACGACGAGATCACCCGCAACATCGCTCTGCTCGGCGGCAACATGCGTGGGCGTGTGCTCGCTGAGGACCGCCTGATCGCAGCGGGCGAATACGCCGTCCCGCGTCTGCTCAATGCGTACCTCTACACCGATAACCGCGCCGTGCAGGTCGCTGCTTCGCAGGTGCTCACCAAGCTCGGTCAGCAAGCCGTGATGCCCCTGTCGGTCGCGCTCGATGCCTTGAGCCCCGAGCATCAGGAGCTCGTCCTCAAGCTGCTCGGCCAGATCCCCTACCGCCAATCGGTACCGTTCATCGCCGAACTGCGTGCTTCGACTGACATCCCACGGGTCCGCGACGCCGCCAGTCGGGCGCTCGCTTCGCTCAACGCTTCAACCGCCCAACATCCCGGCGACGCTGCCTGGATGTACGCCTCCCTCGGTGAGGCGTACTACGACCAACGCCTCGACGTCACCAGCTTCCCCGGCGAAGACCATCAGCTCGTCTGGACGTTCAACCCCGAAGCTCCCGAGCTGAGCCTTTCACCCCGTGCTGTGCGCACCGAGGTGTACCACGAGATCATGGCCATGCGTCTGGCGGCTGCTTCGCTGCGTCTGGCTCCTCAGAGCCCCGAGGCGTTGTCGCTCTGGATCGCTGCGAATCTCCGCCGCGAGATCCAGAATCCCGACGGCTACACCGATGTGTTCACCGAGTCCCTGGGCCGAGGCGCGGACTACTTCGCCGTCGCTGCGGGCAACAGCATCAACCAACGGGTCCTCGCCCGTGCGATCGCAGATCGTGACACGAGGCTTGCTCTGCGTTCGATCGAAGCGGTCGCACGAGTCGCGGGCGGCTCAACCCTCTGGGAGGGGCTCAACGGCTCACGTCCGCTGGTCGAAGCCATGCTCTACCCCAACCGCCGCGTGCAATACGACGCCGCCTTGGCCATCGGTGGCGCTCTGCCCACCGAAGCGTTCCCGGGTGATGAGCGGGTGATCCCGCTGCTCGCCAGTGCTGTCCGTGACGCCGATACCCGCTACGCACAGATCCTCTCGACCGATCAGGAGATTTATCAGGGCGTCCGCACCGTGCTCGACACGATGGGCTACCAGGTGCTCCCCCGCGCCGCTTCGATTGAAGAAGCCCGCGATGCCATCGCCGAAACGCCCGGCCTCGATCTTGTCGTCTCGGTCACCACCGGCGCTCTCGTCGAAGACCTCGTCGACCAAGTGCGCGGCACTCCCGAACTCGCAGCCACCCCCGTACTCGCACTCGTCTCACGGGCCGATGCAGCCGGACTCGCTGCCCGCTTCGAGCGTAACGCTCTGGCGAGCGTGCGCCCGATCTCGCTGCGAGCCAAGGAGCTTCGCCGAGCGGTGGAAGTGCTTGTCGAAGGCGCCTCTGGCGGACCGATCACTCAGCAGGAAGCCGAGCAGTTTGCCCAGCGTTCACTCGCGGTTCTCCGCGACATCGCGATCACCGGCGGCGGCTCGCTCGACCCGAGCACCGCGACCCCGGCACTGGTCCTCGCCATGACCGACGGCTCGGCCGCCGACCCCATGCAGGTCGCAGGCGTGCTCGCTGAACTCAACAACGAGCAAGCTCAGATCGCGCTGATGGACGCGGCTCTCGCAGCCGACGGTGCCGATCGCACCGCGCTGCTCAACCTGACCTCCCACAGCGTCAAACGCTTCGGCGGCAGGCTCGAAAGCCGACAGATCGACCGGCTCGTTGAACTCGTTGCGACCTCTCCCGACGAAGAAGGCACCGCAGCCGCAGCCCTTGCCGGTTCGCTGGGGCTGCCCAACGACCGTCTCTTACCGCTGATCATCGGAAACTGAGCACCCGAGACCAGCCAAGCCTACAGCCCGCACTCTTCAAGCCCTGCCAACTGGTGGGGCTTGTTTACTTTGAGGTCCAATACGCGAGCTTCTCTCGCACCACACCCTTGAGCACCGAGCCCTCAGCCGTGACGCCGACTTCTGACCCCGGCTGGGCGTGCTTCCACCGCACCATTGCAAAGCAGATGGGCTGGCCCCCGAGCATCGGCGAGATGCTCGAACTCGTCACCACGCCCACGCTCTCGCGAGCACCGTCAACATCCGCGAGCACGATCGCCCCTTCAACAGGTTGCGGCGTCTCGCTCGCGGGCGTGTCCTGAGCCGAGAGATCAAGAGCCACGAGCGTTTGCTTAGCGTGCCCGATGGACTGCATCCGCGCGACGATCTCCTGGCCGAGGTAGCAGCCCTTGTCGAACCGCACACGTTGATCCACCACGCCGCTCTCATGGGGCAGGTGTTCTGGCCCAAAGTCGAGGTAGTAGAGCGCCGTGCCCGCTTCGATCCGAGCGGTGTTGAAGGCGTGCCAACCGATGGGCCGGAGCTTGCGCTCGCGAGCGGCTTGTTGCGGCTCGCTCTCATCAAAGCCCGCGTAAGGGTCTTCCCCCTCATCCCATCCGCCCGCAGCGAACAGCGCATCGACCACCGCCCCTACCTGTTCAGTCGGCACGCTCAGCTCGTAGCCCAGTTCCCCGGTCAGCCTGCGGTGGTCGGCGATGATCTCGGCCTTGTGCGCACCAGTCCCGATCCGCCACCGCGTGACCGAGTCGGGTTTGCCGGGATCGCCCGCGAGCAGTTCGCCCGCTGTTTCAAGCAGCATTCTCGACGCCGGTCCATGCAACCCCAGCCGATGCCAGCGATCGCTCGCCAATGTCAGATCGCAGTCGTCCGCGATCAGATACGCACCAAGCGTCGAGATAAACCGCGCCGCCGCGTGTATATCCAGATCCACCAGCACGCTCTCATCGAGCAGCATGAGCCGAACGTCCGCGTCGATCCGCCCTTTGCGGTTGCACCAGAACGAGTCCCGGCAAGCGTTCACACCCGCGCCGTGTCCGACCAGATCTTGCGTGAGCATCCGTTGGAGAAACTCGACGCGATCGCTGCCTGTGATTTCGACCGTGGCACGATGGGGCATGTCGATGAGCCCCGCCGAACGCCGAAGCGCCGCGTACTCGAACGCGACGGGCGCATGCGCAGCGACCAGCATGGGCGACTGACCGCCTCCGCTGGATTCCTCGCCCAGCGCGTACGGCATCATCGGAGGACCAGCGTGCGCACAGCGCGACTCGATCGGGCTTGGATTCGTCATGCCCTGATGCTAGGTAGTCGCTCCGCGTTCAGACGCTCGCGGCAAATCGGGCGAGAATGTCGCGGGCTGCCCGCAGATCAACGAGATCGATCATCTCGGTGACGGTATGGATGTACCGCGTGCCGACGGTGATCCCGATGGCACGGGCACCCGCTGCCGCCTGCTGGGCCGCAGCCCCGTCCTGGCCGCCCGCACCAAGGATGCTGCGTTGGTACGGGATTTTGTGCTTGATCGAGAGCTGCTCGAAATCCCGAACCAGCGTGTGGTCCGAGATGAAGCTCGAATCCTTGATGTGCAGCGCATAGCCGCTGCCATGTTGGGTGACCCGTTCGTTGTCGGGCACGCCGGGGGTGTCGCACGCGAGCGTCACGTCGATCCCGATCCCGATGTCCGGGCGGACCGCGAACGACGCTGTGCGTGCGCCGCGGAGCCCGACTTCTTCCTGGGTCGTAAACGCCACAACCAGCTCGCATGAGTGCGCCAGCTTGAGGCGTTTGATCTCCCGCACCGCATCGATCCCGAGCCAGCACGCTACGCGGTTATCGAGCGCCTTGGAAACGAACTTGTCGCCCATCTTCATCGCCGGTTCGTTCATGACGACGTAGTCGCCGATCTTGACCTTGCGGGCCGCTTCT
>CAYUVO010000033.1:0-23340 GCA_964448185.1 uncultured Phycisphaeraceae bacterium
CGTGCCCGCCGTAGAGCGAGTTGGGCTTGTCGAACATGTGCATCGACCCGCCCTTGCCCTTGGCGCAGCCGGTGATCTTGCCGAACATCTCGGCCATGCACGCCTCGGGGCTCATGCCGCGTGCGAGTGCATGTCCGTGATCGCGGTAGGCGGTGACCACCGGGTCGTCGTGTTCAAGCGCAGCCAGCGTGCCCACGCAGCAGGCTTCTTGCCCCGTGTAGACGTGGCAGAACCCGCCGATCTTGGCCTGCTGATACGCCTGCATCGTTCGCGTCTCAAACTCGCGGATCAGCTGCATCGTGTGCAGCCAACCCAGCAGAACATCATCAGAAAGCTGATCGGTCAGCCGCTCTCGGCCCGCGCTCACTTCGGTCATTGCAAACCCTCGTTCGACGAACAACCCCGGGGCCTTTACTAGGGCCTTCGGGTGCTCGATCGGTTCTTCATCCAGTGTAGGACCGATCCATATGGGCTGTGGGAAACCGGATTTCCAGCGTCCTTATCAGCTTCCACACTCGATTCAGGGCACCGCGTGCATCTTGCCGGGCACATTTGGGTTGACCGCTACGCTCTCGATCCCGCCCGCTCTGCTCTGGAGCAGCAGTAGCGCGGTGTGCAGTTGAACATCAATCCCGTCGGCGATCAGCGTATCGGGATCAACCGCCGATTCCGGGTCGATGGGCTTGCCGAACTCGTCGAGAGTCATCACATCCGCGTCGCGGCGGATCCGGGCCGCCTCGGTGATCTGCTCGGGCAGCATCGAAACCGTCAGGTCAGGCTTGACGCCCTTGAGCGGCTGATCGGGGTGGCGATCACGATGAATCAATCGACCCGCGGGCAGCCGGTAGTACTGCGTGGTCAGCTTGATGAGCGTGGGCGCGGGAGCGGGCAGTTCCCAGACGTTCTGGACGCTTCCCTTGCCGAAGCTGCGTTGTCCGACGACCACCACATCGACCAGCCCCGCTCGGGCGTAGTCCTGCAGCGCACCCGCGACGATCTCGCTCGCCGAGGCCGAGCCTTCGTTGACGAGAATCACCGTCGGCGTCAGTCCGAGCCGGGCGAGTCCCGCGCCGCTGCGCTCGACGCCCATCACGCGGCCATCGGCGCCTTCGATCGAGACCACCTTCTTCTCGCTGGCAAACTGCCCGACAATCCCGACCGCTTCATCGAGCAGCCCGCCGGGGTTGAACCGCAGATCCAAGATCAAGCCGTTGAGACCCTTGGACTGCATCGCACTCACAGCCCTGCGCATATCCCGCGTCGAGCCGTTCTGGAACTGACTCAACCGGATATACCCGATCCCGGATTCCGCATCGATAAACCAGTTCCAATCGTCGTCGCCGGGGCCAGTCCGCTTCCAACCAAGCACGCTCTTGAGCGCGATCACATCGCGGATCAGCGTGACATCGAACGTGTCCACGCTGTCCTCGTTGCTCTCGTCCTTGATCGGACGCTCGATCGTCAACAGCACCGGCGTGCCCTTGGGCCCGGTGATGATGTCCACCGCTTGATCGAGCGAGAAGCCCAGTGTGGGTTCGCCGTTGACCTTGGCGATGACGTCGTCCGAGCGAAGCCCCGCACGCTGAGCGGGTGTGCCCGCCAGCGGCGTAACCACCTTGAGCTGGCTCATGGCATCGAGCGAAATCTGAACGCCGATCCCGACAAACTGCCCGCTGGTCATCCGGCGGAACCGATCAACCGAATAAGGCCAGATCACCTGCGAATAGTCATCCAACGCCGACATCGCGCCGTTGCCAAACTCATGCAACAAAGGCTCGGCGGGCAGCTTGAGCGTCTGCGCATTGGCGCTCAACATCTCACGGATCGCCGGTGCAACATCGCGAAGACTCGCCTGCCGAGTGCCCGCTTCATACTGTGTCGCGGCTTCTGCGAAGAACCGCTGAAGGTTCGCGAGTGCCTGCGGGTCGACGCGGCGGCCGCCGTTGATCTGCTTGACGATCTCGTCGGATTCGAGCATCGTGCTGACTTGTCGATAGGCTGCTGCGAGCATCTCATCGGGCGACGGGCTCTCGACGTGCTGGCGGACTGCGCGCACGATCGAACGCGCGACGACCGAGAGGTCGATGCCTTCGAGCTTCTCGTCGAAGCTGTCGCCCTTGGCGTTGTAAGGCGGCAACGGCTCGAGATCCTCAGCAATCCGGCGCGTGTTCCGCAACGACCAATACGTCTGCGGCGCGTACATCTTGAGCATCATGAGCTGCGAGTTGAGTCGGCTTACGTCGTCGCCGTAGCGGTTGGTTTCGGTGTGCAGAGCGTTGAGCCGATAGAACAGCTCCGCCGCCATCACCCAGCTCCCGTTCGCCTCAGATGCACGGGCCTGCGCATCGGCATAGTTGACCGCTTTGGCGACGTCCGCGTCCATGAGGGTTTGCTGAGGCTTGTCCCCGAGCATCTGCAACTCGGTCGCTGCTCGCAGCGCGTCGCTGAGCTTGACACCCTTCAACCCTTCGTTGGTGAGCAAGTGCAACGCCAACGCTTCCTTGAGTTCTTCGCGAACCTCGGCCATGCGCTCGCTTCGGTGCGCTTCGCGCTGTGCGAGCGTGGCACGAAACTGCGTGATGGGCTCGGTCGCATTCCCGATGATCGCTTGGGAGATCGCCTCTGCCGAGGCAAACTGCCCTGACTTGGCGCCGTTCCATAGATCCGTTCCTGACTGGGCCGACGCCATCGGTGCCACAGCACCCATAAGCAACGCGACCGAAACTATCCGGGCAAGACCCGGCACACTCTTGAATCTCGAACGCATAAAAGCTCCTCGTACTCAGATCATCCTGTGGCGTCGATCGCTGCCAACCCGACTGGCACCAAAGCCCACATCCCAGCTTACACCCATTGGCGTCCCACTCTTCCAGGGGTCCCCCCGGGCGAGCACGCCGACGGATCACTGCATCGACGAGTCCTCTATGGGCTGTCAACGCTCATGGTCCCTCAAAGGGCATATCAGACCCACCGCCTTCGGGTTGCGGCATCTGCGAGGGCACAACGCCCTCTCAACGTCCGTAAGTTCGTTGTAAATATCCCCCAAGTCCCGATCAGTCATCAGTTTGCAGCGAATCCACCACAGCGATCTGGCCTCGCACCCACCACGCAGTCCAAACCCCCACAACCACGCACACCGCCAGCACCACACCCACCAGCGTCACGCCAAAGCTGAGACTCTGGGGAAACCACCTGATTTCGGTTGCCGCGCTGACGCCCAGTCCCAAAGCAGGACCGAGTATGTAGCCCACTCCGATCAGGGATTCGTGTGTGCCGTCCGCGTCAACCTCAGCCCGAGCAGCACCCCCAGGTGCCCGGACCCCGCGGCGGCTGGATTCGGGGGGGCGGGAGGTCATGGGTGGAGGGGGGGGAGGGGGGTGAACAGGTTGCAGGCTCGGGGTGATTGCCCGGTTGGCAAAGGCATCGTAGAGTGCTGTGTCCGGGCGAACGCTCGGCGTGCTGCACCCGTAGCTCAACTGGATAGAGCGCTGGCCTCCGAAGCCAGAGGTTTTGGGTTCGAATCCCAACGGGTGTATTCAACGGGTATGAGATCGTTGGTTGAATATACACAACACTTTACGAACACTCGTCAAAAATCTCGATCGGACTCCCTCGGGACACCTTCGTCTCCCAAGCCCGATCAAGCCCACCCCTCGGCTCGACGATGATCCTGCTTGATCCACACGCACCTTTCCTGTCCCCCCGCCCGCGGAGATAGACCCAGATGACCACCTCGCACACCCTTGTCCGTCTCCTGAGCCCTCTGGCAATCACCCTGATCACGCTGATGGTCACCCTTGGCGCCGCCCCCCAAGCCGCCGCTCAAGGCGACATGCCCGAAGCGGCGAGCCTCTTCGAGGCGCACATCGAAGCCATCGGCGGCCGCGAAGCCATGGAGGCCCACCGCAACCGGGTCGTCTATGGCACGATCGAGTTCGCCAACGGCGAAACCCAGGTCCTCATCGTCCGACAAGAAGCGCCCAACAAACTCCGCTACTCGGCGCAGAGCCCGGGCCGATTCACCATCGTCCGCGTCTACGACGGCACCATCGCCTGGGGCATCGACGCCGACGGCAAGTCCAAAGTCCTCGATCCAAAGTCCGACGAAGCCAAAGACCTCGCGTTCAACGCCGTCTTTATGGGCGACGCTGCGTACAAGACCCAGTACACCTCGATGCGCACCACCGAGCAGACCATCTTCGATGACAAGTCCGTCTACGCGGTCGATGTGGTGAGCACCGCGGGCGTCTCGCAGCGGGTGTTCTTCGATGTCGAATCAAAGCTGATCGCTGGCAAGACTCAGGTTGTGGGCACAGGTGGGACGCCGACCGAGTTGGTCTTCCACTACGACGAGTACACCGAATACGAAGGCGTCAAGCTGGTTTCATCACAGCGTCAGGCGCTGCGAGGCCAGACCAACACGGTGCGTACTGATTTTGTCGAGGTGAATGTCGACGACCTGCCTTCGTTCTCGCCGCCCGAGGGCCTGACCGCCAGCGCGGGTGGCTAACAGAGCCGGTGCCTGTAGCTCTCATCTCAGAGCCCTGACCGCCAGGGAGATGGCTCTTGATGTATCACGATCAACGCGATACCCCTCGCTAACACTCAGGGTTTGTTCTGTGCCGTCGCCGACACACGCAGCTCGCAGCATCGTCCAAAGCTTGCACAGATCGGGTGGCCTTTGCACTCGCGTTGGCGTGCGCTGCACGAGCGTCTGCCGTGCCATATGAGACGATGGCTCAGCTCGCACCATTGCTCACGCGCGAACAGTGCGCACAGCTTGCGTTCGATCCGCTGGGGATTGTCGTCGGGTGCGCACAGCCCGAGTCGCTTGCTCAGCCGATCAATGTGCGTATCGACCACGAACCCGTCGTTGATCCCGAACGCATTTCCCAGCACCACGTTGGCGGTCTTGCGTGCCACGCCGCGCAGCGTGAGCAGCTCGTCCATGGTGCGTGGTACGTCGCCGCCAAACCGCTCGACCACGTCACGCATCGACGAATGAATCGACTTGGCCTTATTGCGAAACAAGCCGATCGTTCTAATGTACGGCTCGATCGCTTCGGGGCTTGAATCCGCAAACGCCTTGGGCGAAGCGAACGCTGCGAACAACGCGGGCGTCGCCTTATTGACTCCCACGTCGGTGGCCTGAGCAGAGAGAATCGTCGCGATCAACAGCTCGTGCGCACAGGTGTAATCGAGCTCGCACACCGCGTCTGGATAGTGCGCTTGCAATGCGACAGCGAGCTTGCGGGCTCGCGCACGCTCAGCGGGCGTGACCTGTGGCACAGCAAACGGCAGGTCACGCAACCCGCGTGGGTTTTGTGGCGTTCGCATTGAAGGTAGTGGTGGGGGCATATCTGTCTGACGATAGCCGACCTACAACATCCCCATGATGGCCATGAATGACAAGCACGACAAGCACGACAAGCACGACAAGCAAGGCAAGCATGACAAGCAAGACATGTTCGCCGGGCCTCTGCCCACGCTCTCACTCGCGCTCGCGGACTTTGCGACGGATCAAGCTCCCCGCGAACGCATCCTCGCAGCCGCCAAGCTGGGCTACCGGGCTCTCACGCTCGATGCTAAAGCACCCGGCTTGCGCGCACGCGAACTCGACCGTTCAGCGAGGCGTGATCTCGCAGCCACGTTTCGCCGCGCAGAGCTTCGGCTCGCCGGGATCGATCTCTGGATCCCCGAAGAACACCTGTGCGATCCCACCCAGATCGACCGAGCCATCGCGGTGGGCGTGGGGACGATTGATCTGGTCGCCGAGCTTGCATCGCTCACCCTTGCGGACCCGATCGTGAACATGGCGTTGCCTGCTTCCGAATCGGGCGACGCGCGCCGGGCGCTAGCCGCCGCAGCCGAGGCGGCGGGGGTGCAGATCGCCGATCACCATTGGCCTCTTGGAGAGGAACCCGCAGGTTCCATCGGCTCGGGGCTCGATCCGGTGGTCGCACTCTTTGAGAAGGCAGATCCGATTGCTGCGGCTAGTTCGTCCTCGCTCATCAGCGCCCGGCTCGCGGGTCTCGGTGATGCTGCGATCCGTGTGCCTCTCGACGCCCCATCGAATCGGCTTGATCTGTTGAGCTATCGCGCGGCGCTGTCGTTGGCACCGATGCTGCGCACGCTGGTGGTCGATGTTCGCGGTCTGACCGATGCGCACGCCGGAGCGGTCGCAGCTCTTGATGCGTGGCGTGATCCGTTGCTTGGATAACTCGCGCTTCTACTCAATCGAGCGACGCGAGTACTTCGTCCGAGATCTCCGCGTTCGAGTACACCTTCTGCACATCCTCGGAATCTTCGAGCGCGTCGATCAGGTTGAGCATCTTGCGGGCCGATTCACGATCGAGCTCCACCGTGTTCTGTGGCAGCCGTGTGATCTCCGCCGATTCGATCTCGATCCCCGCCGCTTCGAGTGCGTCCTTGACCACAAGGAACGCAGGGATATCCGTGAGCACCGTCCAGAACCCCGAATCTTCGGGCGCTTGCACGTCGTCGGCCCCGGATTCGAGTGCGACTTCCATGAGCTGGTCTTCGGTGGCTTTGGTTTCTTCGATGAGGATCTGGCCACACGCCTCGAACATGAACGCGACGCTGCCGCTCTGTCCGAGCTTGCCCCCGCGTTTGTTGAAGATGTTGCGCACATCGGCGACGGTGCGGGTCTTATTGTCGGTCAGGGCTTCGACGATGAGGGCGGTGCCGCCCGGGCCGTAACCTTCGTACATGGCTGCTTCGTAGTTCTCGCCCTGGCCTGCGCCCGCGCCTTTGGCCACCGCACGCTGGATCGTGTCCTTGGGCATGTTGGCGTACTTGGCTTCGTCGATCGCGTAGCGGAGCGTGAGGTTGGTGTCGGGGTCGGGCCCACCTTGGCGGGCTGCCGAGATCAACGCTCGCGAGCACTTCGACCACGCGGCCCCCCGCTTCTTGTCCTGACGCTCTTTGTGGTGCTTGATGTTCGCCCATTTACTGTGGCCAGCCATACGCGGTCTCCTCGAAGTCAGCTCTCAAACCAGATGACGCGGTCGAGAGGCACAGTGTAGGAAGCGTTAGTCAGCCAGCGGATCGCCGCCTGAACGCGCCCGTTCGAGCTTGGTGAGCAGGCCCGCCTTCTGATCTTCCCACCGGACCGCTGGTGGCGAGCCTTCGGGGACCCGTGTGAGCAGTTGTTCGACGAGTGTGAGCGATTCTTCCCAAGCAGCGGTCGCTCGGTCGTGACGCCCGCTTGTCCAGAACACGTCGCCCGCTTGTTCTTGAATCGTGTCGTTGGTCCGTCCAGCCTCGGTGGCCAGGGCTCGCTCGTAGAGCGTGACCGCTCCGGGGCCGCGATCGTCGTCGAGGAGTCGGCCTTGTAAGTATCGGAGCCACGCGAGCGAATCGAGGATGTTGATCTCGTCGGGCTCTTGGGCGTACGCGCGTTCGACGAGCCGCGCTGCTTCGTCGAGCGAGCCGCCCTTTTGGCTCAGGAAGTACCCGAGGTCGTTGTTCGCCCAGACGTGATCGGGGTTGAAATCGAGCGTGATGCGGTAGACCTTCATCGCTGCTGCTTCGAGTCCTTCTTGATAGAGCGCTCCCGCCAATGCGTACGCCACCTCGGCCCGGGCTTGTTCGATGGTGGTGCCGGCATCGGTGCGTGTGCCCCGGTAGCGCTGCGCGAGTGTCTTGGCATCGTTGGGGTTGTTGATCGCGCTCGCCAGCGTGCGCACACTCGAAGCGACCGCGTCCGGGTCGTCTCTGTCTGCAATGAGCGTGGAGCTGAATCCTACAAGCCGGATCTGCCACGCCGATTTCACGCCCGCAGCATCGGCGTGTTCGATCATGTCGAGTGTGGCGCGAGCATGATTTATCGAAGCGGTGCGTTCAGCGATCTGGCCACAATCGAGCACGGTGCGCATGAGCGTGGCGTAGGCGATGGGCGTGAGCTCGGCCTTGCCGTGCAGCGCACGTTCAACGAGCGAGACTGATTCGCTGGGCTGATCTTGGGTGTTGGCTTCCGCAAGTCGCAGTGTGCGTTCGATGGTGCGGGGCCCGTCGGAGAGGTGCTCGAGGCGCGCACGCCGAGGGTCGCTCGCACTCGAAGCGTCGATGGACTCGGCAAGATCCCGCACGTCGGGGCTCTCGCCCGTGAAGGCATCGATCAGCTCGCGTGCCTGGTCGGTGTCGCCTGTTTGCACGAGCATCACCACGAGCGGAGCGAGCACGTGTCCATTAGTAAGGGTGTGCCGGTGGAGTTCGAGCAGGGCGTCGATCGCTCGCTGTTGATCTTGATCGCTGCCGCCTAGAGCGATCTCAGTGATGATGCCCGAGAGCGTCGGGGCGTGTTGGATCAGACCCAGTGCGTGATCGAGTGCTGCACCTACGCCCTCAAACTGGGCGATGCGTCGTGAGTCCATCTGCGCGACCATGGGTTCGTGGGGATCGGCGAGGCGGAGTGCTGCAAGCGCGGGTTCAAACTTGCGTGGGTCGGCTGCGGGCTTGCCCGGTGCACACAAAGCAACGAGCCCACGCATCGCGTGCGTGTCGTAGGCGTCGTTTTCAAGGGCGGAATCAAACTTGGCGACCGCGTCATGGGGGCGCAGTTGGAGCATGGCGAGCTGTGCGTGCAGCTGAGCGGCGGCCGAAGATTCAGGAGCCTCTTCGAGCACGCTTTGCGCCTCGGTCAGCCTGCGTGCAGCGATCAACGCCTGGACCTTGTCGACCGGATCATCAAGAGCCGAGAGGGTGGTCTCGAACGCTTCCCATCGGGTGTCGCCCGCGAGAGCCTGAGCTTTGAGCAGCGAGTCGGGTTGATCGCTCAGCACGTCTGCCGCGAGATCGGGCCTGCCGAGTTCGAGCCACAGGGCGCCGAGTGCGAAGGCTTGATCCGGGTTGTTCGCATCGAGCGACTCGAAGGCTGACGGATCGAGATTGAATCGGTCGAGCCATTCTCGCGTGAATCCGCGAGCCGAGCGTGGGTGTGCCGCGAGAATGTCGGCGAGCGCTTCGGGCGTGCGCACATGGCTTGCGACGGTTCGCAACAGCCCGCGGTGCTTAGGGGTCTGGTCGAGCGCAGCGAGCAGGTAGGGTGAGATCAGCAACGGAGGACCATCTCGCACAAGATCGCGTGCGATGACGAGACGGGTGTTGAGTGATGCGATAGGTTCAGGCCAGCTCTGGGCTGCAAGCTCGATGCGTGAGAGCAAGAGGTTGCGGTCGAGCCCTTGGTCGCGGAGCCACTCGAGGAGTTCGGTGGTCAAACCCGCAGCAAGGCGTTGGGGTTCGTCCGCTGGGAGCACCGCGTCCAAGGCTTGTTCAAACTGGTTTGATGCCACGAGCGACCATGCGCGGCGGGGCGCGAGCAACACCCAGTCCGCGCCCGCCTCGTCGGCGAGCTGGTAATACTCGCGGGCAGCGTCGGGCTCGCCGATTTGATGTGAGCGGTCGCCGAGGTCGATCCACCGGTTGCCGAGTGTTCGGCGGAGCACCGCGAGCGCCGGGTTGCGTGCGTGCTGGTCGATGGATTCGATGCGGTGGTACGTCTGCGAAGCAGCATCCACCGAAGCGGCGATCCAGCCCTCGCGAGCGAGCGCGGCTTGGAGACGTTCGAGCAGGAGCGGGCGAGCGAAGCTGTTGGGGTCAGTGGCTTGCTTTGAGGCGAGCCCACGCACCAAGAGCACCGCGGCTTGCTCGGGTTGGCCCTGACGGAGCAACTCATTGGCGACGTCGAGCAACACGGTGGGGGTGTCGGTCCCGGCTTCCACCGCCCGGCGGTACGCGTCCATCCCTTGGGCGATGAGCCCGCCTTGCAAGAGCAGAGCGCCGAGCGCTTCGTTGGGAGCGATAGCGGTGGGGTCGATGGAGGTGGCGGCGAAAAAATCTTGGGCGGCGGCTGAGGGTTCGCCCGCGATGAGCTTCTGGCGGCCTGAAACATAGAGCCGGATCGCTTGTGGGGGTGAAGCAGTTGTGCGTACCTCGGGCACTTCGTCCATCGCTTCGAGCCGATCGAGCACCTCTGCGAGCGGCGCAAACGCCCGAGGAGCTTCGGCGGATTCGAGGTTGACGACTTCGAGAGCGTGTGGCGAAAGCCCCGGCGGGAGTGACGCAACGCTCTGTGCGCGCGCACCAGACGCAACAACAAGCAAGAGCCAACTCAGCACGAGCAAAGGTGTGTGAGCTTTCACTTGGGGTCCTCTTGGTTTGAATGCGGATCGCAGCGCGGAGGGAGTCAGGCCGAGGTCTTTGGCGAGTTCGCTGATGCCTTGGGCTTAGTAGACGATGGTTCTGATTGCTCTTTGGTAGTCAGTTTGGAAGTGGGTTTCTTCGAGGCACACGCAGCGCGTGCTTCGAGCTTCAGATATGCACCGGCCGCTTCGCCCGCGCGGAACTGGCGTTCGAGCCAAGCAGCGCACGGATCGGCCTTGTGCGACGGATCGGCTGCCTTGTTGGTCACGAGCACCTGACGGAGCCGATCGTCGAGCGGGAAGGTGTGCGCGCCCAACGCGAGCAGGCAGACTCGCGAAGCCACAAACGACGGCATCCCGGGCAGGTCAATGAGGTACTGCCGGGCGTCGCGTTTGGTTAACTCGCGGAGCCGGGCAAGGCTCATCTGGTGTTCGAGCAGGAAGACTTCGTTGAGGGCCAAGCGGAGGCGAAGGGTGCGCTCGGCGCCGCGCGGGCATCGCGAACCAACGATCGCAGCGAGCTCGTCGGGCAGCGCGATGCGAAGCTCGTTGAGGTCAATAAACGCCTCATTGAGCTTGAGCATCGAGGCGTCGGCGTGCTTGGTGGTGGTTTCCCAGAGCATGAAGCTGAAGACCAGTTCGCCGAGCACGGGTTCGATCGAGCCGATGCCACGGGTGATGGCGGCGTCATCGTCCGAAGGCGCTTCGAGGGATTCAAAAAACTTGGCGAGTGGTTGGTCGAAGGCGTCACTCACGAGGAGCCTCCTGCGGGCGGCTCTGGTTGATCGGTCGGGGAGGTGTCACCTTTCTCATTCTCAACGAGCGATTCATCTTCTGAAGAGTCATCGACCGATACCCCCGCGGCCTCGTCGGCGTCATCGAGTTCTGCGCGAACCTTGGCAAGGGCAGAGAAGACATCGGCCTGTTTGCCCGCGTTCGAGTCGAGCTTGAATCGCAGAAAAGGGGTTTGCGGCAGGACCAGATCATCGGCTATGAGATGACGGATGTGCTTGGCGGCGGCGCGAAGACCGTGCTGGGTGATCTCGGCATGTTCAGAGGGCATCACGCTGAACGTTATGTTGGCAACGCGGAGATCTTCGTCGGACTTGACCGAAGTGATCGTGATGAGCCCGCGGATACGAGGATCCGAGAGCCCCTTGGAGAAGACCTTCTGGAGTGAACGCTTGATCTCTGCCGCGACACGCTCGCTTCGGCGACTCATGGTTGGCTCTCGGATGTGTCGGCGGCCGGTTGGTCGGCGCTGAAGTGTTCGAGCATCTCGTCGGCAAGCTCCCGCGAAAGCCCGTCGATCTCGGGCTGATCGGATGAAGGATGGTCGGATGAAGAAGGTGTAGCAGAAGGATCAAACAGGTCTTTGGCGCGAACGATCCAACGCCGGGTCGAGACCACCTCAGCCCCGATATGGCGACGAAACATCTCGTCGGCATGGTCGAGCGTCTGCGCCGCGCGGCGGCCATCGATCGCCACTACTGCTACGCCCATCGTCGAGGCGGTGAGGTGGTCCTGATGACCGACTTCACCAACCGCGAGCTTGAGATCGCGATACAGATGATCTTTGAGCGAACGGATCACGCGGCGTTTGTCCTTGAGCGAGCCCGACTCGGGGATCGACAGTTCGACCTTGAGAATGCCGACGATCATGGTTTGCCTCTAGGTGCACACTCCAAAGAGATCTTCAAGAGCCTCCCAGCGTCCGCTTGATTTCGATCTGCTTGTAGCATTCGAGGATGTCGCCGGCCTTGATGTCGTCGTAGCCGTCGATCTTCATGCCGCACTCGAGCCCGTTGCGGACCGACTTGGCGTCGTCCTTCACGCGCTTGAGCTGGCTGAGCTTGCGATCGTTCTCGATGACCACATCGCTCCGGGTCACGCGGATGAGCGCGTCGCGTTCGATCACGCCGTCGGTGACATAGCAACCGGCGATCATGCCGACCTTCGAGACCCTGAACACCTGACGAACCTCGGCGTGGCCCAAGACTTCCTGACGAAGCTCGGGTTCGAGCAAGCCCTCGGCGGCCTTGATGATGTCCTCGGTAATGTGGTAGATCACGTCGTACTTGCGGATCTCTACACGCTTGACCTCGGCGATCGAACGGGCCTTGCTCGACGGGATGACGTTGAACCCGATGATGATCGCTTTGGATGCTTCGGCGAGAATGACGTCCGACTCGGTGATCCCGCCGACCGCTGCGTGGAGCACGCGGACCTTGACCTCGTCGCCCGAAACCTTCTCGATTTCGTTGCGGAGCACGTCGATCGAGCCCTGCACATCGGCCTTGAGGACGATGAGGATCTCCTTGCGCTCGGTGCTCTGCATCTGGCTGAGCAGCGTATCGAGCGTGACCTTGGGCTTGGCGAGCTGCGCCTCGCGGTCGCGGTCGCGGCGTTGCTCGGCGGCCTCCTGAGCCTTCTTGAGACTGTCGACCACATAGAACGGATCGCCCGCGTCGGGGATCTGATCGAGACCCGAGATCTGAATCGGACTCGGGGGCACCGCGGTCTTGGACTTCTTGGCGCGATCATCGGTGATGTCACGCACACGACCAAAGCCTCGTCCCGCAACGATGAAGTCGCCCACCTTGAGCTCGCCATCGGAGACGAGAATGTTGGCCACAACGCCTCGGCCGATTTGAGTGCGGGCTTCGATCACGCTGCCCCGCGCCGGACCGCCGAAGTCGGCCTTGAGTTCGAGCAGCTCGGCTTGATAGTCGAGAACGTCGAGCAGTTCCTGGATCCCAATGTCTTTGGTCGCGCTGGTCTTGACGATCTCGGTGTCGCCGCCCCATTCGACCGGGTTGAGTCCGTGCTCGGCGAGCTGACCGAGAATGCGCTGAATGTTCGCGTCGGTTGCTTGGGCCTTGTCGATCTTGTTGAGCGCCACGATCACGGGCGTGCCCGCAGCCTTGGCATGAGCGATCGATTCGATCGTCTGAGGCATCACGCCGTCATCCGCAGCGACCACGATCACACACAAGTCGGTGATGTTGGCACCACGCGAACGCATCTCGGTGAATGCCGCGTGACCCGGCGTGTCGATAAAGACCACGATCTTCTCGGCGTCGCCCACGTTGACGGGTACACGGAAGGCGCTGGTGGCCTGTGTGATCCCGCCGGCTTCGCCATCGGCGACGTTGGCGTTGCGGATGCGGTCGAGCAGGCTCGTCTTGCCGTGATCGACGTGACCCAGGATCGTGACGACGGGTCCACGCCTGCGCTCGTCGACCATGTCGCGTTGGCCGAACTCTTCGGTGACGACTTCCTCAGCACTCTTGGCTTCTTGAACATCGAGTTCGATGTTGTAATCGAACAGGATTTCCTGAGCCTTTTCGACTTCGATGCCCGAGTTGGCCGTCGCCATGACTCCTTCGAGGAACAGCCGCTTGACGATCTCGGCAGCCTTGACACCCGTCGCCGCCGACAGATCCTTGATCGTGAACGGCGCGTTGATGGCGACCTTGCCGCCGGTCTCTGCGAGGTTCTGGGGGCGTTCTGATTGGGTCGATCTGCGGGCCAACTGTCGGCGTTGCTTGAGATAGCCGCCCGAGTGTTGGAGCCTTGATTGGCGTTCGGCGAGATCGGCTGCGGAGTAATTGTTGCCCGACCAGCTCCCGCCCTGTGAGCCGCCGCCTTGGGCTGGTTCGCGGCGCTTGCCGCCACGACGCGGGCTGCGACCTCCGTCGCCGCCGCCGCCACCGGGTCCGAAGCCCGCACCTCGACCGCCGCCACCGCTTCCGCCGTAATCACTCGGCGGGCGCCTGCGCGGGGGATCGATGACTTCGGGAGCCTCGATACGGACGACCTTGGGCCCTGCGAGCTTGACCTGCTCTTTCTTGCCGTGATCGAGCTGGGGACCTGCGGGCTTGATGATCTTGGGGCGAACCGGCACATTCATCGGTGCGGGTCTGGTCGCTGTCGGCTTCGGAGGCGAGGCCGGGGCGTCGGTCACCGGCGCGGTGGTGGCCGGTGCTGCTGCGGCTGCCTCTGTGGGCATGGGCGCAGCAGGAGCTTGATCGACCTGACCATTGCCTTGATCGAGAGAAGCTGGTCCCGGAGCGAGGACTTCGGCTGGCGGCGCATCGGTCGCGGGCGGCGAGGTGGTCGCGTTTGCTGCTCCGGGCGCGATGGCGTCGTCGGCGGGTGATTCGGCATCAACCTTGGAATCCGTCGCGGGAGCTTCGGGCGCCAGCGTGGTTGCGGTGGCGGTTGTCGCAGAATCTTGCGAATCGCCCGAGTCTCCGTTATCGCCGATCGACTTCGCGACCGCTGTAGCTTTATGGGCGACGGCTTTGGTGCGTTTGGGCTTGACGCGGATCTTCTCGATGTCGACCCGGGCCGCCGTCTCGGTGGCGGTGCCACCGCCCTCGTCGTGCGCAGCTTCCACGCTAAACCAGTCGCGGATGGTGGCTTCAAGGCCCACCGAAACGCTGGACATGTGGTTCTTGATAACGCTCTCGGGGATCCCCTCGGCGTGGCACTTGGCCACGACCGTCTTCGAAGGGACGTTGAGGGCTTTGGCAATCTCAAACACGCGTAATGCCAACGTGGGCTCCTGGTCTGTACCACCGATCCTTGGGGGATCGGGTTCGATGCCTTGGGGCCGGTGTGGCTCTTGGACATCGACAAATCAATCGGGTTCTCTCTGCTGCTACTGCTCGACTACTTTGCTCAATTTGCTCTGCTGCTACTCATCAGCTCCGGGCGCTGATGCTGGGCTGTCTTCGGGTTGATCGCTGCCATCGGTGGATCCGCCGAGGATGGCATCGGCCGCCTGTTCGCTCGTGTGATCTTTGGTCTCGGCTGCGGGAGCGGGCATCACGCCCATTCCCAAGATCGCTGCAGCTGCCGCGTTGGGATCGGCATCGACGCCGTCGCCCGTCGCCATGTCGCCGCCGCCTTCGATCATCTGCCGGGCCGCTTCGGCCTCGGCTGCACGCTTGGCGGTCGCCGCTTCCTTCTCGCGGGCCTGCTCTTCTGCAACGATCTTGGCGCGAGTCGAGGTGATCTCGACGGCTGCGGTGGTCTTCTCGATATCCATCTCGAGTTCAGTCGCCAGCACCTGTGCGCCGACTTCCTCGACGTCGAAGACGCTGACGATGCCCAAAGCTGCGAGCCGATCGACGTGTTCGTCGGTGAACCCTTCGATGGCAGTGAGCGTCTCGGAGAGCGTATCGAGGCCCTTGTTGAACTCCTCGGGAGTGAGGATGTCAACATCCCAGCCCGTGAGCCTTGCAGCGAGGCGGACGTTCTGTCCACGCTTGCCAATGGCCAGACTCAGCTGATCGTCACGGACCACCACGGTCGCCCGACCCAGCTCGAAGCACAGGCTGATCTCGCTGACTTCTGCGGGCTTGAGGGCGTTGCCGATGAGGATCTGGCTTGATTCGTTCCAGCGAACGATGTCGATTTTTTCGCCGTTGAGTTCATCGACGATGTTCTTGATTCGGCTGCCCCGCACGCCGACGCACGCGCCGACCGCATCGACCTTGCTGTCGATCGAGCTGACCGCGATCTTGGTGCGGTGCCCGGCTTCGCGGGCCATGGCCTTGACCTCAATGATGCGTTCTGCGACTTCCGGGACTTCGACCTCGAAGAGCCGTTTGATGAAATCGGGATGCGATCGGCTCAGCACGATCTTGACCTGATGGCCCGCCTCGCGGACATCGAGAATCAGGCACCGAACCCGCTCGCCCGCCTCGAAGTATTCACCGGGGATCTGCTCGCTGCGGGGCATGAACGCCTCGGCCCGGTCGATCGTCACGACCAGTGCGCCGCCCTCGTAGCGTTGGGCAACGCCCGTGACGACTTCGCTGATGCGTTTGGTGTATTCGGTCAGGATGCTGTCGCGTTCGTCCTCGCGGAATCGCTGGATCATGACCTGTTTGAAGGTCTGCGCAGCGATGCGTCCAAAGCCTTCAGCGGTAAAGGGCATGGGCTCGCCGTGGCGGGTCAGAACCATCTCACCCGAGATCGGGTCGATGCCGCACTTGAACTCTTCGACGTCAAGCGTATTGAAGTGGCGACGGGCAGCCGACACCATCGCCTGCTCCAGATCCTGGAGGAGCAACGAACGATCAATGTTTCGGTCACGGGCGATCGAATCGAGGATCCGCATCATCTCGGCGGTGTTCACACTTGGCTCCACACAAGCAGGTCTGCTGGCCTTCTGAAAGGCGACGCGCAGACCGCGACCATTGCTGACGCAGGCAGTCCTGTGCACAGGGCAGCCGCACCCGTGGAGCCAACTTGGAAACACACCCTTACCGCATGGGATAACCCCCACGAGGTCCTGATGCTCCAGTCGCTCCAAGATCGGGACGACTAGCAGCCATGTCGATTGACCGTCTGCATGCGCACGAACTCCACTCCGATCCGGACGAACCGACGCCCGGCGAGTCCTCAAGTCTAGAAACCATCCAACGCAGGGGCAAACGCTGCGGACTACTTCTGTGGCGGACGTGACCGCGACCGCTCGATCGAGGTCAGAGGCCGGATCACCTTGAGCGCCCTCTGGTTCTTGAGCTGGCCCAGCTCTGCCAGGAACTTGCGCTCGCCGCCGACGCTGAGAACCGCTGGAGATGACTTTGAGGTATCGGTGACGATCAGGTCGCCCGGCTGCATCGAAGCGAGATCCTGCAGGGTGATGGTGGTTTCAGCGAGGATACCCGTGATTTCGAGGGTGGCTCCCGAGAGGCCGGTGCCGAGCCGCTCTGTCAGCTCGGGAGAGCCCTTTTTGACCGAAGCGTTGAACCAGCTCTGGGCGCTGAGCTCTTCCATCAGCGGCTCGATGGTGTTGTAGGGGATGCAAAGACTCATCGTGCCCGCTCGGCTCGCGAGCTTGAGCTCAAAGCTGATGACCACTACCACCTCGTTGGGGGGTACAATCTGGACGAGCTGGGGGTTTGATTCGGTCGAGGTGATCTCGAACGTCATCTCGCTGATCCCGCTCCATGCCTCACTCAGAGCGGTCAGGCCGCGATTGGTGACGTTGGAGATGAGTCTCATCTCGATGAGGGTCATAGGTCTCTGGGGGATGAACAGGTCTTGGCTGGTGCCGCCCAAGAGCCGATCGATGATCGGGTAAATAATCAGGGGGCTGAGTTCGAGGCAGACCTGTCCATCGAGTTGGTCAGCCTCGATGAGGTTGAAGCTTGTGGGGTTGGGCAGGCTTGCGATGAACTCGGAGTACGTCATTTGTTCGCATGACGCAACGCGGACCTCGACGATGGTGCGCAAGAAGCCCGAGAGGGAGGCTCCGAAGTTTCTGGCGAATCCTTCGTGGAGCGTCTGGAGGGCCATCATCTGGTCTTTGCTGACGCGCTCGGGACGTTTGAAGTCGTAGGGCCTGATCTCGGGGGGCACGTCGTATCGGCGTCTGCTGAAGATCTCGTCGGTGGTGTCCTCATCCGTGAGTTCACCCGTCTCGACCGCTGCGAGCAGGGCATCAATCTCAGATTGGTCCATCATGTCCAAGAGCAGGCTCCGCGCGCAGGCTGTGGTTGACCCCAGGGCGGGTCGGAAGAAAAGAGGTCAGCCGATGCAAGTGACTATCGGACAAGTCGCCCGGCGGGCTTGAGGGAGGATTGGGGTTGGGAAGGCGGGGGGGGGCGGGGGGGCTGTGCGAATGTGAGATGCCGGGAACATTCTGTGCTGGTTGTGGGTTGAGCCGTTGGGAATCCCCCTCGCTGACACTCGGGACTCGTGAGAGACAGACCCTTTTCTTGCAGACACTCGTGGCGTGATGAAGACTTCGAGCGGCCAAGCCTGACCAGATCCGCTGCTCGATACCCTGTGATGGTCGAGTGCTAGAGAGTTGCTCGCTGGTACACGCCTTGCTTTGGAGATCGCATGATCCGCATGAATCGTTTGCTCCTCGTGTTGATGCTTTGGCTGACTTCTGCTGTCCACGCCCAGATGGGCTTTGGTGGCGGCGATGAAGTCACGGTCTCGGCGCACGCACAGCGCAACGAAGTAGCGCCGGGTTCGACGCTGGCGATCGCGGTGGTGATCCAGCACGCGGAGCACTTCCACTCGTGGCCCGCCAAAGTGCAGGACGTGCTGCCGCCCGAGATTGACGACTTTGCGATCCGAACCGCGATCGCGGTGACGGCTCCTGACTCGGTGACGGTTGGTCGGATTCAGTGGCCCACTCCGACGCTCAACACGGTACCCGATGTCACGGGGCAGGCGGAGACTGTTGAAGCGATGACGTACTCGGGCCGGGCGATCGTGTATGTGCCGATACGGGTTGCTGCCGACGCTGCGCCGGGCGAGTTGGTGATCGACTTGGTGACGTCATATCAAGCGTGCGACGAGACAACGTGTTTGCCGCCGATGGACGCGACGAACCAAGTCACGCTGATGGTTGGCGCTGATGGCGCAGCGAGTCGCGGCGGTGACTTCGCGGGCTTTGATGCATCGGTGTTCGCGGATGCTTCGGCGTGGGACGGCCCCGCAGTGACCGCTGAGTCAGAGGACTCGGGCCGATCATTCTTCGGGATTCGTGTGCCGACGGGACCGATTGGTTTGGCGTTGCTCGGAGCTCTTGGCGGGTTGATTCTGAACCTGACGCCCTGTGTTTTGCCGGTGATTCCGCTCAAGGTGATGGCGATCAGCAAGCACTCGGGCTCGCCCGGTCGGACGCTGTACCTCGGGCTCTGGATGGCAGCGGGCGTGATCGGGTTCTGGCTCGCGTTGGGTGTTCTGGCTGCGAGCGTAACCGCGTTCGCCGATCCGTCGAGACTCTTTGGGATCTGGTGGATCACGCTGGGGATTGGGCTGGTGATCGCGGCGATGGGTGTGGGGATCATGGGTGCGTTTGAGATAACTTTGCCGCAGAAGGTGTACGCGGTGAACCCGAAGGCGGACTCTGGTTGGGGGTCGTTCTTGTTTGGCGTGATGACCGCGGTGCTCGGCTTGCCGTGCTTTGGGTTCGTTGCGGGCGCGTTGCTCGCGGGTGCTGCGACGATGCCGACAACAACGGTGCTCGCGGTGTTTGGCGGGATCGGGATCGGGATGTCGTCGCCTTATCTGGTGCTGAGTCTCAAGCCCGAGTTGCTCAAGGCGTTGCCCAAGGCGGGGCCTGCGAGTGATCTCGTCAAGCAGGTGATGGGCTTGTTGCTCATGGCGGCATCGGCGTACTTCATCGGCGCGGGCGTGCTCGCGTTTATCGGGGGCAACGAATCATGGCTCGCGGGCTTGCCTTGGTGGGCCAAGGTGATCCATTGGTGGGCGGTTGCGTTATTCGGCTCGGCAGCGGGCGTGTGGCTCGCGTGGCGGACGTTCAAGATCTCGGGCAAGCCGATCCCTTCGATCGCGATGAGTCTGATCGGGATCGTGCTGTTGGGCGGCGGGTTCTACGCAGCGGTCACACAGACCCAGCATGCGCAGCATGATTTCTGGGTGCCGTTCACACAGACCACACTCGATGAATCGCTCGGGCGTGGCGACGTGGTGGTGCTGGACTTTACCGCCGAGTGGTGCTTGAACTGCAAGACGCTCGAAGCGGCGGTGCTCAGCCCAGACCCATTGGGCGGCGTGCTTCGGAACAGCGAGGGGCTGGTGGCGATGAAAGCTGATCTGACGAGCACCAAGGCGGCGGGCTGGGACAAGCTCCACGAGTTGGAGCAGATCGGGATCCCGCTGTTGGTGGTCTTCGGCCCGGGTCTTGATGAGCCATGGATGTCCAATGCGTACACGGCGGATCAGGTGCTCGACGCGATCGAGCGGGCTCGCTGAGGCCGATAGCCGGTGATGGTCCAGGTTGCAGGTGTGCAGTCGGCACAGGCTGCGTGGCGAGCGGTTGCGATGGCCCGAGAGTTGAATCAGATGGCTCGAATGGTTGATTTCAGGCGTGTTCGGCTCTACATTCGGCCATGCAGAACCGGGGAAGTTTCCCGTGCTGCGGGTGTAGCTCAGTGGTAGAGCGTCACGTTGCCAACGTGAATGTCGCCGGTTCGACTCCGGTCACCCGCTTTGTTGATTGATGGCAGCCGCCCCAGACCGAACACGGTCGAGGGCGGTTGTTGGTTATTAAGAGATGGGTGCTGTGGCTTTGGGGCACGCACAGGTTCAGTTGCACAGATTCGTGCGCACAGAGCCACCTACTGGACTCGAACCAGCGACCTGAGCTTTACGAAAGCTCCGCTCTACCAACTGAGCTAAGGTGGCCTCGATCCGCAAAGCGTCCGGCTCGCCGGTCGTCTGCGGCTGGGCAGAGACGATGCTAGCTCACCCGGTGGGCGTTGGCGAGAGCCCGCAGCCCGAGAGGGGGCAAAAACGGGAGCGCAAAAAAAGGACGCCCCATCACAGGACGTCCTGAAGATACGAGAGAATAAGTCGGATTAGCGACGCCGACGGGTCGCAACGAGCCCGAGCAGGCCAAGAGCAGCGGTGGTCGCCGGTGCGGGGATCGAACGGATGGCAATCTCCATCTCGGCGCCGTTTGAATCAAACCCAAAGCTGGGCATACCAGCCAGAGCGGTGACGGAGCCGTCGGTCAGGTCCCAACTCACGAACTGGCCCGTGCCGCCGCCCGTGTAAATCGCGGCGTAGAGCGTGTTGGTGGAATAGTCGAAGTCCATGCCTTGAGCGAAGTTTGCCGCGAGGCCGTGGCCGCCGATTTGGGTACCGAGGCCGGTGTTCTTGTCGATGCTCACCAGCGAATCGTTGGTGATGTCGTGGCCGTACATGTTGCCGTTGATGTCGATCGCGATGTCGATGATCGTACCGGTGCCAAAGGCTCCGACGAGTGATGCGACGCCGGTGGCGGGGTTCATGGTGTAGAGCGAGGTAGTGGTGGACACATAGAAGGTTTCGTTGGTCGGATCGACCGAGAGGCCGCTGATGGAATCGGTACCGGGCGTCAGGTCGCCGCTGAGGGCGTTGGACACGGTGAACGAACCGTCGGCGAGCGAGATGGTCCCGAGGTTCTCATCACTGCTGATGAAGTAGAGTGTGTCGGCGGCGGTGTTGAAGTCCATCGCGAAGCCGTTGTAGAGGTTGGCGTTAGCGCCTGTGTCGATGAAGGTCTCCCCAGCACCGGCGTTTTCGGGGTCGAACGTGAAGAACTCATTGACGCCGCGCAGGTCGTAGGCGTACACCAGGCCGTCTTGGGCACTTGCAACACCAGCGATGGTCATCGCGGCCAGTATCAAAGCAATTTTCTTCTTCATCTCTCTCTCCTCATCAACCCGTATCCGGGTGGTCTATGTCTGCAGCTTTCGCCCTCGGCATCAGCCGAGGACGTCGAAGTGCCGCTGAATGCAGAATATTGCGCCCATGCTCGGTTGCGACGCATAATCCCTTGAGATCAGCAGAAAATTTCTTCACCGAGGAGAATCTACCGAGAACGGAACATTATCGGACGATAGCACGGCCCGGCATCGCAGTGAGAGGTCCGCAAGGGCTGCCGAGCTTGAGACGCAGCTTCAAGTATCACTTGAGCCCTGTTCTCATTGCATCAGGTGCCCATCGAACCGTATGGATAGATGAAGATGGGCGTTCGCTCATCGGCACTCAACTCGGCTCTGGAGACCCCGATCATGCTCAAACTTACTGACGGACAATGCGGGCTTTGTGCACACTTTGGCGAAGGCACTGCCGATCAGCAGGTCGTGCAGATCCGCATCCGTGGCGAAGCACCGGCGGACCTTATCGAGTCTTGCAGCCTACCGATCAACGCGGAGCACGCTCTCAAGGTCACGCCCATCGGCAGCTGCGCTGGGTTCTCGCGCGCTGTCTCCGCGTAAGACGCACGATCAAGGCTCTTACCACGCGCCGTCTTTGTGCGGGAACAGGTCTTGGCCGCTCTTGGTTGACTTGATCTCTACGCCGCTCTTCGACCAGCGTTTGAGCAGCCGTTCGCCCGCGGAGACATCGACGCTGACCATCGGGCCGTTGTATCGGCGGTCGAGCACTTTAGCTCTCGATTCGATCTGGTGCATGAGCTTGGCGTTGGCCATCGCCAGCGTGATTGTTGCGTCGGTCGGATCACCTATGACCCTTTCTCGCACGAGATCGGTCAAGGCTCGCTGACCCATGCCCGGCTCGCCGTCGTCGCCCGGGAGTGCGCACAGCGGGATCGCTGCGGGGTGCTTGCGTTGCCAGACGAGCAGTTGCGAGTTGTCGGGCAGGCGGTCCGCCTTGTTGAGCAAGAGGATCTGTTCGGGCGGGGTATAGCTCGGTCCTTCGCGCTGAGTCATCGACTCGAACAGCTCTTCGAGGGTGGTCCGCACCGCTCGTTCTTGCAACTCGGCAGCCGGGTCCGAGACATCGAGCACCACGAGCAGCAGGTCCGCGTGCGTGGCTTCTTCGAGCGTGGCACGGAACGAGGCGATCAGGTTGTGCGGCAGGGCTCGCACAAAGCCGACGGTGTCCGAGAGCATCGTCTCGATTCCTCGGCCGATGTGCCACGATCTGGTACGGGTCATGAGCGTCGCGAACAGACGGTCGTCGGCGTACGCGCCGCCGGAGGTCAGGGTGTTGAAGAGTGTGGACTTGCCCGCGTTGGTGTAGCCCACGAGGCCAACGGTGAAGTGCTCGAAGTTGCGGTCTTGGACCGTCCGTTGTTTGCGCTTCTGTATCTCGGCGAGTTGTCTTTGCAGATCGGTCTTTCGGCGTTGGACCAATCGGCGGTCGACTTCGATCTGTTGTTCGCCCGGGCCCCGGGTGCCTACTCCGCCGGTGAGCGAAGCGGCACCGCCCGCGCCGACGATGCGTTCGAGGTGGCTCCACATGGCGCGGAGTCTTGGATAGGTGTATTCGATCTGGGCGAGTTCAACTTGCAGCTTGGCTTCGTGCGTCTTCGCGCGGCTCGCAAAGATATCGAGAATCAACTCCGAACGATCGATCACCTTGCGCTCGGTGAGTCTCTCGATCGTGCCGAGTTGTCGTGGGGCGAGATCGTGGTCGAAGATGATCGTGGTCGCCCCGAGACGCTCGCACATTCCTTTGAGTTCGGCGACCTTGCCGCTGCCCATGTAGGTGCCCGTAACGGGGCGGGCGAGATTCTGGCTGAGTTCGCCGACGACGACTGCACCGGCCTGCTCGGCGAGTGCAGCGAGTTCGCCGAACGGATCGGCGGGGTCGTAGATCGAATCGGGCAGGCGGACGGCTGCGAGCACCGCTCGCTCGGCCTGGACCTTGAGCGTGGTGCGTT
>CAYUVO010000034.1:0-22274 GCA_964448185.1 uncultured Phycisphaeraceae bacterium
ACCGACGTCAACAACGTCCACGGTGTGTTCCCCGATGGCAATACGTTTGTACCCGGCGGAACCGCAATCGAATCGCTCGGCGACGATATCATCATCGAGAACGCGGCCTTCTTCTACGACTCGTTCCCGAGTTGGGGCAGTCGCAATAAAGCGATGACGTTTGGGCGTGCTTTCATTCCTGGCGACAACCTCACGCTTGGAGCGATCTCCACGCTGACGATGAACCTCGATTCGGTTGCTGACTTTGCGTCACTGGATATTGGCTACTTCGAGAACGGGCCGTGGGGCGGCATCGTATTCCACTTCCAAGCCCTCATGGGCGCGACAGTGGTCGGCGAAGACACCTTCACGATCTCTGATCTGGGCGGGCGAGACAACGGCGCCATCGCCACGATGAGCGTCGGTGGTGCGCAGTTCGATTCACTTCAACTCTTCGCGACACTCGGCAACGACTTCACCGCGCCGCGCGTGTTGCTCGATGACCTGACGATCAACACCATCCCCGCTCCCAGTGCAGCAGCCTTGCTGATCGGTGCCGGTGGTCTGGCCAGCCGACGTCGGCGCTAAGTAGCCAGTTCAACCCCGTCCCTTACACGGATCTCCTCTCTGTTCGTGAACCACGCGAACGACCACGAGCCCGTCTCTCGCATGAGAGGCGGGTTTTTCTGTGCCAAGGCACCTGGAAAACGGTATCGAAACAACGTCCTATAATGCTTGTTATGTACAATAGACGGCCTAGCAAGAGTCGATGGCCCCTGAATTGGGCAGATTCCCTAGGAACAATCGACCAACTCGTTGCGTCTAAAGGCTGGCGGAATGCCCGAAGACTCGTTATACTGCCGTCATAGGGGCCGAGTGCTGCCTCAGAAGCATGTCCCAGTCTGGGCGTGTGGAATGCCTATTCGCGGGCTGACGCAGTCAGGAAGCTAAAGGGAACAACCATGAAAATATACAGATCAATTCGATCAGGGTTTACGCTCATCGAGCTGTTAGTGGTAATTGCCATCATCGCATTACTCATCGGCATTCTCTTGCCAGCTCTGGGTAAGGCCAGGCTCGCTGCTTGGCAATCGATCTCCCTGAGCAATCTCCGCCAGGTTATGGTGGCGTTCGAGGGATACCGGATCGATAACAATGAAGACGTACCTCACTATGCCTCGGGATACAACAGGCGAGCCCGCACAGTCGTAGGCGGCTGGTCTACATGGGCGTACGGCGGTATGGATCCGAGTGACTTTTGGCAGCGCACCGCCTTCGATTTGGCAGCATCAGGACGACCGTTGAATAATTATCTCTACTCTGAGTACGATTATCCTGAACCATTCTTCGAACGTAATGATAATATAGCGTATACTGCGGCTAGAACTAGCAGAGTACCGGGTGTTCGACAGAACATGCAGCACGAGGTCTTCAGGTCGCCCGGCGACAAGGCTACTCGTCAGCGAAGATGGCCCGAGGCTGACTTTACCGTGAGCAGCTATGAAGACATTGGCACGACGTACCACACGAATGTCAAGTGGTTTTTTGAGCTGCGTGAGCAGGGATTGGGCTTCAATGATGCATACAACGAAGGCATGCGCAGGCTTCGGATCGCATCGAGCTTCAGCCCATCCAAGTTTGTATATATTTACGATCAGGCGGGGGACATCCTGACTTCAGACGATGGCATTCAAACCTTCCCCGAGGGTATCGAGGGGGAATATGGCGAGAAGAACAAAGGTGTCATGGCGTTCTACGACGGTCACGTCAAGTACCTCCGCTTCGAGCTTGGCAAGGCCAACACTGAAGAATACAACTTGCACTTCACGCTTAGATCAGACGATCCGTAAGCATCTCGGCATTGGCATTCGATCAACACCACCTGCTTCTGTGAACTGGAGTACCCGTAGTGGACAGTAAGAAGATCAAGATCATCATCGCTGCAGCCCTTGGTGGTATCGTTCTCATTGTGATCGCCATGACTGTTTTCGGAGGTAATGGCGGTGATAAAATCGATCAGGCTGCGCTCGATAAGCTGCAAGACAGTGATGAACCCATACGTGGCGGCCCCAGAATGGCACCGGGATATGACCCGTCGGACGATCCCTAAACCATCGTTCGTATAACTCTTCAGCACCTCCCAAGCCCGCCTCCTCTAGGCGGGCTTTTTTACGCCCCCACTACCCGTGAAATCAGCCAAGACCGCTGCACCGGTCGTCCGCGAAAATCGTCCGGGCAGAACCGCTGGGTGGTCTCGGTGACCTCGAGATGCTGCGGCACGTCGAGCCGAAGACCCCGCGTGGCGGTCGTCAACAAGATCACCCCACCATCACTCAGCAACTCGCCAAGCCGACCGAGCAGCTCGGTGTGGTCACGCTGGCTGTTCCAATCCATCTCTTGAGCCGTCTCACTCTCGGTTCCCGGCAAACTCGCCACGATCAGATCAAACCGCTCGTCCATCTGACCGGCATCGAGCACAAACTCTTTGACCTCGCAGCAATCAAGCTCGTGGCACTCGCCCGGCTCGATGTTGTTGAGCCGAAGGTTCTCCGCAGCCATGTCCAATGCCTCTTCACTCACATCAACCGAGACGCTGCTCGCTGCACCTTCACCGTCTTGCCCCTCCTCCCCCACTGCACAAGCCGCCGCAAACGCTCCCGACCCACAGAACAAGTTGAGCACTCGCTTGCCCGCCGAACGTTTGCGAACCCACTCGCGAGCCTGTCGCAGTTCGAGTTTAATACCGGTCGAGTGCTCATCGCATATATCCACAACGAACCGCATCTGATGTTCCTCGATGCTGCGTGGCCCAACGCCTGATGAGTGCGACGTACCTACAAGACATATCTCAGACGAGCCCAAGCCCGTCACCGTTGTGATTCGATCGGCCACGCGATCCATCAACTCGGCTTGCTGGGCAAGTGACCGCCCGCCGCCTCTGAGATGGGCGTCCACACGCAACGCCTGCCCATACCGATCGATACTCACTGTGATCCCCGGCACGTCGTGGTCATACACCCGGTACGCCTCGATGCCTCGGCTGGGCCACTTGCGACAATGCCGCCAGCGTTTGGTCAGCACGGCCTCAAACTCATCGAGTCGATGCTTGTCCGCGTCACGCAGCGCACCGAAGGCTGCGGGCTTGATCTCTGCATCTGCCTCCTGCGGCCTGTCCGCTCTCGGCGGCCTGGGGCCATCAAACCGGTACAGCGTGCATTGAATCGAGCCGTTGTAGAGCTTGCGACGTTTGCTCGATTCCTGTCCGATCAAACGCTCGAATTCTTCGTGATCCGTCAGCACGCCAAACGTCCATGTGCCCAGCCCCCGAAACGCTCCGGGCATTGATCGCAACAACGCCTCGGCCTGCGGACGATCTTCGAGCCGCACGCCGTAGGGCGGGTTGGTCACCAGCAAGCCGAAGTCTGCCTTCGCTCGAAGGTCGGCGAGCGCCCGCTGCTGAAAGTGAATCAACTCCCCCACTCCAGCCCGCTCCGCGTTGCGGCGTGAAACAACCAACGCCTCCTCCGCAAGGTCGTACCCCGCGATCGAACACTCCACATCAAGCGTGATCGCAGCCTTCGCCAGTTCCCGCTGATGGTCCCACAGTTGCGCCGGGAACCTCCCCCACCGCTGCGCATCAAACTCCCGATGCAATCCAGGCGCAGTATTGCTCGCAATCAACGCCGCCTCGATCGGGATCGTCCCCGACCCACAACACGGATCGATCAACGGGCGCTCAGCCCGCCACCGGCACAACGAAAGCATCGCGGCTGCAAGCGTTTCACGCAGCGGCGCCGTCCCCGCTTGCCTGCGATACCCGCGCTTATGCAACGCATCGCCCGAGGTATCGAGCAACAGCGTCAACCGGTCACGCAACAGCCTCGCCTGGATCGAATACACCACGCCCGTCTCGGGCAGCTCGCTCACCGCGTGCCCCGACTTGAGCGACTCCACCACCGCTCGCTTAACCGCCCGTGTCACCGCAGGAACGCTCGAAAGCTGGCTGCGAACGCACCGCGCTCGCACCGGGAACGCCGCGTCAGGCTCGATCCACGATGCCCAATCCACCGCCATCGTGCCATCGAACAACGCATCAAAGTCCGAAGCCTCGAACTCATCAACCACGATCAGCACACGGTCCGCAGTCCGCAGCCACAGGTTCGCTCGCACGATTCCCGCCGCGTCGGTCGTCCACCGAACACTTCCGGTGTCCGCGGGCTTGGCATCCTCGAACCCAAGCTCGTGGAGTTCGCGTGCAACGACTGCTTCGAGCCCGAAGCCACAGACCGCCATTGCTTGAAGCGCCGTTGAATCTGTCTGCTGAATCCCCGAGGACAGGCTCTGCTCGGGCACGCTGGTGTTGGTTGAGTCTTCTGGGTTCAAGCCTGATCGTTCGCACGCCATCACCGCTCGGCCACCCGTAAATCAGGCGCTACCGTGGTTCGTGCAAAACGCGACCCGAATGCTCCGAGAGTTCATCGCCGACCCCCTGGGCACCGCGACCATTGCCCCCAGTTCGCAAGCCTTGGCTGGCGCCATGCTCCAAGGGATCGATTTCTCAGCCATCCGCTCGATCGTCGAATATGGTCCCGGCACCGGCGTCTTCACTCAGGCAGCACTCGAACAATGCCAGGCACATCGCGTCGAGGACCGCACATTCCTCGCTCTCGAACGAAACCCCGGGCTCGCCAAGGATCTCCCTCAGAACGTCCCGAGCGCCACCGGCACCCGCCTCAAGGTCGTTCATGGCGACGCCCTCGAAGTCCGCGATCGTTGCAAGAGCCTCGACATCCTGCCGGTTGATCTGGTGATCTCCGGACTCGGTTGGCCTGCAATCCCCAAAGCCCCGAGGCGTGCCATCCTTGAAGCTACCGCCCAAGTGCTCCGCCCGGGAGGCCAGTTCCGAACCTTCGGCTACCACATCGGGCTGTGTCTGCCCGGCGCGTGGGACTTCCGCCGCGTCTGCCGAGAGCTCTTCGAGACCGTCACCATCAGCCCCATCATCTGGGCCAATCTGCCGCCCGCGTTCGTCTACACCTGCACCAAAGCAAGCTAACGCGCGATCAACGTCAGAGTCACACCGTCTCGACGATCATCGCCACCGCGTTACCGCCGCCCAAGCACAGCGTCACCAATCCACGTTTCCCACCCGTACGCATCAGGTGATGAATCAGCGTCACGAGTACCCGTGCGCCCGAAGCGCCGATCGGGTGCCCTAGTGCCACCCCGCCGCCACCGATGTTCATCTTGTCCTCGGAGATCCCGAGTTCCTTGGCGTTGCACAGCACCTGCGCAGCGAACGCCTCGTTGACCTCGAACACGTCGATATCACTCAGCGAAAGCCCCGCCTTATCGAGCACTCCGCGAACGCCACCGATCGGGGCTGCGAAGATGTCGATCGGGTCCACGCCGTGCGTGTGGTACGCAACGATCTTGACCATCGGCGTCACGCCCAACGCCTGCGCCTTGGATTCGCTCATCACGATCGTGGCCGCAGCGCCGTCAGAAATCTGGCTCGCGTTGCCCGCGGTTACCGTGCCGTCCTTGGTGAACACCGCCCGCAGCTTGGCGAGTCCCTCGGGCGTCGAATCAGCCCGGATGCCCTCGTCGCGTGACACGCCGCCCTCGGGGCCGGGCACTTTGCGGTTGCCGACTTGTTTGCCGGTCAGCGCGATCGTCTCAGCGTCAAACCAGCCGTCATCCCAAGCCTTGGCTGCGCGTTGATGCGACTGCGCACTGAGCCGATCCTGTTCCTCGCGGCTCACCCCATACTTGTTCGCGATATGGTCCGCCGAGTTGCCCATCGCACACTGCTCAAACGGGCACGTCAGCCCGTCGTGTGCCATCAGATCCTGCATCGTCGTCGGGCCATACTTCACCCCGCTGCGGATGTGTGCGAAGTGCGGCGCGCCGGACATGTTCTCGAACCCGCCCGCGACGACGACCTCGTTGTCGCCCGCCTTGATGGATTGTGCCGCCGACATCACCGCCTGCAACCCCGACCCGCACACCTTGTTGATCGTCTGCGCACTGAGCGTTGTGGGTAGCCCCGCTTTGAGCCCCGCCTGTCTCGCCGGGTTCTGGCCCAGTCCGCCCTGCAACACACACCCCATGATGCATTCGTCGATGTGGTCCTTGGCCGCGGGCACCGCTTCGAGCACCGCTTCGATCGCAAACGCCCCGAGTTGAGGCGAAGCAACCCGCGAGAGCCCGCCCATGAATCGACCGATCGGAGTGCGTTTGGCAGCGACAATCACGGGGGTTGCGGTCACGATCGGATCTCCTCGGCTTTGACGTTCATGCTGCAGCGCGACATGCCTGCAACTCTCTCTCGGATGCTAGGAGCACCCTCTCCATGTGGCTCGGACGCGGTGCCCGCAAGCCCCCATATCTTTATCTCCCGAGCAGGAAATCCAGCGCCGCTGAGGGCGTCTCCACAAACCTCGGCACTCCCCCACCATCAGCGGGCACAAACCCGCCCCCCACCGCTCGCTCATACCACTGGGCCAGCCCATCAAACACGCCCAGCGTGTTCACCACCACCACGGGCTTGCGAATGATCTTGAGCTGATTCCACGTCATCACTTCGAACAACTCATCGAGCGTCCCGATCCCGCCCGAGAGAATCACGAACGCATCGGACTCCCCAATCAGCACATCCTTGCGCTGCGCCATCGTCTCGACACACCGCATGTCCGTCACCCTCGGGTGCGCACTTTCAGGACCGACGAGAAACTTGGGAATCACGCCCGTGACCGTGCCGCCCGCATCGAGGCAGCCGTCCGCGACCGCACCCATGATGCCCAGCGTTCCGTTCTTGGAGCGTCCGCCGCCGCCATAGATAAGTCGCAGGCCGTTCTCGCCGAGCAGTGTGCCCATCTCGAGTGCTGTGCGCACATACTCGGGGTGCGTCCCCGGGCTTGAGCCACAGAACACACCGACCGATTTGAGTGCCGGTTTGAGCCGATGCTCGCTCACTCGAACGACTCGTCCTGCGCGAGCTCGAAGGAGTTGATCGACGCCACAGCCCCAGCATTCTTCGACGCGAGATGCTGATACCGAGCGATGATCGGTTCGGGATCGTCCGCGACCAGCGATCCGAGCTTGTGCCATTTGGTCGCAAGCAAACTCTCAAGATCATGCACGGTGTTGCGAGCATGCCCAGCGGGGTACATCACCATGCCCGAGTCGTAGGTAGTTTTGTCCGCCGAGTCGATGGTCATGCTCGTGGGGATGCCGTCGGGATACCGCTTGTCGTAGTCCTCACCGCCGTGCTCGAACTGGATCTTCTCCATCAGCTTGCGAGTGATCGAGTTGTTGATCGCAGCGCCCGAGAAATCGTGCGGCATCAACATCAAATCATCCCACGAAACATCACGCCCCGCCGACCGGCTCTCCAAAGCCTTCCGCAACATCGTGCCCACGATATACACCATCGAGTGGTCCGCGGACTGCCGCGTCTTGGGATCGCGTTTGGCAGGGTCGCCGATGATCCCGAACGCGGGCTCGTACGCCTTGATCCTGATCGTCTTGATCCCTTCACCGCTCGCGTCATCGAGCAGACCCGGAGCCTTGCTCAGCAGATCAAGCAACGCCTGCAACGCGCCCGCTGACTGATGCTCATAGAGCCCGATCTTAAAGTGCATCCCCATCACCGCAAAGTCATCGCCCGCGGTCGCCAGCGACAGATCAAACGGCGAGGCGTCCGCCTGCTTGACGTTCGCCGACTCGTGCTTGCCGATCAACGAGAACCACTGACCCGGTCCCTCGAACGCCCTGAAAATCGCCTCGGGATTCCTGAAAATATCTCGCGGCCCCATGAACCCCTGCATCGAACGCTTGACCGAAAGCACCGCCGCCTCGGTCGAGATCGCCGCCGACGAACCCTTAGAATCGCTGAGCTGCTTGCCCGCACGGATCGCTCGCCATGGGATGTAGTGCGCCACCGACATCCCGATCGCCGATTCGATCTGCTCAGCCGTCGCGCCCATCATCGCGCCAAACACCGCCGCCGAACCGATCGCTCCATGCACAACGTGATCGAGCTTGTAACTCTTGAGGCTAAACACCTCGGCCAATCGGCCCCGAATCTCATCGAGGCACACCATCCCGCGAAGTGCTGCCGCGCCGTCGAGCCCGCCCATTTGGGCCGCCGCCAAGCACACCGGATAGAAATCATTGTGCCCGAACTCGCCCGCCGTGCGCCCGCGTTCAGGGTCATAGCCAAAGTTGGTCCCATTCGAGTCCCATTCGCGGACCGCCGAACAGTTCGCCGCGATCGCTTTCTCTGGGTGAACCGCCAAGCCTGAACCGAACACCGTCGCACCGGCATGTTTGGCTCCCTCGGGCATCCACGCCGCGGCCGTCACCGGATAACTCAACGCCTCGTTGCGAAGAATCGTCGGAGCGTTGGTACCCAGAGCCAACGCCGACAGCCCGCAGAGCACCGAATCCGTCCAGAACTGATCGACCCGGCCCAGCACCTTCTCCGAGGGCTTGCCCACAGCTCCCGATTCATCGCCACGCACGAAGTCGATCGCGTATCGGGCGATCCCGAGGGCCTGATTGGTGTCGCGATCAAGGTCAACAAACTGGGTCATTTTCAGCACTTCCGTCGTGATAAGAACATTGGAGGATTGATGCAGTCGGCTCGAGCCCGCTGCGAAGCCGATGCTAGCGCCGAAGAGCGCTCAGGCCACCCCACTCATATCGAGCCCCTCAAACAACGCTCTCTCAGACACCGCGTACACTGACCGAGCCATGCCCCCACTCTCTCATACGACGAAGACCCCAGATCTGGCACGTTCGCTCGAAGACGCCCGCCAGGGCCTCGATCTGTTCTGTGCCAACCGAACAACCCTCGATCAGCTCGAACGCATCGCTGCGCACCTCGGCGACCGCATCGCTGCGGGGGGCGGATCCTGACCATCGGTAACGGCGGGTCGATGGCCCAAGCCATGCACTTCGCCGAAGAACTCTCGGGCCGATTCCGCAACGATCGTCGACCCCTGCCAGCACTCGCCTGCACCGATCCAGGACACATCACTTGCACCGCCAATGATTACGGCTTCGATGCCGTCTTCGAGCGGTGGGTCTGCGCCATCGCCACCAACACCGACGTACTCATCTGCCTCTCGACCAGCGGCAACTCGACTAACCTCGTGCGCGCAGCACAGGCAGCTCAAGAACTTGACGTACTGGTTGTTGGTTTGCTCGGCAAAGGCGGAGGCACACTCGCACCGCTGTGCGCACACTGGTTCGATGCACCCGGCGACACCGCCGATCGCATCCAGGAAATCCACACCGTCATCATGCACACGCTCATCGAAGGCATCGAGCAACGCCTCGGCCTCGCGTGACTTGTAGTTCGCAGAGCTTCTTGTCTCTACAAGCCCCGACGGTGAGGGAGGGGGAATCTGCTGCGAAGGCTCAACTGCCCTATTCCGCTGCCAAAAACAACGTCTGACCGTTGTCCTCATCTCGCTTGCCCGAAGCACAATCCGCCACTACCACGCCCACCTCATCGGCGCTCAAGCAGTTCGCGGGCGGAATCACGTCTTCGTCAAACATCGCGCGCAGCATCGGGGTTTCAACCGCTGCGGGAGCGACCGAAAAGCCCTTGATGCCGTGCTCCTTACCTTCGCCCGCGATGGACATCGCCATCAGGTTCATCGCCGACTTTGCAGCCGCGTACCCGAAGAATCCTGCGAACGGATCTTGCGTGCCGTAGGTTGAAACATTGACGATTCGCCCGCTGCCCTGTGCGCACATCACGGGCCAGACCCGAGCAATGAGTTTCGCTGGCGCCAGTGCATTGATCGCGTACAACTTGTCGAGGACAGCGTCGTTGTGGTTGTCGATCGTCAGGAGCATCGCAGTCCCCGCGTTGTTCACCAATGCATCGATGCGCCCATAGCGATCGAGAGCCGACTTTACCAGCCGATCGAGATGCTCAGCTTTGGTCACATCAGTGACTACCGCGATCGCGATCTGACCGCGATCAATGATCAATTCTCGCAGTTCGTCGAGTTTCTTGTGTGTCCGTGCCGCGAGCACCACTGCGAACCCCTGATCTGCGAGTCGCAGGGCGGTCGCCCTGCCGATCCCGCTGCCCGCTCCGGTCACGATGGCAACCCGTGGGTCACCCTGTTGAGATGCACCAGTCATGGCCGACGATAGCCCTCGTTTTCTATCCCCCACAACGTCCGATACACTGGTGCTGCCAAAGCCGAACGCAAGCCGATCGCCTTCCAAGCCGATATCCCTGATAGGGAGTACCCATTCGATGCCTACCGCGTCTCAAACCGTCACCCCATCGCAGACCGATCGCGCTGCCGCGCTGACGCCCTCTGCCAAACCAACCCTCACCAAGATCGTCGCCACCATCGGCCCCGCGAGCGATTCGCCCGAGATGATCGAAAAACTCATTCTCGCAGGGGTGAGTATCTTTCGCTTCAACTTCTCGCACGGCACATTCGCCGAGCACGAGAAACGTCTCAAGACACTCCGCGAGGCAGCGGTCCGCGTTCGCCGACCAGTCGCCGCAATGGGCGATCTGCAAGGCCCCAAGATCCGCGTGGGTCAGGTTCCCGATGGCGGCATCGAACTGCACAAGGGCGAAGACGTGGTGTTCCGAGTTGGGCTGGCCGAGGCTTGCACGGAGGAACATTCGGGGCAAGCGGTCCCGGTTCTGCCCACGACCTACGAGCCGTTGATCCGCGAGGTCGAACCCGGGCAGCGAGTGCTCATCAACGACGGCGCGATCCGCATGCTCGCGGTCGATGCCGATCCAGAGCGTGGCGAGCTTCGCTGCCGCGTGCTCGTGGGCGGTTTGGTCACCACCGGCAAAGGTATCAACCTGCCCGAATCGGAAATCTCAGCGCCCGCGCTGACCGACCGAGATTGGGAATGCGTGTCGTGGGCGGTGCGTCACGAGCTCGATTTCCTCGCGATGTCGTTTGTGCGCAAGGCCGATGAAGTCCGTCAGCTCAAAGAACGTTTGGCGGGGATGTGCCCGGTCGAGCGGTCGAGTTGGGACCCGGCGTCGCTGCCGCTGCCGGTCATCGCCAAGATCGAGAAGCCCGAAGCCGTCGAAGAGATCGAGGCGATTGTGGACGCCGCCGATGCAATCATGGTCGCCCGTGGCGATCTCGGGGTCGAGATGGACCTCGCGATGGTTCCGGTGCTCCAGAAGAAACTCATCGCCGAGTGCTCGCGACAGGGCAAGCCCTGCATCGTGGCCACGCAGATGCTCGAAACCATGATCGAGAACGCTTCGCCTACTCGAGCCGAGGTGAGCGATGTCGCCAACGCGATCTTTGACGGCGCCGATGCCGTCATGCTCAGCGCCGAATCAGCGGTCGGCAAGCACCCCGATCTGGTGGTCGAGACAATGATTCATATCGCGCGCGCAACCGAGCAGCGCATGGCGGAGATGCCGCAGATTTCGTCCGCTCCCGAGAAGCTCCGTTCCTCGCAAAACCGATCCGCAGCCCTCGCGCACGGCGCCTGGCACGTCGCCCAAGACGTAGGCGCCAAACTCGTCGTGACCTGGAGCCAGTCGGGCGAAACCGCCCGCTATCTCAGCCAGAACGCCTTTAGCGTCCCGATCATCGCGTACACCTCGAACCGCAGATCGGCGCGTCGCATGTGTTTGCTGCGTGGCGTGACGCCCTTGCGCCGCGACCCGCCGCAATCCGGGCGATTGGCCGACTGGAACATGAACGTCGACGAAGATTTGCTGGGTCAAGGCTGGGCCCGCCCCGGCGAAACGGTCGTGCTCATGGCGGGCAAGCCCCTCGGACACAACCTCGCTGCCAATCTCATCGCGGTTCACTACCTCGGAACCAAGAGCGGCTTCATGCAACAGCCCGATTCTCAGCCAGCGCCCAAGAGCGATCCTGAATGACCGTGCCGCGTGCGCACAAATCGTGCGTCGTCATCGCCATCGGCGACGAACTCACGCTGGGCCAAACCCTCGACACCAACTCGGCATGGATCTCGGACACGCTCACGAGCAGTGGCATCGCGGTGTTCCGCCACGTCACGGTCGATGACGATCTCGCGCGAATGGTCACCACGCTGCAAGATGCAGTGCGAGACGCCGATCTTGTCATCCTCACCGGCGGGCTCGGCCCCACTCAGGACGACCTCACACGCGATGCCCTGTGCGCACTGACCGACGACCAACTCGTTGAAGATGAGCAAGCAGTCCGCCGACTCGCAACATGGTTCGAGAATCGGGCCATGCCCGAATCCAACCGCGTGCAGGCTACTCGTCCGAGCCGGGCACGCTGCTTGTCGAACACTCGTGGCACCGCTCCGGGTCTGATGCTCAGCTTTGAGAACACCGATCTCTTTGCGTTGCCGGGTCCGCCCAACGAGATGCGGCCGATGTTTCTCGAACACGTCAAGCCGCTCCTGCGATCGACGCACTTTGTGCGCACACGAGTGATCCACACGGTGGGTCTTGGCGAAGCCGCTGTTGCAGAACGAATAAGCGATCTCATGAGCCGCACGCACAATCCGCTCGTCGGGACCACAGCCTCCGGCGGCATCGTCTCGGTTCGCATCCGTGCGCACGGCGATGATCTCTCGATTGTTGATGCCGCGCTCGCAGAATCCGAGCGTGTCGTTCGTGAGAGGCTCGGGACGCTCGTGATCTCGTCGCCCGAATGTGCAGCCTCGCCCAAGCCCGATCGCACAAGTGGATTGCACGCTTTGGTCAGCGAGTTGATCGCACGCCTCGGCGAACGTTCGCAGACTCTCGCCGTATGCGAATCATGCACAGCGGGCCAGTTCGCTGCGACAATCGCCGAGGTGCCCGGGGCATCGGCGGTGCTCGCGGGCGGATTCATCACCTACAGCAACCAGCTCAAAGCCACGCTTGCCGGGGTAGAGACTGACCTGCTGAGTGCGCACGGCGCGGTCTCATGCGAAGTGGCGTCAGCCATGGCACAAGAAACCCGCACACGGGCCAGTGCAGACTACGCGATCGCCATCACGGGCATCGCTGGCCCCGGCGGCAGCAGTGCGCACAAACCCGTGGGCACGGTCTGGATCGCGCTCGATTCTCAAGGATGCGAACCCGACGTGCGGGAGTTCCGTTTCAAGACAGATCGACAGGGCGTTCGCGAGCGGTCAGTGGTGGCTGCTCTTTCGATGCTTCGGCAACGACTCTTGGGGCTTGATGAGCCGCTGATGTCGGAGTTTACACGAGAATCGTAGATTCGATCACGCTCACTGCGTCACCGGTCAGACGCACCCGCAAGGCGTCCGCGTTGACTTCGCAGAGCATCTCGCCGCCTCTACTCGATACCTGATGCGCTGAGAGCTTTGTCTTACCCAACCTTGATGCCCAGAACGGCGCGAGGATGCAGTGCGCAGAACCGGTGACGGGATCTTCATTGACCCCGAGGCTCGGTGCAAAGAATCGGCTGACAAAATCGTGCGAAGAGCCCGGAGCGGTGCAGATCACGCCGTGAACGTGCATGAGTTCTTCGATGGCAGCCAGACGCGCAAAGTCGGGACGAAGCTCGTGGATGTCGCGTTTGGATTCAAAGAACGCGAGCAGCTTCGTGCCGCGATACAACTCGGCGGGCCTGCGGCCTAGAGCCTCGACCAACGCAACAGGAATATCCGCGGGCTCGACGCTTTGAGTCGGGAAGTTCATCGCGTATCGGCCGGGCAACTCGGGAATCCGCTCGACTTCGAGCACGCCCGATCGCGTGGCGAACCGAACGATGGGTTTGCTCCAATCGAGGTGACGAAACAGCGTGTGGGCAGTGGCGAGCGTAGCGTGGCCGCAGAGATCCATCTCGACCGTGGGCGTAAACCAGCGGAGCTCAAAGTCGCTCTGGGCGTCGTCGTTGGGAGCGAAGAACGCGGTTTCGGAGAGGTTGTTTTCCGCCGCGATCAGTTGCATCTTGGCTTCGGGGATCCAGCGTTCGAGCGGGACGACCGCAGCGGGGTTGCCCGAGAACGGGCTGGAAGTGAAGGCATCGATCTGGTATTGACGGAGCATGCTCATGAGGGGAGTTTCTCTTCGATCTGTTTAAGAACCGCGACTGCTTCACGCAAAAGTTCTACTTGTTCATCGGTCGTTGCCGAGTTCGTCTGCACAACGGGCGGCGACCCGACATGTTGCGGCTCAGAACGTACATCACGCTGAGCAAGCACCGCTTCACGGAAGCCGCGAGTATCAACAATCCCGAGCATGTTGACCAGTGCGCCACCCGGAACCGAGGACTGTCCCGCGGTTTCGACGCGGAAACCCTCGATCCCGAGCATCCGCATGAGGGGCCCCTGGTAGAGCTGAAGGTCGGTGATTTTTTCGAGCGGGATCGTGCTCTCGACCTTGTTGAAGATCCCCTTGCGGATCTCGAGCGTTCGGCTCGTCAGCGTGCAGCCGAGATTGTCAATCCACTTCTGGATGATCGCAAACCCGAACGGGATCACGATCAAGAGCAGCGGTATGCCCACCACCGTGACGACGCACAGAACGATGATGGAGGTCATGTAATAGGTCTTGACCTTGGGGTCAAACGTCGCTTCTCGCAGCACGGTTGTTTCACTCATGCCCCCAGTCTAGCGGAATCCCGTGACGCGAGGGACGATCGAGTATGCTGCTGGCATGAGCCGACGCTTGACATTGTTCGCGGTCATCGGGCCGGGCTTGCTGATAGCCGCCACCGGGGTTGGCGCGGGCGATCTCGCAGCCGCCGGGCTCGCGGGATCCAGACTGGGAGTCGCGGTCGCGTGGGCGGTGCTCGTCGGAGCGATGATGAAGTTCGTCATCACCGAGGGCCTTGCCCGCTGGCAGATCGCCACGGGCACGACGCTGCTCGAAGGCGTCGCTGCAAAGCTCGGCAGGCCCGCACAGATCGTCTTTCTCGTCTATCTGCTGGTCTGGACGTTCACCGTGGGCGGGGCCCTCATCAGCGCTTCGAGTGCTTCTTTTAGAGCCTTGTTCCTGCCGTCCAACCCGAACGAATACGCGAGGATCGGCATCGGCGCTGCACATTCACTCATCGGTCTGGCTCTGGTCATGTTCGGCGGGTTCAAGCTGTTCTCCCGCGTGATGGCGGTCGCTATCGGCGTCATGGTCGCAGCCGTGCTCATCGCAGCGTTCGCGATCGGGACCGACCCGGGCGCACTCGCACATGGTCTCGGGGTCCCGAGCATCCCGAGCCTGCCCGAGGGTGCGAGCCCGGATGCCAAGAGCCCGCTGAGCTGGGTGGTCTCTCTCATCGGCGGCGTCGGAGGCACCGTCACCGTGCTCTGCTACGGCTACTGGATCCGCGAAACAAAGACGGGTGTTGCCAACAATATCAAAGCCGTCCGCATCGACCTCTTCGTGGGCTACACACTCACCGCACTGTTCGGCGTGTCGATGCTCGTGATCGCTTCTGGAGTCGGGCCGATCTCGGGCAGCGGCGTCAGCTTGCTTGTGCAGATCGCTGAGCGTCTCGAATCTGCGATGGGCCTGTGGGCGGGCAAGTTGTTCTTGGTCGGCGCTTGGGCCGCGATTTTCAGCAGCTTGCTCGGCGTGTGGCAGGCGGTGCCGTACTTGTTCGCAGACCTTATGCGCACCATGAAAGTCCGCACGAATAAGCCCGCAGTTGCCAATCCCGTGCCGCTCACCAAGACGTTCTCGTATAAGGCGTACATGATCGGGATTGCGACGGTGCCGATGCTTGGCATGGTGGTGAGTTTCGAGACGATTCAGCGGGCGTACACCATCTTTGGTGCTGCGTTTGTGCCGATGCTCGCACTCACGCTGCTCATCCTCAACTCCCGGCGTGCCTGGGTCGGGGAGTATCGCAACACCTTCTGGAGCACCGCCGCTCTCATCATGACACTAGCGTTCTTCGTGTGGGTCGGAGTGCTTGCTGTAATGTGAAACCCAGCCCGCGCCGCACTCGGGGCAGGTGTTGCCCCCGGTCATCCAATGAGCGACGATCATCTGACATTTGAGCCGCTCCCACTTATTCCCCCGGGATGTAGCTGATCGCGCCTTCCATCGGGCTGCTCGCGGTGGCGTAGAGCTTCTTGGCGATCCGTCCCGCGAGATAACTCTGCCGCCCGGCCTGTGTGGCCTTGCGCATCGCATGGGCCATCATCACCGGATCCTTCGCGTGCGCAATCGCCGTGTTGAGCAGCACGCCATCGGCGCCGAGCTCCATCGCTACGCTCACGTCGCTTGCACACCCCACGCCCGCATCGACGATGACCGGATAGTCCGGGTCGCCCGCTTTGAGCAGCTCTAAGCACAGCACGATGTTGTTGACATTGAGCACGCCCTGACCCGAGCCGATGGGGCTGCCCGCTGGCATGACCGCTGCAGCTCCGGCGTCCTTGATGCGTTGGGCGCTGATCGGGTCGTCGCTTGTGTAGACGAGCACCTTGAAGCCGTCGGCTGCGAGCGTGCGGGTGGCTTCGATGGTGCCGACCGGGTCGGGCAGCAGGGTCTTCTTATCGCCCAGCACTTCGAGCTTAACCCAGTCCTTGCCCGCGTTGTCGATCTGGTCGAGCAGCTCGCGGCCGAGCCGGGCGACGCGGATCGCATCGGCGGCATCAAAGCAGCCCGCGGTATTGGGCAGGATCGTGTAGCGATCGGTGTCGATGAAATCGAGCAGGCTCTGGCCTTGCTCGTTGACGAGCCTCTCGCGGCGGACCGCGACGGTCACGATCTCGCAGCCGCTCGCGTCGAGGGCGCGTTGCATCTGCTCGAAGGATTGGTACTTGCCCGTGCCGACGAGCAGCCTTGAGCCGAAGACCCCGCCCGCGAGGTGCAGGGGTTCGAGACCGGGTTCGCTTTGGGCGTGGACTTGAGACGGTTGGGTCAGGTTGGCCATGCCTTGAGGATATCACCGCAATCAGCGGGTCATCCGCCGCCGACGAGTGTGACCAGCTCGACCGCATCGCCCTCGCACAAGACCCGCGTGGGGTGCTCTTTGCGGGGGACCACGTTCTGGTTGACCTCGGCGGCGCAAGGCTTGCCAGCGAGCCCGAGATCCGCAAGCAGGGCGGTGAGCGTGTGGTTCTGGGGGATCTCGTGATCCTTGCTGTTGAGTGTGATCCGCATGGCTGAGAATAGCTCCCTCCCACTCGGGGACTGTGTTGCCCAGAACCGAGCCTCAGAAAACCGGTGTTCTTTCGCTCTCAAGGCCCACAAACCCGTTGAGCACGCCCCCTACGCTTCAGACGTTCGCCCAGCATGCCGATGCTGCCAATCGGCCTTCCTCTGACTCCAATCCCCCCGCCCCACTACCGGATCCCTCTGCCCATGCGTGTGTTGCTGCTCAATCAGGTCTACCACCCCGATCCGGCGGCCACCGCCCAGCACGCAGACGATCTCGCACGCCATCTCGTCGCCAATGGACACGAGGTCCATGTCATCGCCAGCCGAGCCCTCTACGGCTCAAAGGGAGCCTCCCTGCCCGCCCGCGAAACCATCGAGGGCGTACAAGTCCACCGAGTCGGTCGATCCATCTTCGGCAAGGGCTCGATTCTCGCGCGGGTCGCGGACTTCGGACTGTTCTATCTGCTGGCGATGCTCAAGACGTTCTCGGTTCCCAAGCCCGATGTGGTCGTGTGCTTTACGACCCCGCCGTTTATCGCGATGGCCGGGTGGTCGCTTCGGCTGCTACGAGGCTCACGATTCGTCTACTGGGTCATGGATTTGTATCCCGACCTGCCCGTCGCCTGCGGCGTCATGAAACCCAACAGCATCCCGACAAGACTCTTCGAGTCCATCAACCGCTTCTGCCTGAGATCCGCAGACCGCTCGGTGGTCCTGGGCCGATGCATGCGCCAGCGGGTGCTCGACAAGGGCGTTCCGAGTGAGCGGGTCGTCCACATCGGCGTGTGGCCCGGGCAACGCGACAGCGCCGAGCCGGAGGTCGTCACGCCTCGACTCGAGAACCCGTACCGCGAACAGTGGAAGCTCGGCGAGCGTTTTACTGTCATGTATTCGGGCAACTTTGGTCTCGGTCACGATGTGGACACCATGCTCGACGCAGCTCGAACGCTCGATGAAGACCCTGCGTGGCAGGACCGCGTGCGGTTTGTCTTTGTCGGCGGCGGCAAGAAGAAAGCCACCGTCGAGGCGTTCGTTGAAGAACACAAGCTCACCAACTGTGTGCTCGCGCCGTACCAACCCCGCGACCGGCTGACCGATTCACTGAGCTGCGCAGATCTGCATCTCGCTTCGCTGCTCGAAGGCGTCGAGGGCATCATGGTGCCTTGCAAGCTCTTTGGCATCATGGCTGCGGGCAGGCCCTGCGCGTTCATCGGCAGCCCCAAGAGCGAGCTGAGCCTTGTGCTCGATGAGCACGACGCGGGCACCACCATCCGTCAAGGCGACGAGGCCGCGTTGGTGACGTACATCAAGAACCTCGCCGACGATCCCGAGCGTGCCAAACGCCTGGGCGTAAATGCACGAAGAGCACTCGACACCGCCTACAGCAAGGACGCCGCGTGCAGTCGCTGGCAGGAACTACTCGAAGATGTTGTGCAGGAGGTTCGTGATCCTGACGATGAGAACATCGACACTGTCTCACGAGGAACCGGGGCACCGCCCAAGGGGAGCGGTGCATAGAATGACACTCCAGAGGAGCTCATCATGCAAGATCTGCGTAATCTCGTGGTCGCAACAGATTTCTCGCCGGGTTCTCATGCAGCACTGATCCAAGGCTGGCGCATGGCGAGCCACTACGGAGCAACTCTGCACTACCTGCACGTGATCCCCAAGGGCGGGTCGAGCGTGTCGACCAGCATGCCATTCCCAAACACTGCCGATGCCGAACAAGCGGTAGAACGTCAGGCTCTCGAGTACATGCAGGGAAAGCTAGAGGACGTCGGCGCCACCGCGCAGTCGCATGTCCGGTTCGGCCGCGCAGTATCCGAGATCAAAGAAACTGTCAAGAGCGTCGATGCGGATCTTCTTGTCATTGGTGCCACGGGCGAGAACAACCGGCGTTGGGGTGCGGTCTCATCCCGGTGCGTAAGACACGGGCCACGGTGTGTGCTTCTTGTGCCTGCCGAGCAGACGGCCGATTTCAAACGCATATTGGCATGTGTAGACCTCACCGCACATACGACGAACGTTCTCAAACTGGCCGATTCAATGGCAGCGGTGCATGGCTCTGAAACCAAATCGGTTCATTGCTTTGAGGTGCCATGGGAACGTGCGCGTTTCGGCACCGGCATCCCAACAGACGCGCTGGATCTCTCGGATAAATACCGCGATTCGCTCCAGAAAGAGTACGAGTCTCTAGTGCCACAAAGACTCAAGGGTGCGGCTCCCACCTTGCAACTGGTGCAGGCCATTGAGCCAGAAAAGGCCATCGTTAATCTCGCTTCTCAGTGGAAGGCGGACTTGGTTGTGACCGGGACCACCGGGCGTACCGGTTTCGCCTACATGCTTCTAGGAACCACTGCCGAGAAGATCATGCGAGACACGACATGTGCAGTTCTCTCGTTGAAATCTCTCGCCTGAAATTTTCTTCTCCTCGTATTCTGAAGGTCCACCATGCAAACGGTCGAGCAAGCATCTGTCGGGAACACACACGCCGAGAACGACACAACCTCCGCGTTCGTGTCACCCGACAAGCTCCCCGCAGACGAACGAGAGAAGCTCGAATCGTTCTGTGTCGAGCCCCCTTGTCGTCCGCTGACGAAGTATGTGTTCATCCAGAACGAGCCGTTCTTCCTGCCCAAGGTGCTCGATAAGTACCTCCGTGAGCACGCGGGCTCGACCGTCGGCATCAACGTGCAGTCCGTCGCGCAGGGCAAACGCACGATCGTCGAGACCGCAATGGAACTGCTCAAGATGTACGGCCCGATGTACTTCCAATGGAAGTTCCGCAGGTTCATCATCAAGAAGATCCAGGCCAAGCTCGTCAACGATCTCATGGGCTCGACCCGCGTGTGCCACTCGGTGTCAGCGGTCGCCAAGAAGTACGGCGTGCGTGTTGACGGCGCAACCGATGTCAACTCGGATCAGTTCCGAGGCATGCTCAAGGATCAAGGCGTCGAGTTCATCGTCTCGATCAGCGGCACCCAGCTCTACAAGAAAGCTCTGCGCGCACAAACGCCTTATGGCATCGTCAACTGCCACGGCGCGCTGCTGCCTAAGTACCGCGGCTTGATGCCCAGCTTCTGGACACTCGCCAACCACGAAACCCGTGGCGGGGTGAGCGTTCACTACGTCGATCGCAAGCTCGACAACGGCCCCATTGTGGTCCAAAAAGACTACGGCATCTGGGCGCACGACTCGCTCGAAGACGTGATGGCCCGCTCCAAAGACCTCGCAGCCGAGGCGATTCTTGAATGCGTCCGCAAGATCGAGTACGGACCGCTAACCCTCGCCGCCAACCCGCAGGCCGAGCAGAGTCACTTCTCGATGCCGACCAAGGACGACGTGCAACGCTTCAAGTCTGGCGGGCATCGCTTTGTCTGAAATGCCGTCGAAAAGCAAGCCCGAGACCATGCACGCGCTGTCCTTCGACATCGAGGACTGGTTCCATATCGTCGAGGTCAAGGCGGTCGAAGACCCCGACCAGTGGCCCAAGCTCAGCGCAGAATCATCGCTCGTCGAGCGGTACACCGATCTGATCCTTGAGCTGTGCGCGCAAGCCAACACTCACGCGACGTTCTTTATGCTCGGGTGGATCGCCGAGCGGCACCCTGCGATGGTGAGTCGCATCGCAGACGCAGGCCACGAGCTTGCGACGCATTCGTATTGGCACCGCAAGGTCTACGAGCTTTCGCCCGAGGCGTTCCGCGAAGACCTCGAACATTCGATCCGTGTCATCAAGGGCGCAGCCCCCGACGCCGAGATCACCGGCTTTCGCGCGCCTTCGTTCTCGATCACACAGGGCACCGAGTGGGCGTTTGATGTGCTGCTTGACTGCGGACTCGAATACGATGCGAGCCTGTTTCCCGGCTCACGCGGGCACGGCGGGTACGCCTGTCAGCCCGGTGCGCACATCGTGCAATCGCCCTCGGGCAGGCCGATCCCCGAGCTGCCCATGAGCCTGGCGCCGGTGGGATATGGGCCGCTGCGCAAACGCATGTGCTATTCGGGCGGCGGGTACATGCGGCTACTGCCAAGCTCGCTCATCGAACAGGGCCTCCAGCACGAACTCGCAGCGGGCAGGCCCACGGTGGTGTATTTGCATCCGCGAGATTTTGCGCCCGATTGCCCCAAGGTACCCATGCCCCCCCACCGCGCGTTCAAGTGCTACGTCGGGACGTCAACGACCAAAGGCAAGCTCGAACGGCTGCTGCGCGAATACCGCTGGGGGACGTGCCGAGAAGTGCTCGCGCAGGCCGGTTTGATCGATCAGCCCACAGCGTGCGCACAGGCTTAGCTCTTTGGAAGTCTCGCTCAGCCCTTGGCGTTAGGGGAGGTTTCGCGTGCTTTCTCATGGTCCATGTCGCGGCGACGGATCAGCTCTTCTTTGACCTTGATCGTAATCATGTACTCGTAGAGATATTGGAGCCGCGCGTAGATCCAGCCCGGAGCCCCGTCGAGAAACGCTCGGCGTGCGATGACGTAGTACAGGTACTTGATGTGAGGTCGCAGAGGCATGCGGTAGAACAAGTCCTTGAGCGCTGCACGCCTCGTATTAGGGTCGCGGCTCAAGATGCCTCGGACAGGCTTGCGGTCGCCATCAATGACCTTGAGCACTTCCATTGCTTCAAAGCTCGAGTAGCTGTTGTGCCGTTCGACCCATTGACGAACGCCTTTGGAGAACGGGTAGTGGATGAGGTGCCCTTCGAGATTGGCAACCGGACCATCAACCTCGGCGACCGGATTCACCAATCGCTTGTAGCTGATCCGCTCGGGCCGAAACAAACGTACGAGCCACGTTGGATAGAGCGAGGCGTGCCTGATCCATCGGCCTAGAAACATGTCCTTGCGCCGCATACGAAACGCTGAGTTCTCGCTCTCAGGGTCGGCGAGCCTCTGAATCTCGGCTGCAAGTTCCGGCGGCACCAACTCGTCGGCGTCCACATACAGCACCCACGGATGCTTGAACTCGATGTTCTTGACGCCCCAGTTCTGGTGGCTCGACCAGTTATCAAACTTGCGAGAAACCACCCGCACGTTCTCGCGAGCCAGCGCAAGCTCAACTGTCTTGTCGGTCGAGAACGAGTCGTACACCACGATGTCGTCGCTGAATGAAAGCGAGCCGAGACACGCCTCGATGTTGACCTCTTCGTCTTTGGTGAGAATGACGCACGAGACCGGGAAGTAGCCGTCGCCGTTGCCCACCCATTCGAGA
>CAYUVO010000035.1:0-22118 GCA_964448185.1 uncultured Phycisphaeraceae bacterium
CCCCCCCCCCCCCCCCCCCCCCCCCCCCCCCCCCCCCCCCCCCCCCCCCGGGCGTCAAGCGTTGTTCTCGAATCATATCAAAACAGTTGGTTTCCATTGCTCTCGGCGGGTGCTGCTGGTTGATCGCTCGCTCGCGGGCTACACCTTGGCGTGAGCACCTCCGAGCCCATCACCTGCTCCAAGCCCCATCGGGGTCTGGTTTCGCGCACGCTCGGGAGCTTTTTGCCGAGTCGGTTCCCGCCGATCTCGCGTCGGAACTATCGGCTCGAACTCGCGGGGATCAGTCTGTTTTCGCTGAGCCGGGCCGCGTTTGATGGTGCGACCATCGGCGTGATCGTCCGCATCGCCTACGACGGCGTCGTCCCCGATCAGACCCTCAACTGGTACGTCGCGCTGCTGAGCAGTGCGCCCGCGATGGCGAACATCATCAACTTTGTCTGGGCCAAGCTCAGCCACGCCCAGAACAAAGTGCGGTTCCTCACCGGGCTCCAACTCGGCGTGCTCGCACTGGTCGCGATGATCGCTGCGGTCCCCGACGAACCCATCGGGCTGACCATGCTCACCGTGCTCATCTTCGGGGCGTGGGTGTGCTGGTCAGGGTTCGCCAGCGTGCGCACCACGATCTGGCGGCAGAACTATCCAAGGCACGTCCGAGCCCGCGTGACAGGCAAACTCGGCACCGTGCAGATGATCGTGATGGGCACGGTGGCAGCCGTGCTCGGAACCGCCATGAACGATGGCTTCGCGGGGCTCGCGCTGCGATTAGGAATGCCCGAGCTGGCGCACTCGCTGCGTCTTGAAACGCTCGGCATCTCGCCGATGGACATCTTCCGGGGCTACGTCATCGGCGCGGTGCTCGTCGCCGCACTCGGGACGGCGTTTCTGAGCCGAATCCGTGTGCGCAGGCAGCACAAGCTCTTGCGGGATGAAGCGGGCACAAGCACCGGCGGCGCTGGCCCCTCGCTCAATCCACTCGGGATGCTCGTGGTGCTGCGCGAAGATCGTTTCTTTCGTGAATACATGGTCGCCCAGATGCTGCTCGGCGCGGGCAACCTCATGGTGTGGCCGCTCATGCCCATCGTGCTCAAAGAGCGGTTCAATGCGGGCTACGCAACGGGACTGATACTCAACTCGACCCTGCCGATGATCGTCGTGCCGTTCCTGATCCCGTTGTGGGCGAGGCTTCTCGACCGGGTTCATATCGTAACGTTTCGTTCGTATCACTCGTGGGTGTTTGTTGCCGCCACAGGGTTGCTTTTAGTTGCTGCGCTGATGCAGAGCATGACGCTCCTGATTCTTTCGGTGCTGCTCAAGGGTGCGGGCATGGCTGGCGGGATGCTCGCGTGGCAGCTCGGGCACCACGACTTTGCACCGCCCGAACGCAGCAGCGCGTATATGGGTATTCACGTTACGCTCACGGGAGTTCGAGGTATCGCGGCGCCGCTCATCGGCGTCGGGCTCTACAACCTGCTCAAGCACCACTGGCCGGGCAGCGAGTCATGGTCGTTCTTGTTGTGCATGGTGCTCATCGTGGGCGGCGGGATCAGCTTCGTTCGGCTCAGAATGCGCATGAACACATCTACCAACGCGACTCGCGCCAAAGGCACCGACGGCATCGAGCCCGGCGCAGGCACCCGGGGTGTGTCGTGACCCTCTAATCCTTGTCGGTCGTTACGCGGATCTCAAAGTCGTCTGGAAGCTCGTGAACCTCGCGGAACACCTGCATCGCAATCGTGGCGGCCAGTTCCACATCGTCGTCCAACTGAAGCTGGATATTCGGTCCCCAGCCCTCGTCGTACTCAAGTGATCGTGGATACGCCAGAAACAGCGTGCGGGCACGTTGTTGTGATTCCGCATCGAGATGGGAAATTGGAAGATCGAGGGTGATGTGCGGGCCAGAAAACTGGACATACTTGCTTGTGGCCTCGTTTGTAAAGATGACGAACGCCATCTCGTCTTCACCGCGACGGGTGAGCATGTCGAGTTGGTCAAAGATCAGTTTGTGATTGCCCGTCAGGTGGTCACTAGACCGAGGCTCCGATGCAGCCAAAGCAGGAGTTCCGGCCGATCCTGCAGGCGTACGCCCTTGCCTTTGTGCAGACCACATCCAAACCAAGCCTACGAGCATGCCCGCAAGGAAGAGGGCGATCGCTATCACATAGACGACTTTCATGTGCGGATCTCCTGACGGACGGGTTGTCACACCAGATCACACGCCTCGGCGGGCATCCAGTGCGCGTCTTGGCCGTCCCATTTGACGTTGCAGCCCACCGGGTTGGTCGTTGGCGCCGACACTGCTTGGCCGTGGGTGAGTTCGGTGAGCGCTCGATCAAGGTCGTTGCTCGTGCGGGCTGACGGATCGCGCGGCGTGTCGATCGCTCGGCCGATATACACCAGCTTGCGCGCCTTATCGAACACATAGAAGTGGGGGGTTCGCAACGCGCCGTAGGCCTTGGCCACGTCTTGCGATGAGTCGTGGAGATATGTCCACGGGAAGCTGTGTTCAGCCATGCGTTCGACCATCGCGTCGTAGGAGTCTTCGGCGTAGGTGTTGGAGCTGTTGGAGTTGATCCCGACAAACGTTACGCCCTTGGATGCAAACTTCGATGCGATCTCGGCGGTGTGCGCATCCGACTCGATGACGAACGGGCAGTGGTTGCAGGTAAAGAAGATCACCAGCACCTCGGCGTCCGCGAAGCCGCTCAGCGAATACGTCTTGCCATCGGTCGCGAGCAGCGAGAAGTCGGGTGCTGCCTGATTGAGTTCAAGGGTAAATGCCACGGGTCTCTCCTTGGGCAGTGGGGTCAAAGTCGATGTACGTCAGACCCGAGCGTATCAGCCGTCGGTGAGCCATGACTGCGCGATGTCGCGGCTGGTAAAGAACTGCACGTTGTACCCCGCGTCCAAGAACGCCATGGCCATAAATTCGTGCTCAGTCGAAGCCGGAGCGACGAGGATCGCGACTCGGTAGGTGCGGTCGAGACCCGTTGATGCCATCTGCTGAACCTCTTGAAACTGCTCGGCTTGGGTGTCCTCGCGAGTCACGCCGCTGAGATCAAACATGAGCCGTTTGAGTCGATTTTCTCTGGCGAGATCGACGGTTCGTGTCACGAGCGGCATGCAGCGATCCGCACTCGGATTCTCGTGCATCACCCCCTCGATCCAGCTCCCGCACGTTGAAACAGCCACGGGGTTCGTGTGTTGTGTGTCCATGTTTTTCATGTTCATTGCCTTTCCCAGTGCGACAGCTCGACCACGATCCGCTGCCTGATATGCCGACGCTCAGCCTCCAGTCTGAACACGCATATGTAGTACGCAGTGTAAACAAATCTGGTCAACGCTGCGCAACCCACTACAGTCAGTATTGGGTGAGATCCCCCAATACTGGCCCCCACAGGTTTGTAGCAAGCGTTTACGTCACCGAGGCACACACTTTGTGCGCACCATCGGCGAGATCGGTCGCGGCTTGCAACGTCGGCAAGTCGGCTGCGGCTTCAATAAGCAGCTCGCGGCCCGCCTCCACGTTGTTGCCTTCCAAACGGACCACGAGGGGTACTTTGAACCCGACGGTGCCGTCCGGGTTTTCATATGAACGCGCCGCGTTGACGATGCCTTGCGCGATCACGCGGCAGTCCATGATCCCGCCGAAGATATTGACCAGTATTCCCTTGACCGCTGCGTCCGAAAGAATAATTCGGAACGCTTCGGTCACCGCTTCTTCGGTTGCCGAGCCGCCAACATCAAGGAAGTTCGCGGGTTCGCCGCCGTGATGCTTGATGATGTCCATCGTGGACATCGCAAGTCCCGCGCCGTTGACCAGACATCCAATGTTGCCTTCGAGCGCGATAAAGCTCATCCCGAACTTCTGCGCCGTCAGCTCGGCGGGGTTCTCTTCAGAGGGATCAAAGAGTGCTTGCAAGTCCTTGTGGCGGAAGATGCCGTTGTCGTCGAAGTTGAACTTCGCGTCGATCGCCAGCACCTGGCCGTTGGGATGCCCGTCGCTCGCAGGCGTGACGATCAGCGGGTTGATCTCCGCGAGCGAACAGTCCTTGTCGGCGTACAGCTTTGCGAGCGCGAGCATAATCTTGACCGCCTGATTGACCTGCTTGCCCTCGAACCCGAGGCGATACGCCACGTCACGCGCCTGGTACGGCTCGAGCCCGCCCACCGGGTGCAGGGGCACCTTGAGAATCGCAGACGGATTGCGCTCGGCGACGACTTCGATCTCGACGCCGCCCTCTCGCGATGCGATCAGCACGTTGCGCCGCGTCGCCCGGTCGGTCGTGATCGCAAGGTAGTACTCATGGGCGATCTCAACACCCGCTGCCATCAGGACCTTCTTGACCTCGATCCCCTCGGCACCCGTCTGATTGCTCACCATCCGGTTCGAGAGCATAAATCGAGCCGCCTCGTCGGCTTCTTCGGGCGAACGCACCAGCTTGACGAACCCGGCCTTGCCTCTGCCGCCCGCGTGGACCTGAGCTTTGACCACGACCAAGCCGGTCTCGCCCAGTGAAGCGTCCTCAACGACCTGTTTATACGTCGAAACGGCGTCTTCAACCGAGGTTACCACGCGGCCCGTGGGAACGGGAATGCCAGCTTCTGAGAGGAGGTCGCGTGCCTGGTATTCATGAATCTTCATCGAGAATCTCCGGTCGTTGGGTGTTCGGACGGGACGCATGGTAAGCGATCGTGCCGGGGCCTGTCTTCATAGAGATCGGTCAGCCCGCGAGTTCTCTTTGCCAAGGATCGCAGAGCACCCCGATTTCATGGATCTGATCGACCCGAAACCCCTCTGTGACTCAAACCCGCAGCATCTGAAAACTCTGCCAGATGCGAATGGCTGGCCCGGGGTGTGGCCATGAGCCTGTGGAGCCTCTATCCTTGTCCCCCGCTCGCACACTGGACCCCGCGAGCGGTCACCGGAGACTCATTTCATGGCGACTCAAGGCACGATCACACAGGTCATCGGCTCCACATACGACGCACAGTTCCCCGAGGACAACCTCCCGGCGATCTATAACGCCGTCGTCATCGACGCGGACACCCCCGTCGGACACCTCAAGCTCACAGGCGAGGTCCAACAGCACCTCGGAGGCGGACGCATCCGCTGCGTGGCGCTCGGCTCGACCGACGGCCTCCGCAGAGGCATGACCTGCCTCGATCTCGGAGGACCCGTCACCGTGCCGGTGGGCGAAAAAGTCCTCGGCCGCGTGTTCAACCTGCTGGGCGAACCCATCGATAACAAGCCCGCTCTTGAGGGTGTCGATCGCCGACCGATCCACCGGTCCCCCCCCGAGTTCAGCCAGCTCAACCCGCACACCGAGATGCTCCCTACGGGCATCAAGGTCATCGACCTGCTCTGCCCGTTTGTTCGCGGCGGCAAGATCGGCCTCTTCGGCGGGGCAGGCGTCGGCAAGACAGTCATCATTCAGGAAATGATCGCTCGTGTCGCACGCGAGTTCGGCGGCTACTCCGTGTTCTGCGGCGTCGGCGAACGCACCCGTGAAGGCAACGACCTCTGGCTCGAAATGCAGGAAGCCGAGTACACCGACGAGAACGGCGAAACCGCTCACGTCATCGACAAGGTCGCCATGGTCTTCGGCCAGATGAACGAGCCCCCCGGAGCCCGCCTCCGCGTCGCGCTCTCGGGCCTCACAATGGCTGAGGAGTTCCGCGACGCCTCGGGTAAAGAGACGATGATCTTCGTCGATAACATCTTCCGCTTTACCCAGGCCGGTTCAGAGGTGTCCGCGTTGCTCGGGCGTATGCCCAGCGCGGTGGGCTATCAGCCCACGCTCTCGACCGAGATGGGCGAGCTGCAAGAACGCATTACCTCGACGAACAAGGGCGCGATCACGTCCGTGCAGGCCATCTATGTGCCCGCCGATGACCTGACCGACCCGGCGCCCGCGACCGCGTTTGCTCACCTCGACGCCTTCGTGGTCCTCACCCGTGGCATCGCTGAGAAGGGCATCTACCCCGCGGTCGATCCGTTGTCTTCGACGTCACGCATCCTCGACCCTGCGATTCTCGGCGAGCGTCACTACCGGGTGTCCCGCCGCGTGCAGGTGTTGCTTCAGCGGTACAATGACCTGCAGGACATCATCGCCATTCTCGGTGTTGACGAACTGTCTGAAGAGGACAAGCTCATCGTCTCGCGTGCTCGCAAGATCGAACGCTTCCTCTCCCAGCCGTTCTATGTCGCGGAAGTCTTCACCGGCTATCCCGGCATCTACACCACGCTCGAAGACACGATCGACTCCTTCGAGAGTCTCTGCAACGGCGAGGGCGACGACCTCCCCGAAGGTGCGTTCATGTATGTCGGCACGCTCGAAGACGCCCGTAAGAAGGCTGAGAAGGACGCGGCGAAGGCATAAGAGGAGAAGGCTGTGGCCGATACTAGAGCACTCGTGAAACGAGCCGTATTGATTGCGCCTTTGCTGGGTGCGATCGCGTTTGCACCGGTTGGTTGTTCGTCTGGGCCAAGCCAGAGTCATGAAGTCGTTGAATCGGCGGTTTCGTCGGCGGCCTCGACTACTGCGCTGTATGTAGATGACGACTTGCTCGCTGAACACTTGGCTCCGAAGGCTTCAAGCCAGGTCACCAACCGGTTGGGTCGCGGCACGCGAGTAGAGGTGCTGGAACAGCAAGGCGAGTGGTCTCGAGTGAGCCGTTACTACGACGGCGCTGTCGAGGGAGAGTCGGGCCAAGTTGCTCGCTGGGTTCGGTCAAGCGGCTTGACTTCGCGTAAGCCACACGTTGTGCAGGCTGTGCCCGTCGATCCCCGCATCGCAGGGCTTCCCAACGTTGGGGTATCTGGCATCACCCAACGTGATGTTGATATCCTGCAAACCGCCGGTCTCTACTATCTTGAAACCGGCCTAGCAACTCGCATTAGCTATGGCGATAAGAGTCTTCATCGGCCCGGTATGTACTACCTGAATTTTGATCGACCCACTAACCACTTTTTTGCACCTTCTGATATACCCAATATCGAGGATCGCATTCGTCGTCTCCGCAGATAAACCAGCTTCTTCTCTCGTCGCTGTGGGCGCACGCCAAGAGTGGGTCAGTAAAGGACCGATTCCGTGACAGTCAATACCAAAGCTGTCGAACGTCGGGACATCAGCTACTCATCGGTGGCGGAGATCTTGACCGATCTCGACGCGATCGAAGCGGCTCACAATGCGGGCACCCTGAGCACGGCGGGCAACTGGTCGCCCGGACAGGTCTTTGAGCACATCGCGATCGTCGTCGATGGCTCGCTCGACGGCTCGCCGTGGAACGCCCCGATGCCTATGCGGGTGATGGCGAAACTCCTGTTCAAGAAAAAAGCCCTCTACAGCGACGATAAAATGCCCTCGGGATTCAAGCTCCCCAAGAGCGCTGCCTACCTCGTCCCCGATGAATCGACCACCTTCGAGGCGGGCATCGAGCACCTGCGCAAGGGGCTCAACCGCGTACAAACCGGCGGTGAGCATTTCAACAAGCCCAGCCCGGTCTTCGGCAAGATGTCACACGAGGAATGGACCACGATCCATCGCAAGCACTCGGCGCTGCACCTCTCGTTCTTGAAGTTCTAAAGAGACTTTCCTGCGGTTTCTTTGATCAGTCGGTACGCTCAGGTGCCGACAGCTGTGTCGTGTGCGCACGCCGAACACTCTCTTAGGGAGCGATCAAGATGAACCGACGCCAAGCCATCGCCACGATCGCCTCGCCCGTCGCTGCTGTTGCTGCCGCATCGCTCCTGCCCGTGCGCACAGCGAGTGCATCGGCCATTGCGGACCGTCTTTCGGGCATCGCCCGTGTTTCCGGTCAGCCCGAGGCAGTCGCACGCGATGAAGATTTTTGGTTCGAGGTTCAGCAAGCGTTCACCCAGGACCGTTCGATCATCAATCTCAACAACGGCGGGGTCAGTCCCGCGCCGAGCGTCGTACAAGATTCGATGGCCCGGCATCTCGCGCGAGCCAACAGCGTCCCGCCGCCCATCGCGCTGTGGCGTGAAGCCCCGGCGCAGCGTGAAGCTGTGCGCACGAGTCTCGCCCGAGTGTGGGGAGTGGATGCTGAGGAACTCGCGATCACCCGCAACACCACCGAGAGCCTGCACATCTGCGAGCACGGCATGGATCTTTCGCCGGGCGATGAAGTGCTCGCAAGCGATCAGGACTATCCGCGGATGCTCAACGCGCTGCGTCAGCGAGAGCGCCGACAGGGCATCAAGCTCGTGCAAGTATCGCTCCCGGTGCCGATGGACGATCCCGCCGAGGTCGTTCGGCGGTACGAGGCTGCGATCACGCAGCGCACGAAGATGATCCTGTGCTGTCACATGATAAACCTCACCGGGCAGGTGCTACCCGTGCGTGAGCTGTGCGCACTGGGCGAGACTCGCGGCATCCCGGTGCTGGTGGATGGCGCGCACGCTCTGGCGCACATTGACTTCAAGCTCCCCGATCTCGGGTGTACCTACTACGGCACGAGCCTGCACAAGTGGCTGTTCGCGCCGCACGGCACGGGGCTGTTGTATGTCCGCCGTGATGCCATCGAGAAGCTCTGGCCTTTGTTCGCCGAGAACCCGGGCCAGGAGAACAACATCCGCAAGTTTGAGGAGATCGGCACGCACCCGGCTGCCAACATCCTCGCCATCGCCGAGGCCCTGACGTTTCATGAAGCGATCGGTGGCGCGCGCAAGCAAGCCAGGCTCGTGTATCTGCGGGACCGCTGGATGAACGCGCTGCGCGCGCACGATCGGGCCCGCTTCAATACGAACACCACATTCGCGGGCGGCATCGCCAACGTCGCGATCGACGGGCTCGATCCTGTCAAGCTCTCGGGCTGGTTATGGCGCAAGCATCGGCTGCTCGTGGTGGGCATCACGCACGAGGCATGCCCGGGCTTGCGGGTGAGCCCGAGTGTGTACACGACTCCCAACGAGATCGATCGGTTCGTCGAGCTCATCGAGCACGCCATGAAGCACGGCCTAGCTTGAAGCTCGCCATCAGCTCAATAGCTGTTGTGGATTGCTCAGCAACTGGATGATCTCGGCGAGTGCGAGTGCTGCGGTCGCACCATCGACAACCCGGTGATCGCACGCCAGACTCAGGGGCAGCACCTTGGCGACGACGGCCTGACCATCGCGGACGACTACGCCGTCGTAGGCCTTGCCGACCGCGAGAATGGCGACCTCGGGCACGTTGATGACCGGGGTCGCGTACCGGCCCGCCCGGCTTCCCACGTTGCTGATCGTAAACGTCGAACCCATGAGCCGATCACGCGGGATCGAACGGTCCCGAGCCGAGGTCGCAGTAGCTGCAATCTGTTGGCCCAACGAAACCGCATCGAGACGCTGCGCGTCGCGGATGACCGGGACCATCAGTCCCGAATCGGTATCCGTTGCGACTCCGAGATGGACCGAGCCGTGCTGGATGATCTCTTGAGCTTGCTCATCGACGGTGGCGTTGAGCGCACCGAATCGGCCGCCGCGTTCGGAGCTGAGCGCCCGGCACACCGCAGCAGCAACGAAGGGCAGGAAGCTGAGCTTCTGGCCCGTCTGCGCGGTAATCTGTTTGCGGAGCTCGTCGATCGAGGTCACGTCGCACTCGTCCATCACCGTGAAGTGGACAGCGGTATCGACGCTCGAACGGAGACGCTCAGCGATGGTGCGACGCACGCCACGGAACGCGATGTGCGCATCGGGTTGGGCTTGTTGTGCAGGATCTGGTACGGGCATCATCCCAGCCGAGGGAACGAATCCGGGTGCATATGGAACACCACCACCGCCACCTTGAGGCATGGGCACAGGGATGTAGATGGGCATGTACGCCATCGGCATTCCCTGCATTCCGGGCATGGGAGCTCCGGGCATCATGTTGGGCATACCGGGCATGGCTTGCATAGGCATACCCGGCATTGCTTGGGGCATCGCTTGTTGTGGCATGCCCATCGGTTGCTGATGCATCGGTTGCGGCGGCAACGGCCTGCGAACACTCACCGGCGGGACACCTGTGCCACCTGCTCCGCCGACAGACGGAGCGACGACTCCACCACCCGTTCCACCAGAAGCGGCGAACGCTTCGATGTCTTTCTTGGTGACTCGGCCACCGATGCCCGAGCCGGGCACCTGGTCGATGTTCACGCCTGCATCGCGCGCGAGACGGCGCACAGCGGGGGTCGCCAGTGCCTTGCCCTCGGCCCGTGTCATGCCGGGCGTGTCATCGCTCATGGCTCCGACGACAGTGCCCGCATCTTCTTGCTCGGGGGCGGGTGCTGTGCCGTTGGAGGCAGCGTCGGGATTTGCTTGAGCGGAGCCGTCATCGACAAACTCGACGAAGGGCGCACCGACTTTGCGCATCGTGCCCTCTTCGCCGTGGAGGGTCTTGATGGTGCCGCTGCGCGGGCTGGTCACCTCGGTGAGCGCTTTGTCGGTCTCGACCTCGGCGAGCGAATCGGTCGCGTTGATCGTGTCGCCCGGTTTGACGAGCCACTTGATGAGCTCGGCCTCGGCCAGACCCTCGCCGATATCGGGCAGGAGGAACATGTTGGGATCGGATGAAACTTTGCCAGCCATGATAATCTCTCGCGTGTGCTAGCCCAGTATGAACAGGCTTGGGTTACTGAGTACGTATTCCAGGCGTTGCGATGTCGCCGCGCCGAGGGTCATGAATTTGTCTGATGGCGATTCGAATGGATCCTCGTCATTGTCCATCCACTTGCCGTTGATCTCTTCACGCTCTGCTTGGGAAGGCAGCGGCGGGTATCCGGGGTAGACCCCGAACGCTTCGCTAAGGATGTCCACGAATTCATCGGCCCCGAACGCCTTGTATCCCGGCAGAATGTGGCCGATCATGTCGTCGGTTGTGTAGTCAAAGAACGAGAGGAAACCACCGCCATTGATGTAGCCTTCGGCTTCATACGTCGCGAGATACTGCTGACGCTCCAAGGTCATGGACTCGAACCCGCAATCGGCGGACTCTGATTGCAGCAACTCTGCGATCGCGATGTCGAGATCGTTTTGTTTGCCATGGTCGCTGGCTTCCAAGGCTTTGCGAATCCGGTCGAGCATATCAGCTTTCATGAGGTACTTTGGCTTGGTCATTGAGTCACACTTCCTTAGTACGCCAAACACTCGCGGACGCCCTTGCCGATGCGTTCGGCGTCGGGAAGGTAGCTCAGTTCGAGCTTGTAGTACGGCATCACCGTATCAAATCCGGTCACCCGCTGGACCGGGGCCTCCAGATGCAGGAAGCATTGCTCCTGAATGCGTGCTGAAAGCTCGGCACCGAGGCCACACGTCAACGGAGCCTCGTGAACGATCACGCATCGGCCCGTCTTCTCGACGCTCTGGGCCACCGCGTCCATATCAAAGGGATAGATCGAACGCAAATCGATCAGCTCGACCGACACATCATCGGGCAGATGGTCCATCGCTTCGAGGGCTTGGAAGACGCTTGCGCCCCAGGTGACGAGGGTGAGGTCGTCGCCTTCGGAGACGATTTTGGCTTCGCCGATGGGGATGGTGTAGTCGCCTTCGGGGACTTCTTCTTTGAAGCTGCGATAGACCCGCTTGGGCTCGAAGAAGATCACGGGGTCGGGGTCACGGATCGCCGAGAGCAGCAGGCCCTTGGCGTCGTAGGGCGTGGACGGCATCACGATCTTGAGCCCGGGGGTGTGGGCGTAGATGGCTTCGGGGCTGTCGGAGTGAAGCTCGGGCGCGTGGATGCCGCCGCCGACGGGCACGCGCACAGTCAGCGGGATCGGGATCGCGCCGCGCGTACGGTTGCGGTAACGTGCGCCGTGGTTGACGAGTTGGTCGTAGGCGGGACCCATGAAGCCCTCGAACTGGATCTCAGGAATCGGTCGCATGTCGGCCATCGCGAGCCCGATGGCGACGCCCATGATGCCCGATTCATCGAGCGGGGTGTTCTGGCAGCGGTGTTCACCGTGCTTGGCTGCGAGTCCTTCGGTGACTCGGAAGACGCCGCCGTTGACGCCCACGTCTTCGCCCAGACATACCACGCGGTTGTCGCGTGCCATCTCCTGATCGAGGGCTTGGTTGATGGCTGATACAAGGTTGAGTTCGGGCATGGAGGGTTCTCGGTGGTAGGTTCAGATGATGCCGCCGGCGAGCATGGTGAGCATCGCGGTCTGGTCGGCGGCTTCGGGTGATTCGGCGGGGAGGGCATCGACGATTGGCATCGCTGCGTTGACGACAAGGGCGACTTCATCGAGCGGGCGATCGATGATGATCGCCACGTTGTTGCCCGAGATCCACAGCTCGGTTTTGTTGCGACGCCACCGCACCAACCGAACATAGATCGGATTGATCCAGCGATCGTTGCCCTTGATGTCGCGGACCTTGAACAGCATGGCTATTAGACCCTCTCCGGCGTGGCTTTGAGCCCCACCTGCTCGGGGTTCTGGCCGAGTGAAGAAGTCCGCATCGTGTCACGCTGGCGGCGGAGATCGTCGGGAATCTCGGCGAACATGTAATCGAAGCATTCGTTGGTGTGCGGCGCGTCGATGCCGTCGGCGGCTGCGACGATCTCATTTGTAATGGTCGCGGCCCGTTCATCGAGCGACGCCTGCTTCTTGTCGTCCCACGCCTTGCGGCTTTCAAGATACATGCGAGTGCGAATGAGCGGATCGCGTCCGAGCCACTTCTCGACCTCGGCGGGATCGCGATACCGCTTGGCATCGTCGGCGGTGGTGTGGTCCGCCAAGCGATACGTCACGCCCTCGATAAAGCTCGGTCCTTCGCCCGCAACCGCTCGCTCGCGGGCTTGTTTGGTGGCGAGGTACGTCGCGAAGATGTCGTTGCCGTCAACACGGACCGTCGGCATCCCGTATGCCAAGGCTTTCTGTGCGACAGTCTCAGAGTTCATCTGCTGACGGCGTGGCACGCTGATCGCCCATTGGTTGTTCTGGCAAAAGAACACGACGGGCACCTTGAGCGTGCTGGCGAAGTTCATCGCGCCGTGGAAGTCGCCTTCGGACGTTGCACCGTCGCCAAAGTAGGTAATCGCGGCCCGGTCCTTCTCGCCTCGCAGCTTGAACGACCAAGCGATCCCGGTCGCGTGCATCATGTGCGTCCCGATGGGCACGCTCAACGGCGTGACGTTGACACCCTCGGGGATCTGGTTGCCGCGCTCGTCACCCATCCAGTGGAGCAGGATCATGTGATAGGGCAGCCCGTGCATGAACATCGCCGCGTTCTCGCGGTAGCACGGCACGACCCAGTCGTTGCCCTTTTTCATCGCGAGCGCCGAGCCCACCGCGTTGGCTTCCTGCCCCTTGTTCTGGGGATAGGTGCCCATGCGGCCCGAGCGTTGAAGCTTGTAGGCCATCTCATCGAGTTTGCGACAGATCACCATCTGCTCGTAGAGATGGATGACCTCTTTGTCAGTGAGGATGGGTTTGCCTCCGGGAGCGCCGATGGCTTTGTCGAAGTTGCCGTGTTCGTCGAGGATCGAAAGATGTTCGATCTTCGCTTCGTAGGCGATGGTACGGGGCATGGGTCTTCTCCGGCCGGTGTCATCTTCGGCAACCAAGGAGGGATCGGTAAGTGGCACCGAGGTCGGGTCATTGCGAACGAAAGAGAGCGATCAGCGGTACTGCGCGGGGTGCGCCTCGTCGGCGACAAACGGCTCGCCCTCGCCCGGGAACTGACGCACGCCGTTCTGGCGGGGCGTTCGGCCCTTGCCGCGAAACTCGGTGGGCGTCCGCTCGGGAATAATAAAGTCCTCGGCGGGCAGCGTGTCGTTGTGCGCGAGTGCCGCATCGGCAGCCGCGAACAATGAGTCGTCCGCGTGGTAGTACAACTCGCGGATGTTGCGGTCGATCTCGAGCTCGGCGAGATCAAAGAAGTGCAACGCCGCTGCTTTATCGCGTGCAAACTCGGTCCCGCCGTTCTCGCCGTGATGGCGAAGATCGCGGTCGAGCTTGCTGAGCGTACACGTCCATGCGTGGAGCCAGATCGCATTGAGCGCGAGCCGGGACTGCGGAATCTGCCTTGCGACGAGCGATGCGTCGTAGCGTTTGCTTGTTTGCTTGAACTGGTAGGTGTGCTCGCTGATGAGGCGTGCGAGTCGTTGGGCGTGGGGCCGCAAGCTCTCGTGTACCTTATCGATCACCGGCGGACGCCGGCGGATGCCACCGAAGACCTCGATGGCGAGCGGGATGGCCTGCTTGAGATACGCGGGCGTCATCTTCTTGCTGAGCGGCGCTTCGCGGATGCCGAGCATCCATTCGCCGAGTTGCTTGCCGCCGTAGGCAAAGATGAACGACCACATGAGATCGTTCGAGCCTTCGACGATGGTGTTGATGCGTGAATCGCGGAAAATTCTGTCGATCTCGTTCTCGGTCATGTACGATTCGCCGCCCATGATCTGGACTGCGTCGTTGACCGCACGCCAGCCCATCTCGCTGCAGAACACTTTGCACATGGCCGTTTCGACCATGATGTCCTTGTCGTGACGATCGAGCATCCCGGTGGTCATATAGAGCACCGCGTCCATGGCGTACACCATCGCCGACATGTGCGCGATGCGTTGCTTAACGAGATCCTTGTCGCTGAGCGGGTCACCAAACTGATAGCGGGTCTGGCTCCACTTGATGGCCTGATCCATCGCCCGTTTGGCGCCGCCGGTCATACCCGCCGACAGCGTGCAACGACCATAGTTGAGACACGTCAGAGCCACGTTGAGCCCGCGGCCTTCTTTGTGCAGCAGGTTTTCCTTGGGGACGCGAACGTCAGTAAACCTGATCCTCGCCTGCCAGGTGCCGCGCATACCGCACTTCGAGCGGTTCTTCTGGAAGATCTCGATGCCTTCCATGTCGGGCTTGCAGACGAGCGCGGTGACTCGTTCCTTGCCGTCTTCCATCTTCTGTTTGCACATGACGGTGAAGATGCCCGCGAGCGCACCCGAGGTTGACCATTTTTTCTCGCCGTTGAGGATGTAGTCACCCTCGGGAGTTTTCTCACAGTGTGTTTCCTGGCCGCCCGCGTCGCACCCGACGTTGGGTTCGCTCAAGCAAAAGGCACTGAGCTGTTCGCGTGCAACCATCGGTAGCCAACGCTTCTTCTGCTCGTCGTTCCCGAACAGCATGATCGCTTTGCATCCGATGGATTGATGAGCGCTGACGACCACAGCGGTCGAGCCGCAGTATTTGCCGATCAGCTCGAGCACCCGGTTGTAGCTCGTGATGCCAAAGCCCAGCCCGCCGAACTCGGTGGGCACCGTGCAGCCAAGAACGCCCATCTTGAAGAGCCGATCGATGCACCACCCGGGCAGCTCTTCCAACTGATCAATCTGAATCGAGGGATGCTCGTTCTTGAGGTAGTCCTCGAGCTCGGCGAGCAACTGATCGCACTTGGCGGTCTCGTCGGTCGCACACTCGGGATAGGGCAGCACCATGTCCTGCTGGAATCGGCCCCAGAACATGTTCTTGGCAAAGCCCATCTCCGAGGGCTCGGGGCCCATGAGCATCTCGGCTTCTTCGATCATCTGGCGGTCCTTGTCCGACACGCCCTTCATGGATTTGAGGTCTGCCATCGTGATTCGCTCCCTCGTGTTCTCGGACGATTCATCTCGTCCGTGGTGCTTGCTTTCTATCGGTCCATCACACCGGGCACATCGGCCCGATCGTGCTCATGCTGTCTTAGCCCTTGGATCGCGCAAAGAACGCCTCGATCGCTGCCTTTGCCTCGTCTGTATTCCTCAGCCCCACCAGCCGACGGCGTTCTTCCGCCAACGCCTCATGCCAACCATCTTGGAGCCCCGCTCGAACGCACGCCGCCACCGCTGCCGCGGGTCCTGTTGAAGTGTCCAACGCTTCGAGCCCGGCCTCGGCCTTTGCTTTGTTGTCATCACGCCCGATCCAGCATGAGGGCGAGCCGTCGCGGGTCGGGCATGGTTTGTTCGCCACACTCGCCGCTGCCGTCTCGATGAGCTTCTCTGGAGCGTCCGTCCACGCATCAAAGAGCCCGGCTTCTCTGGCACCGTCCGTCTTCATGGGCTTGCCCATGGCGGTCATCTCGATCGCCTTGGCTGAGTCGATGCGTGCGGGCAGCAGGTTCGTCCCGCCCCAGCCCGGGCACAGCCCTAAGCCTGCTTCGGGCAAGCCGATCGGATAAGGCTTGACAGCCGGGCAGCCCACGAGCAGATCGCAGTGCATCGCCAGTTCGAGCCCGCCGCCCAAAGTTGCTCCGTGGATCGCTGCAGCGGTCATGCACGGCAACTGACTGAGCCTGCCGAACACGTCCTGGCCTCGTGCGAGATAGATGTCCAGATCAGTATCACTCATCGACACGATGCTTTTGAGATCGGCCCCTGCGACGAACGCTCTCGGTGCATTCGAGGCCAGCACCAGCCCGACAAGATCGCTCGGCAGAGCATCAAGGGTGGCATCGAGGCGTTCGATCAGATCGCCATCGAGCACCACCACGGGGCGGATCGAGCCGTTAGAGTTGAGCTGTTCGAGGCGGACCACGACAACCCCCTTGGCGGGTCCATCAGCGAGTTGTTCAAAGGGAAGTGGGGTCATATATAAGTAGAGAGCAGATTGATCGGGGTTGAAGAGTGTCGGTACAAACAACAGCCGGGCGAAGGCTCAGCCTCGGAGGCATCCGGCAAAACAACCGATGATAGGCGGTCTGAGGGGCGATTCCGACCCTCTGGGCATCACAGCGTTACCCAAATCTGAGGTCAACCATTTGAGCAGGCGTTGAGGCTGGTCAAGCGTTGAATCGGGCCGCCAGCCGGGCCTGCGCATCGGGGCTCGAGAGCACCTGTGCCGAGAGCTCGGCCCCTTTGAGGACTACTTCATCCGAATCAGAGCCGTCGAGCGAGTTGAGCAGCGACTTGGTCGCTCGAAGAGCATCGGGACCAGCCTTTGAGAGTGAAGCAACCAGTTCGCTCGCAGCAAGATCCAGAGCGTCGATCGTCGCAAGCGATTGTGTGACCAACCCGATCTTGGCTGCTTGTGACCCCTTGAAGGTGCCACCCGCGAGCAACAGTTCCCGAGCCGGTCCCGAGCCGAGTCGGCGGACCACCCAGGGCGTTACGACTGCGGGGCACAATCCGAGATCAACCTCGGGATACCCAAGGACCGCGTCGTCATGGGTGAGGGAGAAATCGCATACGCAGGTGAGGCCGCAGCCGCCACCGATCGCGGCACCTCGGACCACGGCAACCACCGCCATCGGCAGCGTGCGCACACGGCAGGTCAGCTCTGCAAGTGAACGCAAGAGTGCCAATCCTGCCTCTGGACTCTCCCCCCCCTTAGAACTCATCACCTCCTTGAGATCCATGCCAGCGCAGAAGCTTCTGCCTGCGCCGGTGATGGTGAGCACATGAACATCAGGGAGCTTCTCAAGTTCATCGACCCGCGCGTGCAACGCTTGAAGAAGATCGAGGTTCAGCGCGTTGTGTTTATCGGCTCGGTTGAGTGTGAGCGTTGCGTGGACGCCATCGACTTCGAGCAGGGCGAGTTCTGGGGCATTTGTCATCGCGGCGAGTCCTTGTGCTGATTCGTTTGGTTCTTGCGCGAGCGGAGAACAGCTCGCAAGAATGAACGTTGTTCGGGTTGGTTGACGAGGCTGCGAGAAACATCAAGACTTGCATAAGCAAACTCGGCGAACGGGTCGAGCTGATCGATCCATCGAGCGGTGTGGTCTTGGGCATCGGGCGACGGCCGCGCGAGGCGATGCGCAGCTTGAATCGCTGCGCTGCGCACGTCGGCCGCGGATTCGACGAGTTGATCGACGAGGCCGATCTCGTGCGCACGCTGCCCGTCTATGAGATCCGGGCGGAGCAGCAGCTCGCGCGTTCGCGCCGGGCCGATGCGTGCAGCGAGAGTCGGCGCAGAAACGGCTGGGCTCACACCGATGCGCAGCACCGGGTAGCCCAGCTTGGCGGTGGGGTGGCTTACGACGTAATCCGCCGCTGCCAGGAGTGCGCAGCCGCCCGCGATCGCTGCGCCGTGGACCGCCATAACGACAGGTTGCGGCAGGTCGCGAATCGTGCCGATGGCGTGTGCTAAGTCTATGAGGAGCGCCTCGAGCACAGCGGGGTCCTGGTCGCAGGCGTCGAGATCAAACCCGGCGCAGAAGGTTCGTCCCTCTCCAGCAATCACCAGCACTCTCGCCTCGGATCTCTCAGCAGATGTCGACAACGCATCGAGCATCAGGGGGAGCATCGCGTTGCGCTTGTCGGGGCGGTTGAGAATGAGCAGCTCGATGCCATCATCAAGACGTTCGATGCGGATCATGGCGTGTGCTCCCGGTCGATCGTGTTTGCATTCTCGACGATCTCTCGGGCGGTCGCAGAAGCGGCAGCGAGCTGATCGCGGTCGATGGTGGTCGTGTAGCCTGCGTCGGTGATGGTGTTGACAAGAGTTGCTGTCGCGATGTTGCCCGGCGCGCGGCGTTCGGGAGTCGAAGCATACGGACACCCGCCAAGCCCGCCCGCTGAGGCGTCGAAGGACCGAACGCCCATGCTCAGTGCTGTGCGCACGCACTCGGCTGCGCGGCCCGTCGTGTCATGGAGATGCAGAACGATCTTCTCAACGCTCACCCCGGCATCAAACACCGCTTCGAGCATGGCCTCGGTCGTGCTCGGCGTTGCCGCGCCCACCGTGTCGCCCAGATCTATCTCATCAGCGCCCATGTCGAGGAGCCGGCGGGCAATCTCCGCGGCTGCCCGGGGCGCGATCGGTCCCTCGAAGGGGCACGCGATGGCGCAGGAGACGTAGCCACGGATGAGTAAACTGTTGGCACGCGCAGCGTCGAAGACGGACGCAAAGCGTTCGAGGCTTTGGGCGATGGTTGCGTTGGTGTTGCGTTGGCTAAAGGTTTCGCTGGCTGCGGTGAAGACGCTGACCTTGTCGATGAGCCGGATGCCCGCGCTTTGGTTGACTTCGAGCAGTCGATCCATGCCCTTGGCGTTGGGGACCAGAGCCGAGAAGAGCACGGGGCGATCGGCGCTTGCTTTGGCATCGGCGATCATCTGGAGCAGCTCGGCGGCGTCTCCGAGCTGGGGGATCCATTTCGGGCTCACAAAGCTCGTGACTTCGATCTCATCGAGCCCGCATCGGCACAACGCAGCGATCAAGCGGGCCTTGTCACTCGTGGGTACGAGCGAAGCCTCGTTCTGGAGCCCGTCGCGGGGAGCGACATCACAGATTCGGACGTGGTCGGCCATAGTGCGGATGGTATCGCCCCGGGCAGGGTTTATTTTACCATGATGGTGAACCGCTCAGCATCGGGCGGCGACTGCACTCCCGGAGCGATGACCAGAGCCATGATGAACCCTCGCACAGGCAACACACCGAAACGATCAGCATCTCGGCTGCAGGTTCCAAAGCCCGCACAGATTGCTGAGGAGCTGCTCGTGTTGCGGGCTCAGGCGGGCGACGAGGATTCGCTGCGGGGATTGATTCGGCTCTGGACGCCGCGACTTGTTCGCCACGCGACTCGGATGGTCCGTGATGTCAACGCGGCTCGTGATGTCGTGCAAGAGTCGTGGGTGTCGATGGCCCGGTCGCTGGGGTCGCTTGATGATCCTCGGCGCTTTGGGCCTTGGGCGTACCGGATCGTGCAGCATAAGTGCGTGGACCTGATCCGCCGCGAGAGCAGGCATCGCGCAGCGGTGCGCAGGTCAGCCGTGGGCCGAGCGGGCGAGAGCGACGACGGTCATGAAGATCGTTCAGAGACGATCGATTCGGTGCGGGCTGGGTTGCAGCGGCTCGACCCCGAACGCCGGGCGCTCTTGGGGCTGTACTACGTGGACGAACTCAATGTGTGGCAGCTCGCACACGTGTTTGGTGTGCCCGAGGGCACGATCAAGAGCAGGCTGTTTCATGCGAGAAGCGAGCTCAAACAGATCCTGGAGAGCCGGGACGAAGGAGAACGGTGATGAAGAATATCGATCAAACTATCAAGCAGGCGTTGGAACAAGAAGATCAGGAGTGGTTCGACAGTCTCGGCGAGCAGACGCCGCTCGGGCAGATGATCGACAGCTTCAAGACCCGCAATCGTCTGATGATTGTTGTTTCGATGGTCTTCGGCCTCGTGATGACGGTTCTGGCGTTCTGGTTCACCTACAGGATGTTCCAGGCGGGCGATGTGCGCACGACGGTGCTGTGGGCTGCGGGGTTGTTCTTTACGGTCCACGGGATCAGCATGATGAAGCTGTGGTACTTTATGGAGCTCAACAAGAACACGATGATCCGCGAGATCAAGCGCGTCGAGCTGCAGGTCGCGCGGATGATGGCCAAGCAGAACGGCGGGGATTGACAGAACGCGCGCTCTTGCGATCATTCGAGATCGAAAGCTCACATCGGGATGCAAGCGCCCTGCGCGATGAGATTATGGTGACGGAAGTACGTCCCCGGCGGCTGGATGCAGCCGGCAAAGCGTTCCCAGTGCGGGCCATCGGGGTGCAGCCACAGGACGTCCTTGTCAAAGACGAGGTGGTGCGCCTTGAGCGGGTGGAGATGGAGCTTGTGCCGCTGGATCCAGCCTTTGCGATCGAGCCCAAACGGGCAGTACCCCATCGGGTGGAGGAAGCTCAGGATGTCCATGGCCGAGGCGCCGTTGAGATTGAGCATCTCGTCGATCATCTCGCACAAGATCGCGGGCTTGCGGCGTTTGATCGTCGCTTCGAGACCTTGGAGCGCCTTGAGCTCGAAGCCTTCGATGTCGAGCTTGATAAGCAACGGGTGATCGTCGGCAGGGTCGAGCACGTCGTCGCCCCGGACGGTGGTGACCTGGCCGAGTTCGCGGATGTGATCGCCGTAGCGGCTGGGCAGCGAGCCGAGCGTGCCCGCACCGGTGTTCTCGAGCGTGGGGATGCACATGGTCAGCGTCGTGTGCTCGTCGCTGATCCCCTCTTCGTGGAGCGTGACCTGTTCGAGCTGATTCTGCTCAAGATGCCAGCGGAGCGTGGGCAGCAGCTCGGGGCTGGGCTCGAAGGAATCCACCCGCCCGGTGGGTCCGACGACTCCCGCAGCAAAGAGGGTCACAAGCCCGATGTTGGCTCCGCCGTCGATGACGTGGTCGCCGGCATAGACACCTTGAAGGAGAACGCTCAGGACGTCCTGTTCGTGGTACTCGGACATGAAATAGCCCAGGCGTTGGAAGAAGTCCGCAAGATCAAGCTGGATCGTGTGGCCGTGCTGGCGGTCCTTGATCTCGACGATGGGAGCGCAGGCCCAGTCGTCTTGCCGGTTGACTCCCCAGCGATCAAGCAGATGGCCGAACTTGGGCAACCGACTCGATGCGTACCACCGGACGAGCGGCTGTGTGAGGCGTTGGGCCGAGGAAAGGTGTGGACCTGGGCGCTGATTCGAGCTGGGTGGGAGGGGTGTGCTCACGGCACCAAGCATAGCGACCGCGTGCGTCTTGAGGCGCGACCGACAGGGCGTGTGCTCTTTCCTCTACAAGCCCCTCGCGTGAGCGATGGGCCCTTCGGGCTGTATTGATACATCTTGAATGCGTGACCGAGGGTCATTATAACTTACGTTGAGCCTCGCATGTTTCGATAACAAGCCCTGAGTGTGAGCGAGGGGGTCTTTATAACTTTGTTTGAGCCGCGCACTGCTCTCGTGCGTGGACGCACTGCTCTTGTGCATGTACGCATTGCTCTTGTAAAGCAACGCACTGCTCTTGTGCATGTACGCACTGCTCTTGTAAAGCAACGCACTGCTCTTGTGCGTGTACGCACTGCTCCATCAAAGGGCTTTGACAGAGCATCAAAGCAACGCACTGCTCCATCAAAGGGCTTTGACAGAGCATCAAATGCACGCATCAGAGCGTCGCAGGGAGGTTATCTAAGGTTACAGGGCGTTGCGAGCGCAAGGTATGCCGAGAAAACCACAGGCCCGGCGCGCGAGCTACCAAGCAAGTCCCCCTCGCTTACACTCAGGGCTTGTAAGGAAGATGGCAAGTCCCCCTCGCTTACACGAGGGGCTTGTAAGGAAGATGGCAAGTCCCCCTCGCTTACACGAGGGGCTCGTAGAAAAAGCCCGAAGGGCCCCGATCACGCATTCAAGATATATCAACACAGCCCGAAGGGCCCCTCGCTTACACGAGGGGCTCGTGAAGAAAGCCCGAAGACCCC
>CAYUVO010000036.1:0-21950 GCA_964448185.1 uncultured Phycisphaeraceae bacterium
GGTGGTCGCTGTGGGGGCTGACGCGAGCGCTCGAACTCCAGGGCAAGGAAGAAGAAGCGAAAGCCGCGCGGGCGCGACAAGAACGAGCTTGGACAAGTGCGGACTTCCCGTTGACGACGTCGTGCCAGTGCGTCAAGGGCGAGCCAGCCTCGGGCGGGTGACCTCGCATTGGATCAGAGATTGTTGATCCAAGCCCCAGAGGCCGATCTGGGCGACAAAAAGTTCAACTGGTGTCCTCTCACCCCGATTTTTCAAGAAGTCAAGGCAACGAAGCGGTGCAGCACACCTTAGCTATTTTCCACGTCGGTTGTCGGGAGACTGGTTTGTGGGCTTGAGCGAGATGCCGTTTGCTGAAGCGATGCCGCGGGCGACGATGCGGCCGGCTCCCCGGTTCGCTTGGTGGACAACTCTCTTGAGTATGCACTCGCATCGTCAAGTACGAATACCGATGTTGTTCGAGAAATCGAACAACTCTTTAGCCGGTGGCACCTCATCCTTTGGAAGCGATGCACCCGTTTGCAACACTCGGGGATGTCATACAACGAGACGGTGGAGCACACCGTGTAGGAAACGCTCACACGCTCGGCTCGGGTGTGCTTCGATGGGGACTGTGCCTCGACTCGATGGTTTATCGAAACTGAACAACGCGGGCTCCAAGCTCACAACGTGTCAAGATAAACACTCTACTGCGGCACGCAGAACACTCTTGCCGGTGCCAACAGACCCTCGCGGGGATAGATGGTTGCATCGGGCTTGAGCAACGCGATGCGTTCGCGGACCTGATCTATGTTTGAGTGTGTCGAGATAACAACATGCTTGACGGCCATCCGCGAGAGCTCAGAGGACGCAAGCACGTCGATGCCGAAGCGCTTGGAGCCCACAAGCGTGGGGTTATCGTCGAAGATGCCAGTGACCCGTTCGGGGTGGCTCAGGATGAAGTGGCCCTGATATTCAAGGTCGTTGCCTGCGCCAAAAAACGCCACCTGCTCACCGGCCTTGAGCACGAGGCGATCGGTATCGGGAAGGTGCTCTGGCATCGGTGCTTCCAAGCCCGCATGGTATGAGGTTGAATGCGAACGCAGACCCGGGCAGGTGAGTTCGAGCATGCGTTCAAGCTCGGGGATATCACGCACCAGCAGCGTTGAGCCGAAATCGGACGCCGAGAGATCGAAGCCGCGGAGCCCGCGTGCCTGGGCATGTTCTCGCACTCGCAACCAACCAGTGTCCATCGTGCGGAGCCCAACGTCGTGAAAATACACCACGCAGCGATCGGCGAGTCGATCGGCGATGCCTAGATAATCGAGCATGATCTGTTCGTCGGTGTGATCTCCATCGACGAGCACGAAGCCGTATTGATCGCTGCGGCATGCCTTGTCAAGATCCTGTGGGCTGAACCCGCGAGTGATATGAATGTCGAGTCCGAGCCGCTCGGCCACGCGGCGGGTGAGCAGCGTGCCGGTATCGCTTCCGCGCGACGTCTCGGCGTCGATCGCATCGAGCGGGTGCGGCTTGAGGAGTTCGGCGATGAGGAGCGTCGAGATGCCGTGGGAGTTACCGATGACCAGCGAGGGCGCTGGGCCAAGACACTCGGCAGTCAACCGGATGAACCATGCGTCGCGCAGACTGATCCCGACGTGGCGGTGGCTGGGTGGTTCGTGCCGCCAGAATGGACGCCATTCGTCGAGCGGAGTCACACCTGTGGCGAGCCTCGCTGGTGATCCCATCTCGAATGCGAACCCCTCACCGTGGTACGCCTGGACAATCCTGGGCAGCATGCGACCATACTCCTTGGCTACTGGCACGGACAACTGGCACGAACCGTGGACAAAGCGGTACTCTACCGGATTCACGTCGGAGCGACGCTCGATGTGGTGAAGGAGTTCGAGGTGCCGAGTCATACGCCCATCCAATCGAGTGCCCCGCATCTTCGACCACCAGAGGATTTCTTTCTGCCAGTTGCCTATCGCCAGCAAACGCTCGCCCACTCCCGCGATGAGGGTCTCGGCGACGGCGAGTACTGGACCGAGGAACGCATCGCGACTTCGCGGTCCTATCAGTTTCATGTGTATCGATGGGCCAGCGAACTTGTAACCAAGCACGGGCTTGCGAACATGCTGGATATTGGCAGCGGCCCCGGACTCAAGCTGCTCGACCACATCGCGCCGGTGTGCTCTGATATCGAGTGCTTCGATCAACCCGCTGGAGTATCGGCGGCCCAAAGGCTCGGATCCCCCGGCGTGTATCATGCGATGGATCTCGAACAGCCACCGATGAAGCCGCACCGGACTTTTGATCTTATTGTTTCGGCTGATGTGATCGAGCACCTGATCGACCCTGACCCGATGCTCGAAATGATCAAGAGTTTTTGCCATGAGTACACCATGATTCTTCTGAGCACTCCCGATCGGTCGAGATTGCATGGGCGAGAGTGCATGGCGAGCACCAAGGCTGAGCATGTCCGTGAATGGTCGGCCAGTGAATTTAGCATGTATCTCGTGGATCGTGGCTTTACTCTCACAGAGCAACGCTTCTTGCCTGCGGACGACGCACCGCTGGGCACAGGTATGGATCAAGAGGACATGTTTATCAAGGGCACCGCGTCAACAAGCCCGCACAGGTGCCATGCGGTGTTATGTACGCTCACACGTTCTTGAGTATCGCAGTTTTGTTGTTGTTTTATTCGGAGTATCCTTACCTTGTCACACGCCGCAGACTCCAACGTGAGTACGTCGAGTATTCCCGCGCACGCGAAGGCCCACGATGAACGCGCCTATATCGGGCACTGGCAACAACTGGCGGCTTCATTCGAGCAAATCCAGAGACTACCGCTGGCGAGCAAGCCGAGACTTGAACAGATCGAAGCGTTTATTGGGCTTGGCCTGTCGACTCTGAGTCTTCGAGAATGCGCCAGACTTGTTGGGGGGTGCGACGACGAGAACCGTCTCGCCGCCTTGAAACTGCGAGCTTCTGTACTTGCGAATGACCTGATATTGGTTGACGAACGTGAGAGCACACTGCGTTCTAATCTTGCTCGGATCGAGAGCCTGCTTCCGATTGATGAAACCCGGATAGCACGGTGGCGATCTATTATGAAGGAGATCAGTTGGTACCGTGCTCTTGATGGCAACATTGTGCGGTGCAATGAGAGCAAAGGGCGGGTTGCTCACCTCATGGACGTGCAGTCGCTCCATCGGCGCACAATCGCTCCGCTTGCCGCCGAGTTGGAAGCAAAGTTTCTTTCACCCATCTTTCTTGAAGGCGTGGACCCGCCGTGGGCACTCCATTCTTTGCTCCAAGCTCGACCGCCGAAGGCGTACCCCAACTTTCGACAACGCCTGATTGTGTATCAGGCCGACTGGAACGAGTTCTTCGATGGCCTCGCGTGCATGGGTCTCGGGGATGAGATTGGGAACTCCCGGATTCTCTGGTGCATTGGCAATGACGCCCCAGCACAATTATTGTCGTGGTACGCCTGCCGACCCGACGACGTTCCACCGACGATGGAGATCCATAATCCGCTGATGCGAACACCGACATCGCCCGACAGCCGATCGGTTATCAAAACAATCGACACTCGCTGGTCGACCGAATACGATTTCCTTATCCGCAAGATACAAGCAAGATCTCCAAGAGATCGCAGCGAACTGGTTTCCAAGTACGCTCGCGTAACAACAGAGCCCTCCGCTGATGTCGATGCTGGTGGTTCTCACGAACCATTGCGTGTGCTGTTGCTATCATCAAGATACACCACATATGTCCAGCATGCGATCCAAGACCTGGCTGATGCTCTGACACATCGCGGATGCCATTGTCACATACATATCGAACAGGATGATTCACAAGTCTTCTCGAACAGTGTTTTTCTAAGATCTATCCTCGAATATGACCCCGATCTGGTTTTCTCGATCAACTATCCGCGAGCTCTTCTCAATGAGCAGTGCCCGATCGACATCCCTCATGTGTGCTGGGTCCAAGATGCGATGGATCACCTGCTCGATGCCAAGGTGGGCAGATCTATGGGCAACCTTGACCTATTGGTCGGCATGACTAAGAACGAGCTTGTCAACCACTATGAATATCCAGCAGGACAAGTTCACTGGATGCCGATGGTCGCTTCATCGGCAAAGTTTTCCGCCCCACCACTCGCGTCGGGTTTTGAGTGCGACATCGCCTGGGTCACACACCAGAGCGAGCATCCCGAGATCTTCAAGGCCCGGCTTATCGAGAGTGTCCATAAGCGTTCAGCCGGCGATGCAAGAACATTTGAATCATTGCTCGGCGATGTTCATGAGTTGGTGACCAGTCAGCCTCAGGCGTTTCTCTTTACTGAGATTCACCGTTTAGTGGATGATGCATTCTTCTCAGGACAAGCCACTGACGATCAACAGCAGTTTCGATCGAGTATTCTTAATACGCATGTGATCCCGTATGCAGATCGCGTATTTCGTCATCAAACAGCGGCATGGGCAGCTCGGATCGCTCAACGCCGGGGCTGGAGCTTCAAGCTCTTTGGCTCTGGCTGGGAGAATCACCCAGAACTTGCCGAGCATGCCGCGGGCTCAGTGTCTCATGGCGAAGCACTCGCCCATTGCTACAGATCATCCGGCGTCCAACTGCACGCCTCACTCAACCAAGTCACGCACCAGAGAGTCAGTGAGTGCTTTCTCTCAGGCGGATTTCCTCTTTGCCGGGTCGCACGCGATAGCTTTGCCATTATGAACAACATGGCGATTCTCAATGCAACTACCGCGAACGTGACCGTACCCGTTCGCAACAGCAATGGGATTACCACAGGCCTACTCGCAAGATTTGACACGTGCCCCACTGCCCAGCGGCTGGTCACTGAGCTGCATCGGCTCCAGCTTTGTGGCGACAACGAGTACGCTGATAAGCTGCTGTCATGGCCATCATCTAAGATTGATGCCGCACTCGCTTCTCTTGCAGTTCCAGTCGAGCTCGCGAACGCTCAGATGTTCGCCGCATCGACCGATCTGTACTTTGCCACCGAATCCCAGCTCGAACACCTGATCGAACACTCGCTCGATCATTCTTCGTGGCGACATGATCGCATTGTCCAAGGCACCTCCGACCTGCCCCGAGATTTTACTTTCGACGGTTTCGCACAGTCTCTGCTGGAGCTTGTGTTGCAGCGTCTGCGAGATGCCGATTAGTTTTTGCGCAATGTGCTAGAGCCTACTCTCTGCCCACGCCGCAAGCATGCACACGATACGTAGCCGCGTCATATCGCCATAAGGAACATATTGCAACCAGTTCGCGTTGAGCATCCCATGTGTAACAATTTTCATTGACTGAACGCGCGATGCAAACTCTCGCCAATAGTTCAGCTCGTTTGCAACACGCACACTGAACCCTTGTTTCGGTCGCTTTGCAAACGACTCCCCCAGGTGCCTAGCTACATACTCCCGCAAGAGGGGCCGGCTTTGTGACCCATCTCCCAAGAGTTCGCATTCTTGTACCGGCATGGCGAGACCCAGTTGTATCATTCTTCGATCAAGCAATGGGGTGCGGACTTCCAATCCATAGTGCATTGCAGCACGATCAACCTTAGGTAAGATAGAAGCCGGACAGAACCCCAGAAGGTCGAGACGCTGGACTCGCCGCACATGCGAAAGCGCGGGCCGATCCTCACCCGCTAACCATCCGGCTGCATCCTCATGACTATAGGGCGTATTCCATGCCGAGGTCATCGTCTCTGCTTCTGCAGGATGGAATCCCGGAAACACGCGGCTGAGGTACCCATGAACAAAGGAGTGCGACCCATACACCCGCCTTGCTATCGCTCGGTCGGCATCACCGGTCTCTGGACGTGCAACATGTGCGTCTACCGTGGCTTGCATTCCAATAAGATCGTCACGCACTTGATAGCTTTGCCATGCGTCACGGCCTTGTTCTCGTTGCCAGAGATAGCCGCCGAAAGATTCATCACCGCCGTCACCTGCGATCACCGATTTTACATCTTGAGATGCAAGGTTCGCAATCTGTACCATGGTCAGCAACGCCGAATATCCTTGTGGCTCATCGAATGCTGCCGCGAACTCATGAAGGCTCTCGCCGATGCCGCTGCCAGCTTCCTGCGAGACATGCAAGAGACCTAAGCTGTCGGCAACCCGTTGTGCGTCCGCAAGTTCATTCGCTTCGCTCTCCATTGCCAGTGTAAAGCACGTCGGCATCGCACCAGATCTATGCGCAGCAGTCACGATCGCTGCGGAATCAATCCCGCCGGAAAGAAACGCACCAACGGAGACGTCTGAGACCAGGTGATCCTCGACTATTTGTTCGAGCAACGCACCGAATGCATCGGGCTTCATTCGCGATACATCATCAATCATATCGGGTGGTGAATAATACCGAGTAACAATCGCTTCCCGGCCAGGGCTCCATTCAAGGCAGTGCCCGGGCATGAGCTTCTGTATGCCGGTCCACATGGTCATCGGAGGTGGACAGCAACTCAGAGTCAGCACAAGGCGCACAGCAACATCTGATAGTTGCTCGACATGCCCTGTAAGTTCCCGTAGCGAGTCGCAATCAGATGCGATCAGCAGTTGAGCTCCCTGCTCTTTCCAGACCAACGGCTTCATTCCCACATGGTCGATTGCTGCAAAGAGTTGTCGAGCCGATTCGTCCCACAATACAAACGAGAACATGCCTCGGAATCTGTCGAGCATCCCCCTGCCCCATCGCTTCCACGCATGAAGCAGGACCTCTGTATCGCATGCCGAAACAAACCGAGCACCCTCTGCTTTGAGTTCATTCCTCAGAGCAGGTGCGTTGTATAACTCGCCATTATATGTAATGCAGATCTGTGAATCAGAAGTCTTCATCGGCTGTCGGCCAGCGGTGCTCAGATCAACAATCGCCAGCCTCGTGTGACCTAGAATAACGCTGCGATCTGGCGACACCCACGTCCCGCTCCCGTCAGGTCCCCGCCTTGCAAGCGAAGCAAGACAAGCTTCCCATGCGGGAGCCTGTTCATGCCCTGGTTCGAGCGGCTTGGTATCGCCAATAAACGCGATTCCGCACACAGGACCTACCCTCTCGCCGGCGATGGCATGCTTGACGCTCGCGATTCCAAACACGGTGTTGCGTTTACATACGCTATCGCATCGGGCGCGCCGCGAGCAAATTCTAAGAGTTCACGAATCCATGCCAACGATTGAGTATCACTTTGATAATCATGACAACGAATATGATCCAATACACAGCTCTTTGATGCACGTCTCGCCAGAGCGGGTTTCTCGTCCCATCCTTTGTCGCGCATTCGTTGAGTAAACCGTGGGTACTCCCCAGCCCAGTCGTACCCATCAGGAAGCTGCACGCCGTGCTCGACGTCTCGCCTCGCATCTTCAAATCCCCACAACGCAACTTCACAATCGGCATCATGAGCGGCGCGCCGTTTCAACGATGTTCGGATCTGCTCACGGAACTCATCTTTACGATACCGCAGCATCGCCTTGAGGTAGATGTGAATATATGACTGCTCATACTCATGGAGGCCGAATATCTTTGCATAACACTCCCGCGTGTACCCCCGGGATACCATCGCGTCGTGAATGCAACTCTCGGGCCGATGCGACGCTGGGCACTTCCCAATGAGTTTATACGCCTCTTCGAGCAGCGATGTGCGGTAGCAATGCAGCCCGCGCGTTGCGAGCCCCCCTACCGACTTGCAGAGAAACAGCGGCGTGGCGACGAAGGCCTCGGACGCCATCTTGCCGCAGATCTCGCGCATGCGCACCACAACATCGTCGAGCGGGATGATGTCCGCGTCGATCGCAATCAGCCAAGGGCGATTCGACTGAATCCCAATCTCAAATGTCCGACGAACAGCGGCCGAGAATGGCACCTCGTGCAGCACATGAAGCTGCCCCGAATCAGGAAGCCTTTGACGCAGTACACCGGCACAGAGCCGCTCGGTACGCTCGCCCGCAGACCGGATCACGACCGTAAGTTCATCGGGACCCGGATATACATGGACCGGTTTGTGAGTCATGGTGCTCCGATTACTCCACCGCGCGCAGCCTATCGCTGCCCGGTGTAGCATAGCACGAGGAGAAGTTTCATGGACGAAGCGATCAGCGTACTCCTGCCGGTACACCGCTGGCACGGCGGTATCGAACCGGCGATTAGATCCATCCTCGATCAGACGCACTCGCAGTTCGAGCTGCTGCTCATCATCAACGGCACAAACGAAACGCTCCATGCCAAAATCGGCACCCTCAAAGCACTCGATGCCCGAATCCGAATCATACGCGTTGATCGCATGAATCTTGCGACAGCTCTCAACGCGGGGCTCGCTCATGCGCAGCATCAACTCATCGCGAGAATGGACGCCGACGATTTATCACATCCCAGTCGTTTCCGCTGGCAGCTCGACTACCTCAACGCCAACCCCGATATCGCGGGGTGCGGGACAGGCGCAACATTTATTAATCGTGAGGGTGCTATCAGCGATGTTGTCATCCCCCCACTCACACACCAAGAAGCGAGATGGCGCCTGATGATATGGAACCCGTTCGTTCACGGCTCGATGATGCTCAGGAAGCAGCACGCCGACCAAGCCGGCGGGTATAACGAGAACCTTGAACGCTCGCAGGATTACGATCTGTGGATGAGGCTTCGCATTCCTGGTTTAGGTGGTATTCATAACATAGCATATACGCACAAAGATTCACAAAGGAACAGCACTCTCGATCCGATGCAATCAGTTGTAACCGCTGATCTTCTCATTCGACATTGGTCAGACATCAAGAGCGGGCACGGGGCCGTTGCTCAAGAAGCTATTGCCAAGATTGCCTGCGGCGACGATTCCGGAAGACTGGATCTTGAACACGCGATGGAGACGCTCGGCCCAACTCAGGAACTCCTAACCGCCTGGATGTGGTCTCACTGGAGATCCCCGGCAAAGATTACGAACACACCGATGCGACTGGCTCGATTGGCCTACGTTTCGGAGAGCCTGCGAGAGTCTCAGATTTTCTGCGTTTGGATCTGGGGCGCTGGCGATCTGGGCAAGTTTATTGTTGCTCATCAGCACCTGCTCGGCGTCAAGATTCTTGGTGTACTTGATGACACTCGACACGGGCAACGCCTTGGGAACTATGTCATTTGTGACCCGTGTACGCTTGACGCCTCGTCGATGAATCGTACGCATATCATAATTGCATCGGAGCTGTACGAGGAAGCGATCTGGGATCGTACGCTTCCGATGAGACAGGGAGGCGCACATGTGATACGCATGACGGTTCCCACCCCATCTCAGCAAGCAATCTCTTGCCACGACGCTCAAGTGCAGAACAGATCCCTGTGAATGACCGCAGCGCACAAGTTGATTTTATCGTCCCGACATATAACGCCGAAGATACAATAATACGCACTCTTCGCTCGTTGGTATCTCAGGCCGATCCGCACTGGGCTGCAACCGTCATTGATGATGGCAGCACCGATTCGACCGCACACATCGCCCGATCTTTCGGCGATCCAAGGGTGACCGTCATAACCCAAGCCAATACCGGCCCCAGCGGGGCTCGCAATCTAGGGTTTCTAAAGACAGATGCGCCATACGCCTGCTTCCTCGATGCCGACGACACGCTTGATCCTCATTATATAGAGCACATGCTCCCCGCCGCACATGGTTCACTCTGCGGGGCGTCCTGTGCCTACAGCTACCTTGATACCAAGAACAACATATTATGTACCGTGCCCGCACTAGGATCCGACCGTCTCACTCGATCAGCGAGTCTCGACCTTGACCCTCCCGCGATCATGTCGATTCTCTACAAAAGATCTGCGCTCAATCGAATCGCCCAAGGCCACACTCTCTTTAATACTTCGCTGCGTGCGTATGAAGACTGGGACATGCTCGATCGACTCATTCACTACCACCCGAATGAACCATGCATCTTCGCCGCCTGCCGCACGTCTCTGGCATTTTATTCGTGTACGCCCCACTCTCTCTCAAGTAATCTTGGCGATAGTTGGCTACAAGGATGCTCCCTGCTCAAATTAAGATGCACACAAATAGATGAGCTACGAGAACGCACTCACAACTGGGCTATCGGCATCTGGGCGGGTTGCATTGTTGCGGGTGATTTCAGCGCCGCACACCTGATCCAAAACACCATCGGCCCCCTCTCGGATGATGTCATCCCTCGCTTTGTTCAGGCGTTGCGGTGGCACGCCATGCGCCGCCACGCGATTGTGCTCTCCGACACTGATACGATGCAATCGAGCATCATCGCTCGGTGCAATGAGTTCTTTGACAATCATGATCTGGTCGATCGAATCAACGCGCGCATCACGACTTCGTCAACACTTCATCTTGAGCAGATGTTCCGCGACGCTGAATCAAATCTTCGCATCGGCGGAAGAATCATCATCTATGGTCTTGGCCGAAACGGCGAACACATCTTGTCAGCCGCAGGCCGCACCGGCGTGCGCGTCACGCTGACTGATGACCAACCCACTCGCTACGAACATGACCCGCGGCGAATCAGACCGGAATCGATCTCCGCAAACGATACCGTGATCGTTACGCCACTGAACTCCGACGCACTCGTACGTTCGCTCCGGGCGGTTTCTTCGTGTCGAATCATCCGGTATCAGTGCATTTTTCGTGAGACTTCATCTTGATAGAGCCGATGCACGCATATATCGCCGAGATTCATTGACGCAAGCTGTTCCCAGATTGTTTCTTGATGAATGTGGCTGCTGATGATGATATCTGTTGCGACTAGTTCGCATATCATATTGGTACTGTATACATGATAACCATGCCTCACAGAGCCCGTCAGCTCGCGGTTATCATCTATGATCCCAAGAATACGAACACCTGATTCTCGAATAACTGAGATAAGTGCCCCGGTGTGCTGGCCGCATCCAAAGATAAGAATTGCCTTTCCGCGCAACCCAGCGAGGCACGCACGCATTCTCTCTTTCGCATCAACCGGGACCGTCCCTATCTGGAACCCTTGATCAGATGTGTACGCACAAGAAAAACCGCTGGGCCACGCACGCGATGGCATGGACACCACCCGCTCTTGAAGCTGTACCAACGCATCAACATGAGAAGCATTGCTGTGCTGCGAGACCACACGCTTCCTGGCTCCTCGCGAAAGGCATCGCATCTCTTCGCCTGTGAGCCTTGCTATTACATCCCCCATGCGTCCAGCAATCTCTTCGACAGGCTCGCCCCAAGCAGCGTCAATACACACGCCACTTTCCCCATCAACCACAGCGCCATTGGCCCCAGATCGAACTCTTGTGACCACGGGCACGCATCCCTGAGCCATCGCTTCGAGCATCGCAACACTTTGCCCTTCATAACGAGAGGGCAGGACCCAAATGTCCGCCCATCTCAAATGAACTGCAATATCTTCCGGCGGAACTGCACCTGTCAGTTCAACATTACCAAGAGAAAATGTCGATTCTTGTATTCGCAATACTTCCGGCCCATCGCCGACGATTCTTAGTTTATGAAGAACACCTCTTTTGTTCAGATGCTTCGACAACTCTGGAAGCACGCTCACTCGTTTTTGATACTCTTCGAGTCGACCCGTGTAGACAAGTCGTAACGGTCTACCTGCAAGTGATCGCCTTATATCCCACTCATGAGACACCTCTACACCATGCGCAATGTGGACAACGCACTCGGGTCGACCTGGTAAACACTCTTGGCATAACGCTCGAAGCTCGGCACTGACGGCAACAATGGCGTGCAGCATCGGCGAATAATGCTTCGCAACCGCAAGATCATAGTTATTATCCGCGTGAAGCCAGCTCACAACTCTGATCAACTCTGGGTGACTTTGAGCAATTGAAGCAACCGCCCCGTAGCAATCCCCATGTAAGTTTGGGGACACCACAACAGATTGACCCGTGAGTGCGTGCATCTTCTCGGCCGCGTCCAAATACACACCCGTCACACGATCAAGACATCGGTGCATCTCATCCATCGGCGGAGCATCCTCGACCACCGCTACCACCCACGGGCGAAGAAACTCGGGTACTTGCTCATTTGTTGCACAATGCACGATCAGACCCGCATCATGCCCGCGGCCTCGAAGCCCCTCCACCGCGCGCATCGCCCACGTCGTCACGCCGCTGACTTCAAGATGCCCTGGCAGAATAATCAGCACGCACTTGCTCCTTGCTCTCCGCACGACCCATACACAGTTCCAACTCGCTGAGCATACAGACGCGGCGGGCGTCCGTCAGCACACACGCAATACCTACATGACCGCTGACCACCGCGATTCTCCATAACCATAGCTGATCTCGATCTATTCTGTTCTCACACGCAAGCCCGTGCCGATATCCATTTCAAGGAGCTACAACACTCATGGCACTGACGATGCGCACTCCAGAACAGGCCCCGATGACTGGACCCACTCCGAGCGTTGCGGCAATCGCAGACGCTCCGTTACCCTTCGTTCATCCGGTATCAAAGCAGTCCTTGCTCCGGAATGGGAACGTCCTCAACTGCACACAAACCGATAAAACCATCGCCACCGTTCGTCATCGCGTGATCGACTTTGTTGACACCGCAAAGTACACTTCGAGCTTCTCGTACCAATGGCTCAAGACCGACGCGGTCCGCTCCTTGGACCCTAAGCTGATGGCGGGTCACCAACAAGAGATGGACCTCCGCACCGGGTTCCAGAACCGTGATCTTCGCGGGCTTCGGTGCCTCGAAATCGGCGCGGGCCTCGGCGACGACACCGCCTACATGCTCACGCATGACATTGCTGAAATCTATTCTGTCGATCTCTCAGAATCTATCTTTCGTGCTGCCGAGCTCATCGACGACCCCCGAGCTCACTTCATCCGTGCCGACGTCAACGAATTGCCATTTCGCCCCGGCACATTCGATATCGTCCTGTGCCATCGCATGATCCAGCACACGCCTCACCCCGCTGCGACCCTCGCGAGAGCTGCAAGCATGGTCAAGCCCGGCGGCATCCTCTTCGCACACTCATACCACAAGAGCCGATATTTCTTAGGTTCCGCAAAGTATAAATACCGCTGGCTCACCAAACAACTCCCGCGCAGCCTGCTGTGGGCCGCGCTCTCGGCTCTCTCGCCGATGCTCCGGTGGTCTACTGCTGCAGCCGGCAAGATCGCCGGTCAGCGCGGCGCAGACTTCGCCCATCGCTGGAGCCCTTGGGTCTTGCAAGCTCCGCACACCGTCGCGGATGTTGACCCCAAGACTCTCCGTCAATACGAGCTGCAAATCACATTCGACGCACTCACGCCGACGTACGACATCCCGATGTACGCCGACGACTTCGTTGATCTCATCGAGAGCTTCGGCTTTGTGATCGAACACCTCGAACGCAGGCCGTGGTTCCCGCTCTGGGCGACCGCGATCAAAAAATCTAACATTGAGAAAACACCATGAGCCAAGCTCTCTCACCATCGCTTGATATCGATGCGGTGCGTTCGGACGTTCTTGATCCAACCAAGACTGCTCACGTTGTTCGGGGCTTTCTCCAGAGCGATCAGCTCGACACCTACTTCACCGAACTTCAACAGCTCTTTCACACGTCCCCACGTGTCAAAGGTAAGCCCACCCAATACGACAGCCCAGACTGCGTACAACCTTGGGTCTACGACCATGATCGCAAGAAGTTCATGGTCCACCGGACCTATCTCTTTCCCCACAACGAACCCGGCACCATCCGCGGCAGCATCCACAACACGATCATGCACGCACGCGACGATATCGAAGCTCCTTGGCCAAACCAAGAAACGTATCGCCAACAGCGTTACCGCAACTTCCATATTCTTACAAAGTATGAAGACGGTGTTGATGGCTACCCGCGTCACAGCGATGTGCCCTACGAACACCCCTACCCCATGCTTCAATGCTGGGTGCAACTCTCACAGCCCGGCGCCGACTTCACCGGAGGCGACCTGCTCCTCTACCCACCCGAAGGCGAACTGGTGTCTCTAGCAAAGGACTTGCATGTCCGAGCCGGGGATCTTGTCTTCTTCGATAAACGCACCGAACACGAGGTCACGCCTTGCGACGCAGTCACCGGCGGCATCGGAAGATGGATCATCATCGTCGGGGCGCTAGGACCGTTTGAATCTCCATGATCAAACACCAATAAAACGCCCCTCACAAGCCGTGAAGGGTGTTTACTTCGACAAAGCGGAGAGGGGGGGATTCGCTGAGCCATTGAGGTACCAGACATCAGATAGACGAATATCGGCATAAGCTTGCATCTGTGGCGATCATGCCTGCTCGATTGAGTTCGGTTCACTCACCATTTAGACCTATACAGATGCCGAAATCTAGGACAGTCTGAAGGACAGTGGCCACTTGGGATGAAGGGGGCTTTCCGAGCGGCTACACAATCCTCTCGCTGCAAAGGCGGGGAAATGGAATCATCGACGATTAGAGCCCGGACCGTGCCGCCGATGTTCATGACTGGGTTGAGACTCGCAGTTAAAATCGTACCAGAGCGCGTCATGAGCTGCGATTACGACCACCAGAGCCACCTCAAAAACCTGCATTCGTGGCAAATCTTGTTGCACTTCACCTCTGAGGTTTGCATACGGCCAAATGTTCCGGTTATGATCGGATGCTCGATCATGATCGGAGTACGAACATGGCCCAAGTGGGCATCTCAACGGTTGCTGGATTCAGAGGGTGGTATGCACACACGGCCGAGGGTGCGCCCGAGAAAGCTTGGGAGCCGCTTGCCAAGCATCTCGAACGTGTTGCCTTGGGCGAGCATGGCCTGCATCAGGGGGCTGGTGATTTCGCCGATGCGTTCGGAGCTCGGGGATGGGGCGAGCTCGCGGGCTGGTGGCACGATCTGGGGAAGTACAGCCGAGCGTTTCAGGATTATCTGCTCGTAGCGCAAGGTCTCCAGCGTGACAATGCCCATGTGGAGTCCGCCGGCCGCGTCGACCACTCGACGTATGGAGCGCGGCACGCCATGCAGCAGGGAGGTCTTGGCTGGCTGCTCGCGTATGTGATCGCGGGTCATCATGGCGGGATGTCTGATTTTTGCGATCTGGAAGTGCGACTAAAAACCAGAGAGATTCCTGAAGTCGATGCGCCACCCGACGATCTGGCTCGACAGCTACCCGAGATGCCACGATTTGCCTCGCTAGTGCCCCCGGACGATAAGATGCGTAGGAAGCGGGTACGAGCTTTCCAATGCGCGTTCTGGACGCGGATGGTGTTCTCTTCGCTCGTCGATGCGGATTTCTTGGCGACCGAATCCTTCATGAATGCGTCCCGGCGTGAGCAGCGTCTTGCAACCCCTCCACCGGACCTCGCTGCGCTCAAAGCCGCACTGGATGCTTGGCTAGATGCGCTCAGCGCCAACGCTGGGCTTCGACCCAGCACGGTGAATCTCAAACGAGCAGAGGTGCTCGCTGCGTGTCGGGAGAAGGCTGCGTGCCCTCCTGGATTCTTCAGCCTCACCGTGCCAACGGGCGGCGGAAAGACGTTCAGCTCGCTGGCGTTCGCCCTTGATCATGCTCGAATGCACGAGCTGCGACGGGTGATTTACGCGATCCCGTTCACGAGCATTATCGAGCAGAACGCCGAGGTCTTTCGTGACGCCCTCAAAGATGCTGGGGAGAATCCGGTTCTTGAGCATCACTCGACGTTTGAGCCACGACAAGAAGACAAGTGGTCCCGTCTAGCATCTGAAAACTGGGACCATCCTCTTATCGTCACGACAACGGTTCAGCTCTATGAATCGCTGTTCGCCAACAAGCCTTCAAGGTGTCGCAAGCTCCACCGCATCGCCAAGAGTGTGATCATTCTCGATGAAGCCCAGTCGATTCCTGTCACCCTGCTCGAACCCACGCTGACTGCATTGCATGAGTTGGTGCGTAACTACGGCTGCACGATCGTGCTCTGCACCGCGACCCAGCCAGCGGTTGTGCATCGCGAGGACTTTCCGATCGGGTTGCCCGAGCCGACGGAGATCATGCCGGATGTTGCGGGGCTGTTTGACGCACTCAAGCGGGTCACGATCGAGCCCATTCGACCGATCGATGACGAGGCTCTTGCCGATGAGCTTGCCGCCGAGCCGCAAGTGCTTGCGATCGTGTACACCAAGCCTCAGACACTCAACCTGTTCGACCGCGTGTGCGATCTTGTCGACGAACCCTCTCGAAAGAGCAACAGCATCGCGCTCTCTGAACGCACATGCTTTCATCTCACGACCAACATGTGCGCCCAGCACCGTTCGGACGTGCTCAAGGTGATCCGCAAGCGACTCGACGACCGCAATGAATGCCGAGTGATCAGCACGAGCCTGATCGAAGCGGGTGTCGATATCGACTTTCCCGTGGTGTACCGAGCACTCGCAGGGCTCGACTCCATCGCCCAGGCAGCGGGCCGGTGCAACCGCGAGGGAAGCCTCGAACATGGCCGAGTGGTGGTCTATAAGCCCGAGGGCAAACCGCCGCCGTTCATTGCCGAAGCCGTGCGCGATGCGCTCGCCGTAGCCCGCAGGCACGACGACCTCCTCTCGCACGAAGCGATCACCGCCTACTTCGAGGAACACTATTGGCAGAGGTCGTCCCATTGGGATGACGGAGCGGTGGACCGCTATGGCACCAAGAGCGGTTCCGTGATGGGCTGCTTTGGCATGGATATCCGAAATCTTACCACGCCGTTCAGCTTCGATTTCCGCACCGCAGCCGAGCGCTACCGCCTCATCGAGGATGAGCAAACGCCGATCCTCGTGCCTTGGGGAGAGAAAGGCAGCAAACTCCTTGAATCGATCCGCACGCTGCGGCACCCCGCGGATCGCGACCTGTTGCGTCGGTGCCAGCGGTACTCGGTCGGGGTTCGCCGCTATGCACTCCAGGGAATGCTCAGCGCGGGAGCGTTAGAGGAAACCGAGTACGCCCCGGGGCTGTACCTGCTCGTCAACACCAACGCATACGACGAAGTCGTCGGCCTCAACCCCAACGCGGGATTCGATCCCGAATGGTTGATGCTCTAAATAATCCAAGCATGAAAGAGAGTTCAACATGACCCATGGCATTCGGCTCCGCGTGTGGGGCCCCACCGCATCGTTCAACCGGCCCGAGATGAAAATCGAATCGGTGTCGTACGACGTCATCACCCCCTCCGCAGCTCGTGGCATCCTCGAAGCTGTCTATTGGAAACCCGAGATCCGGTGGGTCGTTTCCGCCATCCATGTACTCGCCCCTCCACGCTTTCAGAACATCCGCCGCAACGGCGTGAGTTCAAAGGCTTCGGCCCGCACCGCGACGACCGCGATGAGGGCTGGCACCGGAAGCCTCGGGCTGTACGTCGACGACCGAAAAGAACGCCAGCAGTTCGCGGCCCAGATCCTGCGCGATGTGCATTACATCATCGACGCGCGGTTCGAGATCGTCAGCGGCAACGACAACGCGGGCAAGCATCTAGCGATGTTTGAGCGTCGAGCCAAGTCCGGGCAGTGTTTCCATCGGCCCTGTCTGGGCTGCCGCGAGCACGAGGCGTTCTTTGCCTGGGTGGATCAGGAGGCAACGGTTCCCAAGCCGCGTGACCCGTTGCCCACCGATTGGACCACCGAGCCTTACCCCGAGATTGCACGAGCCGACCGTTCTTCGCTCGAGGGCGAGCGTGACTTGGGCTGGATGCTGCATGACATCGACTTCGCCAATGACCACACGCCGCACTTCTATCACGCGGTCATGCGTGACGGGTCGATCACCGGGATCGATACGACAAGGAGACATGCATGATCCTGCACTCGCTCATCAACTACTACGACCGGCTCGAAGCGGACCCCAGCGCCGATCCCGAGTTGCCGAAATTTGGATACGGACCAGCGTCCGTCGGCTTTGCTGTTGTGATTACTGAAACCGGGGAATTCGTGAGGATTGATCCTGTTTTCACTGAAGTACAACGCAGCAGGGGGAAAGTACGCATCGGACCAAAGCGACTGATTGTGCCTGGCAATGCACCTCGAACAAGCGGAGTTCATCCATACCTTTTGAGCGACACGGCAGAGTACCTCTTAGCGATCGGCAAGCGAGCCGAGAAAAAGCACGGCGAGTGCATCTCGCTCCACGAGACTGCCCAGCCCATGATAGATCATACATGGTTTGATGCCGTGTGTGCATTCTTGTCGACTTGGGTTCCCACCCAGTTTGTCGCTCCCGAGCATTGGGATTATCTTTCCAAGTACCGGGGTTGCTTTCGTATCGATGGGCCACAGCGGTATGTTCACGCCGAGCCATCTATTCGTGATGCGATCGCGAGCCGGGTGGCCGCAGAACTGGATTGGCCAGCTACAGCAGTTTCAGAGAGCCGTTCGCTTTATGACGGCTCTCTGGTAATGGCTCCTGAAACTCACGCTCCACAGATTCAAGGTGTGCGTGGTGCTCAGTCAACCGGGGCGGCAATCATCTCTTTCAATAAAACTGCTTTCACAAGTCTCGGCAAGGAGCAAAGCCTCAATGCTCCGTTGAGCGCAGCTGACGCCTTCAAGTATTGCACCGCATTGAATCGGCTTCTGGCCGACGACGAACGACACACCAACATCGGTGACGCGACGGTCGTGTGGTGGACGGACGGCCCGTCGCATGACGCCGAGCAGCTTGTCGGGTACTCCCTGCTAGGCATGTGGTCCGATGACTTCCAGGAGGCGCTCGACGATCCCGACGCCGAGGTCGATGCTGATGTCAAGCGTCTGAGCAAGGCTGTTAAGGACATCGCGAGCGGCCGATCCCCCACGCTCGATGGCACCGAGCAGCACCTCAACGTCCTGGGGTTGTCGCCCAACGCCGCACGTCTGAGCGTGCGTTTCTGGTGGCGTGGACCTGTGAGCGACATGATCGACCACATCGCCCAGCACTACGCCGACGCCCGGCTCGAACCCGTGCCCGACTACGAACGTCATCGGCCGCTGACGATCTATCGCATGGTTCGAGAAACCGCCCGTGTCCATGGCGGCAACTCTGACATGAAAACCATTTCTCCCGTGCTCTCGGGTGAGCTCGCCCGTGCCGTGCTCAGAGGCACGCCGTACCCCCAATCATTGCTCGAAACAATCGTGCGTCGTGTGCGCACAGACGGTCGAGTCAACCACGCCCGTGTCTCGATTACCAAGGCATGTATAACCCGCCGCCGACGCTTGCTCGGCCGCACCAGCGAGGAGGTTCCTGTGTCACTCGATCTTGAAGGCCCCACGCCGTATCAACTCGGTCGGCTGTTCGCCGTACTCGAAAAAACCCAATCGGACGCGCTCGGCGATGTCAACGCCAGCATCCGCGAACGATACTTCGGGAGTGCCTGCGCGACTCCAGCGAATATCTTTCCGCGGCTGTGCCGACTCACTCAGCACCACCTCGGCAAACTCTCCACCGGCCAACGCATCCACCGGGAGAAGCTGATGCAGGAAATCATCGGCCACATCAGCGCCTTCCCCCGCCACTACGCCCTCGAACAACAGGGCTTGTTCCAGATCGGTTACTACCACCAGCGTCAAGACCTGTTCACCAAGCGAAGCACCGAAACCACCACCGAGGAGAACGACCAATGAGCGCCACCGCTGCACCCACGATCACCAACCGCTACGACTTCGTCTACTTCTTCGATGTCACCGACGGCAACCCCAATGGCGACCCCGATGCGGGCAATCTGCCACGCATCGATCCCGAAACCGGCCAGGGACTCGTAACCGACGTCTGCCTCAAACGCAAGATCCGCAACTATGTTGCCATCGAGAAAAGCAACGATACGCGATACCAGATTTTTGTTCGAGACAGGGCCGTGCTGAACGAAGCAATCGAGCGTCCTTATTTTGAGAGCAATCGTGTCCGTGAATGCGTGACTGCCTGGGAAGCGTGGCGCAAGAACAAGAAGAAGAACCCTCGCCCTGAACGACATCAAGACGACATTGCAGCTGAGTGGATGTGCGACAATTTTTTCGACATCCGCACATTTGGGGCAGTTCTCACGACCGGTGACGAGAAGACGATCGACATCGACGGAGTGAAAGCGAAGATTCGAATGACCGCTGGCCAGGTACGCGGCCCGATCCAATTCGGCTTCGCCCGCTCCATCGATCCGGTGGTAACCCTCGAGCACTCCATCACGCGTTGCGCCGTCACTAATGAGAAGGACTTGGACAAAAAACGGACCATGGGCCGAAAGTTCACAATCCCCTACGGCCTGTACCGTGTGCATGGATACGTCAGCCCGCACATGGCCGATCCCAAACGCCACGGCACGGGATTCAACGAGGACGACCTTTCACTGGTCAAACGCGCCCTGAACATGATGTTCGAGGTCGATCACTCGGCGGCACGTGGCCAGATGGCGCCGCGAGAGTGCTTCGCCTTCAAGCACGAATCCGCCCTCGGCAATGCCCGATCGGACAAACTGTTCTCGCTCGTCGGGTTTCGGCTCAAGGACCAGAACAAGCCGCCGCGATGTTTCGATGACTACGAGCTGATCGACAACACCGGGAAGCTGCCCAGTGGTGTGACGGTCGAACGCTGGATCGAGTGATGCCCTACGCCGACGAGGATCTCATCCCGATCTCTGCGTTGCAGCACCATCTGTTTTGCCCCCGCCAGTGCGCCCTGATCCATATCGACGGGCTGTGGGCCGAGAACCGGCTCACAGCCGAGGGGCAGGTGCTCCATGCTCGCTCAGATGCGCCGGGCAAACGCAAGCACGTGGCACCCCCGACGTCTTCACGCTCAAGCGGAGTGAGCATCGTGCGCGCACTCCCGCTGCTTTGCCGAAGACTCGGGCTGGTGGGCAAGGCCGACCAGGTGGAATTCACTCTCGACCCATCCGGATCTCCTGTCGGATCGCCCCGTCCTATCGAACACAAACGAGGCAAGCCCAAGCGGCTCGATCATGATCGAGTCCAGGTCGCAGCACAGGCACTCTGCCTCGAGGAAATGTTCGGCCAAACGGTCGAAGAGGGTGAGCTTTTCTACCACGCGATCCGCAGACGCGAGCGTGTCGAGATTGATCAACCCCTCCGCGATCTCGTCGAACGGGTCACTTCCGAAGTGCGTGCCAACATCGTCGCCAATCGTGTTCCTCTAGCCAAAAAACAACGCAAATGCAAGAGCTGTTCGTTGTTACATCTCTGCATGCCCGGCGGCATCGGACCCGATCGCAGCGCCTCGCGATACCTCACCAAAGCCCTCGAAGCAAGCCTCGCCCGACCGGGCTCATTTGAGAAGAAGCACGAGCCATGAAGCACCACCTCAACACCCTCTTCATCCAGACCGATGATGCCTGGCTTCACAAAGAAGGACAGGCGATCTGTGTCTCGGTTGATCGTGAAATCAAGCTCCGAGTACCCATTCACACCATCGGCGGTATCGTGTGTCTCGGGAGGGCGAACGCATCGACCGCTGTCCTTGGGTTGTGCGCTCAAGAAGGTGTTGCGGTGAGCTTCTGCTCGAGCTCTGGGCGTCTGATCGCTCGTGTCACCGGGTTCACTCCGGGCAACGTGCTGCTCAGACGTGATCAGTACCGAGTCGCCGACGATTTAGAATGCTGTCTTGCCATAGCCCGTCCGATGGTCGCTGCCAAAATCGCCAACTCAAGAACAACTCTCTTGCGTGCAGGACGCGACCATGGCGACCCAAGAGGCTTGCTTGCTGAGGCGTGCGAACGATTGGCTGAGAGCGCTCGCCACGCCCATCATGCCACAAATCTCGATGCGTTGCGTGGCCACGAAGGGGAGGCCGCCAATTCTTATTTCTCCGTCCTCGACCAACTTGTCACGCTTGCATCCCCCGATCGTGATACGTTCACCATGTCCGAACGCACGCGACGCCCTCCGCGTGATCCGATCAACTGCCTGTTGAGCTTTCTCTACGCCATGCTCGCGCACGATGCCCGCTCGGCGTGTGAATCATGCGGGCTCGATGCAGCGGTAGGTTTCCTCCATCGTGACCGCCCGGGAAGA
>CAYUVO010000037.1:0-21849 GCA_964448185.1 uncultured Phycisphaeraceae bacterium
CCCCCCCCCCCCCCCCCCCCCCCCCCCCCCCCCCCCCCCCCCCCCCCCCCGGTGCCATGCGCGGACTCCGTCCATTTGGGCAGGCCGACTCCTTCGGCCTCGGGTTGTGCATCGGTCAGTGGTCGCTATGCACGCCAGTATTGCCGAGTCGGCAAAGATCGACGCGCAGAAGCCGCGCGTTTGCAGGACCGCACCCTTATCGAGTGCGGCTCGATCAGATCGAGTGAGGTTCACAAGCAGACCGCTCCCTCACGGTCGCGGCTCGTTCAGAGGGGTTCGATCGCAACTCGCTCGGAATGGGGAGATCTCGTTGACGTGCTCAGTTCGCGGGGAAGCCGAGGCACTTGGGCAGCAGGACTCGCTCGATGCGTTCCGAGCCGTCGGGGTGGTTGCCGAAGATCTCGGCAAGCAGCGCGGAGATCTGCCGATTGAGCGTTTCGAGCCCGGGCTCTTTGAGCGTCGAGGGTTGGGCTCTGCGGAAGATCAGGCTGATGCCTTCGACGATCTCGCCGCGTCGGTCTTCGAGCTCTTGGGTAATAAACTCGCGGTTCTTCTCGCGGATCTTGAGTTTGACCTCGGTGTCCCAGAGCCAGATGCGGTCGCCGTGCATGTTCTGGAACTTGTCACGGACGAGATCGATCTCGACGAGTTGCTCTTGGAGGGCGAGTTCTTCGCCTTCGATCATGGCCGCATTGGCGTCTTTGGGTCCGCCGGCGAGCATCATGAACCCGGCGACCCCAAGCCCTTCGAGCGCCATGATGGCGCCGACGACGATGAGGATCTTCTTCGAGGGTTTTTTCTCGTCACCCTCGGTTGCGTCGTCTTGCTTCTCGGCTGGTTCATCGGCCATGGTCGTTCTCCTGAGTCATCGGCCTCTGCCTGTAAAGTTCGGATCGGGGTGCAGCTCGTCGATCATCACGTCGGTGAGGAAGACCTCGACGCGGCGGTTGGCCGGGGCGTTCTCGACATCGGTCGTGGGCACCTTGAGCGGCTCGGCATCCCCCACCACCTCAAGGGTCAGCGTGATGGGATCGATCCCGCATTCGTTGATGAGGTAGTTAGCAACCTTCGACGCGCGTTCGTAGCTGAGCTTCCAGCGGTCGCCCGCATCGGATGCATCGGTGACGCCCCATGCATGACCTCGGATGATGACTCGGCGGTTGAGCCCTTTGAGTTGGGGCGCGACGTCGTTGGAGAGGCGGCGTTTGACCTCGGCAGCGAGCTCGCCTTGGCCGGGCTCGAAGGGCATGGCCCCGCCGATGACCTGTCGCTCGTTTTCGTGGATCATCGCGACCTTGTCGTGTCGTCCTTTGACGTTGTCGTCGAGCGTCTTGCTTTTGCCCATCTCGGGGTCTGCCTTGGGCTTGAACTGGGTCATGGGGCTGATGGGTGAGTTGGTGGTGATCGACGAGATATCGATGGTGCCCGGGTTGCCGGTGGCGCCCATGGCTTCTTTGATGGCGTCGAGGATTCGCTGGTACTCGCGAGGTTGCTTGAGTTCGCTGAACGCGGCGAGGAGGATGAAGAAGCACAAGAGCAGGGACATGAGATCGCCGTAGGTGAGAACCCACTCGGGGATCAGTATTGGCTTTGCTTCCTTTTTCTTCATCGCAGGTGCTCCTTATGCAGCCTCGGATGAAACGGCGGCCCGCTCGGAGGGAGCGAGATAGGTCAACAGCTTGTTCTCGACGACTCTTGGGTTGTCGCCCGATTGGATGGCCATCACACCTGCGATGATGACGGTCTTGGCAAGGACCTCTTCGGAGTCGCGTGCAGCGAGTTTTTCAGCGATCGGCCCGGTGAACATATTGGCGATCATCGCGCCGTAGAGGGTGGTGATGAGCGCTACGGCCATGCCGCCGCCGATGGTTGAAGGGTCGTCCATATTTTTGAGCATGAAGATCAGCCCCATGAGGGTTCCGATCATGCCGTAGGCCGGGGCGTATTTGCCGATGGTGTCGAGGATGAGCTTGGCGTTGGCGTGCCGGTCCATGAGCGATTCGAGCTCGGTTTCCATGATCGTGCGGATGAGTTCGGGGTCGGTCCCGTCGACCGCCATTTTGATGCCACGAACAATGAACGGATCTCGCATATCCGAGATGACGTTTTCGAGGCTCAAGATCCCCTCGCGGCGTGCGACCTCGGCGTAGGACACGAGATCCTTGATCGTTGCCGGGATATCTGCGGGCTTGGTAAAGACGCTCTTGAGGATGACGCTGTGGATCTTGAGGATGCGCCCTAGCGGGAACGAGATCACAGTGGCTCCGAGAGTCCCGAAGCACACCACGAGGATCGAAGTCGTGTCGATCATGGCGCCGATCGAGCCACCCCCGAGCACAATGCCCAGGAGGATCGCAGCGACCGCCAGCACAATTCCAACGATGGTTCCGATGTCCACGGAAGCTCACCCCTCGATTCAAACGGGAAGCACCCGCTGGTACACAAGCGGGGTCTCCCGAAGGGATCATCGGATCAGCGGGGGGCGGCCTTGATGTCGAGCGTGACAGCGGGCAAAGCGTGTTGCGGTCTGTTAGGACGGCGGGAGTAAACGCCGGAGGGATCGCCCGTATTCAACCGCCCGCTCGATCACTTGCGTGCTTGATTCTCGGACGAGGAGATGATCGCCCGAGACGAGTGTAATCACAGTATCGGGATTTTCTTCGATGGTACGGATGAGCTCGGCGTTGAGCACGAACGGCCTGCCGTTGAGTCTGGTCAATGCAATCACGCGGAAAGCCTCCCATCGAGTTATCGGCAATCGCACGGCCCAACTGAAGCAGGATCATTCAACGCACGATGCTCAGCAGCTCTTGGAGCAGATCGTCAGCGGTACGGATCACGCGGCTCGACGCCGAGTACCCGGTGCTGGTGACGATGAGGTTGATGAACTCATTGCCCAGATCGACGTTGCTCTGTTCGAGCGCCCCGCCGATGACGCTGCCGGTTCCGAAGGTGATCGGGCTGACGATGATCGCGTCGCCCGAGTTGGCACTCGGACGAAACAAGCTCGATCCCAGATCATCCATCCCGGCGGGGTTGGTAAACGACGCGAGCGCGACTCGGCCCAGGGGGCGGAACAAGCCGTTGGAGAACGTACCGATGACGGTGCCGTCGCGGCCCACCGCGAAGCTGTCGAGCGTGCCGCTTTCTCGGCCGTCACGGAAGACCGCCGCCAGCTCTGATTCAGTGTCTGCAAGCGCGGTGACTCGATCGGTCGCGTCGCCCAGATTGATCGTAAACGCCATGGGCGTTGTCGCGCCGGTGTTGGAGCGGTCGAGCTGGACGTTGATAGGCGAAGCTGTCAGCAGCGAGCCGAAGGTATCGAACTCGATGGTGCCGGTGGACACCGCGGTCGTGCCGTCGAGATCGTCGGGTGAATCGACGAAGTACCGCCATGTGGTTCCGGTGTTGGTTTTGGCTTCGAGAGTGAGTGTGAGGTTGACTTCGAGCTGCGAGCCAAGGGAATCGAACACTACAAAGGTGGTGCGTTTGCTCTCGCCTGTTGCTTCGCTGAGCTCGGTGGTAGAGAACGGCAGGCGGTTGAGCGTGGCGTCCGCGTTGAGCAATCTCACCGCGCTGCCCGGGAACTCGAGGTCGTTGACGGTGCCGGTGTGCCCGACCGCTTGGATGATGCCGGTGACGGGATCGAGCGTGACGCCGGGGGTCTTGCCGTCGGGATTGACGCCCGAGTTCTGCACACCCATCGCAGCCGAGATGATATCCATAAACTGCTGGACGGTGGTGGTCGCGTCGATGGTCAGTTGTTGTGCGGGCAATGTGGCGCCGTTGCGTTTGATGCCTGAAATCTCGATGATCTGGCCGATCGTGTACAACGGCGTGCCCGAACCGAGCTGCAACGGGTCTTCGATTTCGGTGAGCAGGCTCGTCGCTTCGAGCGCGTTGCCCGCACCCGGGGGCACGGAGGCACCGGCGATCAGCGAGAACCCGGCGGTCGTCGTTGACGTGAGATCAAAGACGCTGCCCCCGCCGGGGAGATTGCCCGCCGCGTTGAGGTTGCCCGCGAAACGAACCTGTGTGGTTTGCTCCGCGACTGATCTTGCACCGATGGGGATGGTGATCGATTGGAGCGATCCTTCGACGATGTTGAAGTCGTCATCGACGCCGAACCCTTGGAGGATGTCGCCTGCGGGTGATACGAGGTTGCCCGCTTGATCCGAACGGAACGAGCCCGCGCGTGTATAGAAGCGATCGCCGCCTCGGTTGACGATAAAGAACCCGTTGCCCTCGATGGCGAGGTCGCGTGCGTCGCCAGTGGGCGCGATAGCGCCCTGACTGAAGTTGCGTTGCGTGGCTGCGACGTTGACGCCGAGGCCGACCTGATTGGGGTTGGTGCCGCCGGTGTCGGTGCCCGGAGCGGTCGCGCCTCGGAAGGTGCGTTTGAGCGAATCGCTAAAGACCAGCCTCGTGCTTTTGAACCCGGTGGTGCTCGAGTTGGCAATGTTGTTACCGATCACCTCGATGCTGCGAGCGTTGGCGTTGAGCCCCGAGAGCCCGGTGAGCAGTGCGACAGTAGAAGCCATTTTGCGAGTCCTTCGATCCGTTGCTGCCGACCGCTAGGTACAACGGAAACATATATCAGAGTGTCAAACGCAGACGCGGGTTCGAGCTCTGAGTCGAGTTCGACAAAGCGTCGAGGAGTGAATCGTGCGCCGAAGCCGACAGCTCACCATCGGGGAGCAACAAGGGACCGGTCAGCTCGGCAGGATCGATCTCATCGCTCGTGGCGAGGAGCACCGCATCAAACCCGGTGAGCACCTTATCGCCCTTGGCTGGATCAACCACGCCTTCGATTCGGCGACGCAGCACATCAAGCTCGAACATCCCTTCGTCGGTCACTACCAGCGCGTGGCTCGCGCCCTGAGCCTGCGCCTTGTCCACGAGTACAGCGATGCGTTCGAGGGTTTCGGGAGCAAGATCGACCTCGATGCCGCGAGCGATGCTGACCGGAAGGCCGCTCGAAACTTCACCCGCTGCAGCCCTGAGTAAGATATCACCAAAGCGTTCTGCGCCGCCGCGCAGGGCTCGTTCACCCGCTTCGATGGGTCGCACGCCCGCAGCTAACCGCTCGATGAGTTGTTGACCCACGGGAGTGCTCATGAGGCGATCTCCTCGGGTACTTCGTCGGGTTGTTCGTCAGGGTTGTCTTCGCGTTCTTCGGGAGCGAGGATCGCATCGAGCCTCGACATCGGCACGCGGGTCCCGTCATCGAGTTGCAGCGAGACGCCATCAGTGCCTTGCGTGACCGATTCGACGATGCCCGCGACTCGGTTGTTGTCGTTACTCAGCCCGCTGACGAGCTTCCCGATGAGCCCCGACGCCGAAGCGAGTTCGTTCTGGCCGACGAGTTCACCCAGGCGTTCGATCATGTCCGTGTCGGACTGAATCGACATGATGGTAGAGAGCTGTTCGAGCATCTGGGAGGTGGCGTTGGGGTCGAGCGGGTCCTGGTTCTGGATTTCCTGGAGGACGATGTTGAGGAACTCATCCGAGCTGAGTTGAGAGAGGGCAGATGTGTTGTTCGAGTTGTTATTGTTGTTGCCGCCGGTGAGCGCAGAGATCGTGTCCATAAGGCGTCCCTCCCGCCGGTTGAAGCGCAGACGACGCGATGCGCCTCCGCCTCAAGAGGCGATCAGCCGATGCCCACGCCGCGTGCTCCTTCACGCAATCGTGTCGATCAACGAGTTCCCGAGCCTTGGCTCCGCCCATGCCGGGGTTGTCTCGACGTGCTCCGCCGTCGAGCCGATGGCCACTGAGCGATCCTCGCCCTGTGACCCGTGCGCAACGCCTCCAGCGTCGCGCTGACGATGCGGCTCGCGGTGCTGCGAACCGTTCTCGCCCTCAAGCGTGCGTGCGTCGTGGCCCTCCTTGGCCTGACCCGTTTGCGAGCCATCCGACGCCGCGTGCCTGCTCGAAGATCCTTCTTCTGCAGGCAGAATCTCGATCTTGTCCACACGCAATCCGCGTGAACCAAGGGCGTGTTCCAACGCCCGTTGGTCGTGTTGTAGCAATCGCTGTGCCTCGGGCGTGGTAGGCTTGAAGGTCGCGGTGACCGCCCCGTCCTTGACCACGACGTCGACTCGCAGTGTGCCCATGTGCTGCGGATCGAGCCTGATTGATGCCGTGCCCGAGCCGTTGCGCAATGCCAGCGCAAGCCCGCGCGTCGCCTGCGCCCGAAGCGCAGCCTCAGCGCCCGATGATCGCGGCCCCGCTGCGTGCTTGCTCATCTGCGGCTTGGTTCCAGCTACGCCAGACTTGGCCGCGTTGGACGCCGAGTGCGTGCCGCGAACTCCGGCGACCGCATCCGTTGAACCTGTTCTTGCTGCGGTGCCTGTCGTCAGCGAGCGATCGAGCGACTGCAACGCTGCATGAGAAGCTGCCTGTGACGCGGCCGAAGTCGTCTGTTTGGCTGCTGTAGCGTGCGTGTTTGCAGAAATCTGCTCAGCGAGGCTACTCGCGGCTGACGGTGCGGGTTGCCCGCTGGTCGCCTGGTTCGCGGGGAAAGTGCTCGGCGTTGGCGCAGCACTGGGCTGCGCCGAGGATGTGCTCGAAGGCTCTTTGACCGACGCTTGCTGAGGTGCCCGGGTGTTGTGCTGGCTTGTGCTCGTCGCAGCTGAACGAGCGGTGTTCGCTGAGCGATCCGAGCCGCGTTGAGTGTCGGGGTGCGTGGCAGAACGGGCATCAAGCGCAGATCCACGCCGAGCGAGACTGTTCTCTCCCCGCGTGGTGCGTTCCGCATCACGCTGCAATGCACTCGCTTTGCGTTCGGGTTCTTGTGTCCGCTGCGAGAGTTTGCTCTCATTCTCGTTGAGCGATTGCAAAACCGCCTTACCCGAGTCGGTTGTCACCGCCATGCCCGAGAGCACGAGCGCAAAGGCATCTTCGAGGCCTCGTGCTGCTGTGCGTTTGGGCTTGCTCACCGATGTCTCGGCAGAAGCGGCGCTCTGGTTGGTTTGATTCGGAAAAATCTGCGCGGATGTCGGCACTGTTCCTCAGCCTTCTGACGCGAGAGCCACCTGGCCACGGGTCCGAAGGCGTTCGAGCAATTCGTTTGCCAACGCGGGGTCTTGTTCGACAAACTCGTTGAGAATCTTGGCGCTCTGCCGCGCGGGCATCGCATCAAGATACGCGACCGCCTGCTCGATCCCGCTCGAAGATCCTGCGCCCGAACCCTGCGAGGCCGCTGCAAAGTCGCCCTTGAACGTCCCGTCGCGGATGAGCTGGTCGAGTACGATCTTCGCCTTGTCCGCCTTCAAACCCGAGAGCAACCCGAGAGCTTTACGAAACTGCTCGCGGCCCTCTGTTTCCTTGATCTCCGTGCGCGTCGCCTCAAAGGCGGTCCGCTCATCGGCGAACGTCTGGCGTTCCTCGTCGAGTTTACGTCGCATCTGCTTGAGCAGGCTCGAGAGGTCGCTGACTTCTCGTTGGAGCCGGGCGATGCGTTCCTGATGGAGATCTTGTTCCTGGAGGTGCATCTGCAACGCGGCGGCGGCGGAGAGCGGGACGCCGTTGTATTCGGGCGGCGCGTTGGCGGCGAGTTCTTCTGCTTCCTTGGCTTCCTGCTCAAGCCTCGCCATCTCCATGGGCATCGGCTCGTGGAGGATCTCGCGGATGCTCTCGATGCGATCGGTGCTCAGCCGCTGCGTCGCTGCGAGCCAGCCCACGACTCCGAGCAGCCCGAGCAGGTGCGCCATGCCAAGAATCATTGCAATCTTGAAGATCGATTTCATGCTGCGCCTCCGTGCTCTGCTCGTGGCCCGTACCCGATCGCTTTGATGCGTCTCATCGCCATCGACATTTCGTCGAGCGTTTCGGTTTCGCGTCTCCGCTCGCGGGCTTTCCATTCACCGTATTGCTGTTCACGGACGAGTTCGATCGCTCGTCTTCTCGCGGTCGCCTCGATCAGCACTGTTCGGGCTTGATCGAGCCGATGCGCAGCACCCGACGCGCGCAGCGCCGCCTCGCGGATCTGCCGAGCGACTTGCATCGTCGCCACCGATTGCTGGCGCAGGGCGCTCGCATCAAGCCTGCCCGTAGACCCAAGCCTGTTGGCAAGATCACGCCGTTCCGCGTCGTCTCTCGCTCGTAGCATTTGGAGCTCAGCCAGGATCGCAAGCCGCGTGCGTTCGCGCGACGCCGCTTCTCGCTGCGCGTCTTGTTCGATCGCTTCGCGCTGCTTGAGCACTGGTTCAAGGCTGAATCTGAACGCGCTCATGCCGCATTCTCCTGCTGACCCGTGTTATTCTTGCGTGCCTTGGCGAGCATATCGCCAGCTTTGATCGCGATGCCCAGCAGCTCCGATCGCTTGGCTTCGGCATCGGTGATGATGTCAGCAGGCTGACGGATCACCGCTTCGATCTCGTCGAGCAGGTCAACCGCGACGTCTGCCTGCGCATCCGAGCCGCGCGCATAAGCACCGACCCGCACGAGTTCTTCGATGCGTCGATGCGCGGCGAGCAACGCGATGACTTGTTGCCGCGCCGACTGATGCTCGCGCGACGTCACCTGTGGCAGCACCCGGCTTACCGAATCGAGCACGTCGATCGCGGGGAATCGGCCCGACTGCGCGATCGACCGGTTGAGCATGATGTGCCCGTCGAGAATGCCACGCGCGGCGTCGGCGATCGGGTCGGCGGTTGCTTCGTCGCCTTCAACCAGAATCGTGTAGAGCCCGGTGATCGAGCCCGAAGACGTGCCATCAGCATTCTCGATTTTGCCCGCGCGTTCCATGAGCAGCGCCATCTCCGAGAATACACTCGGGGTGTATCCGCGTGTCGCGGGCGGCTCGCCAATGCTCAAACCGACTTGCCGCTGCGCGTGCGCAAAGCGTGTCACCGAGTCCATCATCAACAGCACATCTCGCCCGCGATCACGGAAGTGCTCGGCCACCGCGCAAGCCAATCGTGCAGCCCGCAATCTGAGCACGGGCGGCTCGTCGCTCGTCGCCACGACCACCACCGAGCGGGCCAATCCTGCGGGTCCGAGACTGAGCTCGACAAACTCTCGCACCTCGCGGCCGCGTTCACCGATCAACGCGATCACGTTGACATCCGCCTCGGTGCCGCGTGCGATCTGCCCGAGCAGCGTGCTCTTGCCCACGCCCGGGCCCGCGAATACGCCCATCCGCTGGCCGCGCCCGAGGGTTGTGAACAGGTCGATCGCCGAGACTCCCGTCGCCATCGCACGATCAATCGGCGGCCTGCGCATCGCAGAAACTGGCACAGGTCTGATCGACCGAGGTGTCAAGCCCATGAGCGTTTCGAGGCCGTCGATCGGCCTGCCCAGACCGTCGATGCACCGGCCGAGCAAGCCCTCGCCTACCGACGCGATCGGCTCGTTCGATTCGCCCAGCACACGATCGCCCGCGCGGATCCCGTCGCTCGATTCGCACAGCATCACGATCGAACGCCCGCTCTCAAACCCCACCACTTCGCCCGCAGCACACGCGGTTCCGATCCGTACGCCGGCCCCTACCGGGAGCGAGAGATCATCGACCAGAACGGTCATGCCACGCAGCGCACTGACCCGGCCAATGAAGCGTTCGGTGAGCACACGCTCGGTGAGCATCGCGGCTTGTGAGAGCGTCAGACTCATGCTGCGCTTTCCTTTGTTTCGTTGCTTTCGCCGAGCAAAGTTTGCACAAGACGATCGAGTTGTTCGTCGGTGTCGTAGGTGATCGAACCCCCGCCGACAAGATCAAGCTCGCAGGATCCGAGTGTGATGTTCGCATCGGGTGTCACCGCAGCAGCATCTGAATCGGCTAACGCATCGATCACGGTGGGCATCGCCGATCGGACCGCTTCGAGATCATCGGGATGCACTCGAATCGTGACGACCGAACCGGCAGTTGCACGTTCGAGGGCTGCACGAACTTGTGATGCTGCGGGCGATGGGTCGAGTTCGATCGCTCGCCGAGCGACGCGCTGAGCGAACGCAACACCCAGCTCGATCAATCCACGCTCGGCTTCGCGCAGTGAGTTTTTTCGCTGCTCAGCAAGCTCTTGCAAAGCGGCTTCCCACTTCGTAGCCAAATCGTCGAACCGCTGCGTCCACTGTTCGAGCGCCTCTGCCCGGCCCGCTTGATTCCCTTCTTCTTGCCCCTTGGCAAAGCCTTCGGCGTGTCCCTGTTGGCGCCCAACTTCCGACGCATCAGAAAGCAAACGCTTCCGCTCGGCTTGTGCTTGAGCAACGATGTTCTCGGCGGCCCGCTGGGCTTCGGCGCGGAGCAACTCGCCGCGACTCGCAAGATCCCCCAAGTCCAATGGGATTCCGTTCTGCGCCAACTGTGCAGCTTCGGATTGCCGGATCATCGCCATCGCGTCGTCTCCTCAATGGCGTGCTCAAACAACCAGATCCGAGTCGCCGCCGCGGCCCTCGATCATCACATCGCCCGCTTCTTCGAGCCGACGCACCACATCGACGATCCGTTGCTGCGCGGATTCCACATCGCTGACCTTCACCGGGCCCATGAACTCCATGTCTTCCTTAATCATCTCACCCGCACGCTCGGACATGTTCTTGAATATCTTGTCGCGAAGATCGTCACTCGCAGTCTTGAGTGCGAGCCCGAGCTCGTCGTTCTCGATCTCTTTGAGCACCGCTTGGATGCCCTTGTCGTCAACCATCATGATGTCCTCGAACACGAACATCAGTCGGCGAATCGACTCGACCAGATCCGGGTCCTCGGCTTCGAGCCCTTCCATGATCGACTTCTCGGTGGCACGGTCGGCAAGGTTGAGCATCTCGGCGACAGTGTCCACGCCGCCCGCTTTCTCCATGCTCTGGCTGAGCATGTTGCTGAGCCGACTCTCGAGACCTCGTTCGACTTCGCGGATCACCTCGGGGTTGGTCTGCTCCATGTTGGCGACCCGTTTGATAACCTCGATCTGCTTTTGCACGGGTAAACCGGCCAAGATCTCCGCCGCCTTGTGGTGCGGCAAATGGCACAGAATCAGCGAAATCGTCTGCGGGTGTTCGTCCTGAATAAACGTCAACAGGTTCTCGCTCTCGGCGCGTTGGAGAAAGCTAAACGGCGTCTTCTGAACCTGTGTCTGGATCTGCTGAAGAATCCGCTCGGCGGCCTTGGGATCCATCGAATCCGTCAGCAACGCCTTCGCATAATCAAGATCTCCCTCGGCCATGTACTGATTGGCGATCGAGATGTTGTAGAACTCTTCCACCACCGAAGTTGTCAGTTCGTGAGGCACCCGGCCCAGACTCGCAAGCTCCCGAGTCACCAGCTCAACCACCTCAGGATTCATATGCCCAAGCAGGCTCGATGCGTGCTCGGAACCAACCGCCAGCAACAGCACCGCCGACTTGGTAATCCCATCGAGCTTCGCAGAGTCGGTCGGCAGTTTGTCCTGATACTTGCGTGGCATGGCTTATTCGTCACCCTCGGTCGCAACCCATCGGCTGACCATCTTCGCCGCCGAATCGGGCTGGCTGTTCATCATCGATTGAACCTGTTCGAGCATCTTCGAGTTCTTCATCACGCCATCATCCACTTCGATCCCGTCGATCGCCATGTCCGATTCGTCCGCTTCGCCGATCAGGTCTTCGGGCGACGCGAGCTGCGGCGGGATCCCCACCACCTCCTCGGGAGTAGGCATCGCTTCACGCTTGCCAGCGCGACGAACCATCATGAACATCATCCCGAGCGACAACACCGCGAGCACCCCGAGCACGATTGTGTCGAGCGTGTTGCCACCCATGAGCGAACCCAGCGGCCCGCCGCCCGCCAACATCCCCGCCTGCTGCGCCTCGCCGCCAAAGCCGGGAACATCTACGGGGATCATCGAAACCACGACTTCGCCCTGCAACTCGCCCGCTTCGGAAATCGTCTTAACGTGCGGCCTGACCGAATCCTCGATGTCCGCCTTGGCCAGATCAAACCTTGCAAGAATCTGCTGCTCAGTCGGCGGGTCGGCGTCTTCTGCGATGCCCATCAACCCCACGATGTAGCTCCGTGGCACATTGATAGATGCCGCCAAGCGCGTGGGCATCCCGCGCGGATCGCTGATCCGGTCGATCTTGTGCCCAACATGGTTCTCGAACGTCGTCTGGTCGTCCGTCTCTTCGCTCCCGGTGCCGCCGCTCCCGCTCGGCGTGGAAAGATCCGCCTGCACATTGGCCCGGGTTCCGGGCTCGATCCCCCGAGGCTCGCTCGATTGCGTCATGCTCTTGGACGTCTCGCTGCTCGGAAGCGACACCGTGCCCTGCTGAAGATCAAAGAACCGGTTGACTTCGCTGTTCACGCGCGTCACATCGACCTGTGCCGTCACCGCGATCGTCCGGCCAGGGATATACGCGAGCAGATCGTCGAGCTTGCGATGCACCATCGTCTCGACCGCCAGTGCGTGTTCGAGGTACGTCGTCGGGAGCACTTCATCGGGATCGGTCGGCCTGCGCTGTCTGCGAGAAGAGCCGTCAATGACTCGAACGCGGCGAACAGTCAGCCCCGCGCGAGCACCCGCGATCAACTCGGCCACCGCGTCAACCGTACCCTGATCCAGTGCCTGTCCGTTCGTCGTGAAGACGGTCGCAGAAGCGGTCGGCGTGCGCACAGCTCGGCCCAGCCCACGCGCATCGGGCACATCGAGCAGCACCGACGCCTGACGGATCCCCGGGAAGCCCGTGATGACCCGTGCGAGTTCGTTCTGGAGAGCGATCGCGTAGAGCTGATCGTTCTGTTGTTTCGAGAGGTGCATGCCCTGCGAATCGATCAGATTGCGGAACAACAGCGTGGTATCGCCCGGCAGACTGCCCTGCTGAGCGAGCGCTGCGAGAGCTTCGCTCTGTCGATTGGGCGGCACCTGGATCGTGCCGTTGACGACCTGCGCCGGGATGCCCGCGACCTGCAAGATCTGGGCCGCCGATTGCTGATCGCCCTGGGCTCCCGCGAACAGATCAACCATTCTGGGTTTGGCCGCGTATTGCGTCACCAAGAACAGGACCATCACAGCGATTACCGAGAGCGAACCCAGCAGCAGCCGCTGACTCACGGTCATCTTGCCAAGGGCGTCGGTAATCGTTTGCCAAGCGCGGCGTAACGCGTCCATCCAAAGGCCTCCGTGCCGATTTCGCCAGCGGACCTCCTGTCCGCTCTCGCAAAGTCAGCGCACGCCGACTTCACCGACAGTCTGTGTCGGTCATCGAGACGCCTGAGCTTGATTCTGCGCGTGCGGGCATTTCCCGCGCCCCCGAGTCGGCACTTATTGCTCACCGTTCCCCACTGCGAGCCCCACTACGATCCTGGTCAGATCCGCATCTGCTTGATCTCGTCGTACGCCTGGACCACCTTGTTCCGCACGCCCTGGAGCATCTTGAACGCGAGCTCAGCCTTCTGCGTCGCAAGAATCACGCCCTCAAGATCGTCCCGATCGCCCGTCTGGAGATCCTCGATCGCCTTGTTGGCGTCGGCTTGGAGCTTGTCCGCCTCACGAAGGTTCTCCAGCAGCACGTCCTTGAAGCTCGACGTGCCCTCGGCCAACGGAGCCTGTGATGGGTTGGTGCGCGCAGGATGTTGCACGCCGCCGGTTCCGCCGATCAATCCAAGTGGGTCACTCATCGTCGCGCTCCCTAGACCAGCATCCCGATGGCCTGTGACGCCATCGACTTGATTGCTTCTGCTGCTGCGATATTCGCCTCATACGCCCTTGCTGCAGCCATCGCATCTACTTGTTCGACCACCGAGTTGATATCCGGCACGCGAATATTGCCGTCCGCATCCGCGTTGGGATGCGATGGAGCATACTTGAGCCGAGTCGAGTTTGGATCGGATTCGATCGAGGCCACATGCACTCCCATCGACCGCCCGCCGCGGCTCGCAGCCGAGGGATCACCCGAAGCAAACCGCACCACACGCCGGAGATAGGGCTCATACTCGCCCTTGGCGTTGTAGAGGGCGTTCTGGTTGGCGAGATTGGCCGCCACCGCGTCGAGGCGGGTCCGTTGGGCAATCATGCCGCTGGTCGGAATATCGAGTGCTCCCCACATCGGCTGGTTCCTTCCTCTTCTATGGCCCGCTAGATCGCCCGTTCGGAGATCGCGCTCCGCAGCAGGTTCCGCTGCGAGGCATACAACGACGAGGCGGTTCTAAAGACCCCTGCGGTTTCTGCAAGATCCTGGAGTGTGCGCTCGAGGTCACGATTGTTCATGTCGTAGGTCAATACGCCACCCATCGAGGTGTCGGGATTGATCCTCAGCCCGTGTGCCCCCTTGCGGAGTTCTCGGGTGGGCGACCACTCGAGCTCGCCGAATCGTCCGCCGGTCTTGGCACGCCTCGCGTCGATCGCTTCGGAGAGAGTTTTCTGGAAGTTCGTGGTCGAGACGTCCTTGTGGGTGAATCCGGGGGTGTCCATATTGGCGATGTTGTGCGCAACGAGCCGCTGGCGCTGCGCAGCAAACCGCATGGTCAGCTCGAGGCTGGGCATCGCTCCTGCGTTTGTGAGTCCATCAATCAGCATCGTGAGTTCTACCTAGCAAGCCACGGACCAAACCACGGCTCTCGCAGCATTCGTTTCAACGTACCTCATCAGAGCGTCGCCTCGACGATCTGCAACTCTTTCCATTTCTTGAGTTTGAGCCCGAGTGTGCGGACCCCGATGCCCAGGGCCTTGGCGGTTTTCTGACGGTGGCCGTTGAACTGGCGAAGAGTGCGGATGATCGCTTCACGTTCGATCTGCTCGAGCGGGATCGGCGTGTCGTGCTCGCCCCCGCCCCCCCCGCCTCCGGGCTCTCCTCCAGAACCGTCCCCGATGAGCGATCCCGCGCCGCCACCAAAGGCGTCGGCCATCCCGCGCGCAAACTTGCTCTCATAGACCGCCGAAGCCGGAGCACCGTTGCGAGAGCCCGCGATCGCCTGCATCGGCAGCCTGCCGTTGCTCATCGGGTGGGCAGCCCCTTGAATCGGCATCGCCCGGAGCGTCAGCCAGGGAGCCACCAGTTCGCGGCTGATCCGGTCCGCGCCCGATTCGCCCGCTCGCTGGCGGGCCGCCATGAGCACCACCGCCCGCTCGCAGACGTTCTGCACCTCTCGCACGTTGCCGGGCCAGGCATATCGGCTCATCTGCTCGATCGCCTCGGGCTCGACGGTCATCGCCTCGCACCCTTCGCGTTCGATGATCTGACCGATGAAGTACTCGACGAGCCCGGCAACATCATCGAGCCGTTCGCGCATCGCGGGCATGTGCAAGGGCAGCACGTTGAGCCGAAAGAACAAGTCCTGACGGAAGCCGCCCGTAGCAACCTCCGCGGGCAAGTCCCGGTTGCTCGTCGCGATCACTCGCACATCCACCCCGATCGTTCGGCTCGAACCCACCCGCTCAAACTCACGTTCTTGCAACACCCGCAAGAGCTTGCTCTGAACCTGCGGGCTTACTTCGCTCACCTCGTCGAGCAGCAGCGTCCCACCGTGCGCGAGCTCGAACCGACCTTTGCGGAGCCGATCGGCACCCGTAAACGCCCCGCGTTCGTGCCCGAAGAGCTCGCTTTCGAGCAACCCCTCACTGAGCGCCGCGCAGTTCACCGCTAAGAACGGCCCGTCACGCCGGGGACCAGATTCGTGGATCGCTCGCGCGACGACTTCTTTGCCCGAGCCGCTCTCGCCACAGATCAGCACCGTGCCCTGCGAGCCCGCGACCGCCTCAACCTGTTGGCGTACGCGGCGCATCGCGCTCGACGAACCGATCAATCGGCTCAAGCCCGAGCGTGCTGCACGCGACGATCCGGATCCGCCCTGAATCGAAGCCTTGAGCAGAGCGTTCTCTCGAACCACCGAGGCGTGCCGGATCGCTCGCTTGACCGCGATCAACAGCTCGTCGCCCTCGAACGGCTTGGTCAGATAGTCATACGCCCCGAGCCGCATCGCCTCGACCGCAGAATCAATCGTCCCAAACGCGGTCATCAGCACCACGGGCAGATCCATATCGATCTCGCGGATTTTTTCGAGCAGCTCAACGCCGGTCATCCCGGGCATCTTGAAATCAGTCACCACCGCGTCGGGTCGATCCTTGGCGATGAGTTCGAGCGCAGCTTCACCGCCCGACGCCGGCAACACCTGCATGCCTGCGCGCCGGAGCGTCGCTGCGATCGAGTCCCGCATCATTTCTTTATCGTCAACTACTACAACCTTGTGCATCACGCCGCCTCCGTTTGATCCGCGGGTAGTTCCCGCAGCAGGACCAGTCTGACTTCCGCTCCACGCTCGCCATCGCCACGCTGCCCGAGCACCTCGACACGCCCGCCGTGCGCGTCCACAATCCGATGGACAATCGCAAGCCCGAGCCCCGTGCCCGTCGCCCGTGTCGTAAAGAACGGATTGAATATCCGCTCGCTCACCTCGCTCGGAATCCCCGGCCCGGTATCACTCACCACCAGCACCACCTCGCCCGCATCGTTCAACTCCGAACGCACACACAAACAATGCCCGCCTTCGGGCGCATCTGTTTCATTCATCGCTTCGATCGCGTTGCGCACCACGTTGACCATCGCCCGGTGCAGCAGGTGCGCATCGGCCATCATGGTCTCAACACCCCAAGGGCCAAGCTCGATGGCAATCTCAGCATCGCTGACACCTGCACACTCCTCGGCCGCTCGTGCGCACAAGCCTTCAACATCCATTGCCATCGCCCGCACGGGTGTATCGCCCGCGAAGTGCAGCACGTCTTGCACGATTGCATTGAGGCTCTTGACCGCAAACGTGATACGCCCCGCTGCCTGCTCTTGATGTTCGCGGTCTTTTTCGCACGCGAGCGACGCCGCGTCGAGCGAGATTGCTGCGAGCGGGTTGCGGATCTCGTGCGCAATGCCCGCTGCCATCTCGCCGAGTGCTGCCAATCGCCTCGAACGCTCGAGCGCATCGTTGGCAACCCGCAGCTCACACTTGAGCCGATTCACCTGTGAAGTGAGCTGGTCGTGCGAAATCTGGAGCTTGTCGGTGACCTCCTGGAACGTTTCCATGAGATCGGCCAAGTCGTTGGCGGACAAACGTTGGGTTGGTTCACGGGTCTGGATCGCTCAGCCCTCCCGATCGTGGAATCGCGGCTCGGCGCGCAAAGGCTTCGAGCCATACGCAGCGACCGCGGCGCTGCCCTGTTTGACCGATGCAAACTCGCGAGCCGCCAGATCGCGTTCGCCTTCGAGCAGCACCCGGTCGTGTTCATCGCACGCCGCGACCCGCGAAGCAACCGCTTCGAGCTGCGCAAGGACCGATTCGATCTGTTCGCCTTGTGTGTCCGTAAACCGACGCTTGACCTCACTCCACCGAGCCCGGAACGGCTCAAACTCCGAGCCCACCCGGTCGAGCCGATGAATCACATTCGAACGCCTCGATAACAGCGCGAGCAGCGCCTCGGTTTCGCGTGTTTCGATCAGTTCGCGCTGACCTTCGCTCAGCTTCTCAAGCTCGGTGAACAGCTCGATCTGCCTGCCAAGAATCTCGTCCACGCGATCGACGAGCCGAGCGGGATCACCCGCGAGCAGCGTGCTCACATGTTCATTCACTTGGGGTTCATTCACTGGCTCGTTGGGTTCTGTTCTAGTCGCATGGGTCATCCGCCTACCTCCGCTCGTCTTCGGTACAACACATCTGTCGAATCGAGCCACCGCTCCCATTCGCTTCGATCCATGGGCAAGTACGGGTCGTCCCATACTTCTAGAGGCAAGCTCTCGAAGAACCGTCGGGCGCGGGAGTTCGCGGTGCGCGCACGATCAAGATCGCCCATCGCGACGTGCGCATTGACGATCTGCACCATCGCCACCAGCGACGCCGGGTCGTTGGCGTAGCGATCACGAGCCTCGTCGTAATACCTGATCGAGGCGTCGTAGTCCTTGAGATCGAACGCGCAATCCCCTCTGTAAAAGAAGGCGTTTCGCAGCGACAACTCCTCAAGATCGTCACGCCGACGGGGATCGATCGCGTCAATCGCTTCGATCGCTTTATCAAACTCGCCAAGTGCCGTCCGCAGCGTCTGGTCCCATTGCATCCGCAACGCCTGCAACTCGCTGTCGGGTCTGCCACCCGTGTTGATCGCCTTCTCCAGATCCGCTGCCAGCCTGCGGTGCGCCTCGGCGAGCCGGTACCGACCCACCGGTGCCCGCGCATCGTCTGCGAACCGAGCGATCGCTTCATCGAGCCGTTCGACCGCTCGGGCATGTTCCTTCTTGGTGAAGTGCAACCGAGCCAGCTCGAACAGCGCATCACGGAACGACGTGGCGCCGGGTCGCACCACCGAGCCGCTCACGACTTGTTCGAGGAGTTCCTTGGCTCGTTCGTCGTTCGCGTCGTTGGCGTCCGCGAGCAGCGTCTGCGCCAAGGGCACATAGCTCGCCTCACCGTACAGCACCGCGCCGCGTTCGCCGTCATCAGTCTGTGGCCCGGCGATCAACTCCTCATACAACTCGGCGGCCATTGCAAACTGCCCGGTCACTTGATACGCCTGCGCGAGCCGGAACGCCGCCTCGAACCGCTTAGAATCATCCGGGAAACCCGAGGCGTATTCCTGATACGCGATGATCGCCCGGCGCAAATCCCCGCCGAGGTCGTACGCCTGCGCCGCATCCCAGAGCGACGCCGCGTACTCGGTGTTGTCCGTAATCACCACCCGACGCGCATACTCGGCGTAATACCTCGCCGCGCGCAGCAGCCTGCCCTGTGCCTCGCTCCGCGTCGCCGGGTCAATCGCCTGCAAATCGGTCCACGAAAGCCCGATATCGCCCCCGTCAGGGAGCAGCTCATCGGCGAGCTTGCGGTTCGCCCGGGCGAGCTCGGTGAGCACCTCGTTAGGCAACTCGGTGAACTCAAACAACGGCTCGATCTTCGAGCCAAACCGCAACGCCCCCGCTGTCTCGCCCGAATCCATCAGCCGACGATGTTCATCAAGCAACGCGGTGGTAACCACGTCTCGATCAACGCCGCCCGTTGCGCCTTCATCCAAGAGCTTGGCGATCACCGTCTCAAAGCTCTCGTGCGAGCCGTTGAGATCGCCCTGCGCAGCCTGCGTTTTCGCCACGCCCAACAACGCGGGCAGCATCCATTCCGTCGTCGAATATGCACTCACCACCGACTCGAACATCCCAAGACGACGCTCGGAATCACGCTCAAGATCGGCCAAGGACAGCTCCGCACGCCCACGCAACACTTCGCCGATGCCCAACGAATCCACCGCACGCACAAACTGCCGCTGGGCTGCGTCTTGATCGTTGAGTTCGAGATACGCCTCGCCCAGTTGGAGATACAGCTCCGCGAGCTGCGCACGCGCCAGGCCCTGACCCTCGAACCGAACCAAAGCCTGCACGAGACGTTCAATCGCTTGTTCGATGTACCCCTGCGCCAAGCGGATCCGCGAGCGTGTCACCGTCGCCCAGATCTGATCCTCGATTCCAAGCCCCGTGTCCTCAGCAACCTGCGTCGTCCAATCGATCGCCTTGGCATAGTCCGGCGAAGGCTCCGCAAGTTCTTCGTCCACGAGCGTGCGATAGATCAACGCCCGCGATTGTCGCCGATCCGGCGGCAACGACTCGGCACGACGCACAGCCCGATCATCTCGACCGAGCGCTACGAAGCTGTCCGCAAGAAAGAACACGTCCTCGGGTCCGAGCGCAACGCCCGCGTCCTCGGCTGCCAGATACTCGCTGACCACATTCGAGTAGTTCGCTTCGAGCCCGATGCCCAAGCCTCGCTGGCCAAGATAGATCGCACGAGCAGCGAGCATCCGCGCTCGGCCCGATTGAGTTTTCAAGAGCGATGAGTCATGCGCATACGCAAAGATCTCTGTGTTGAGTTCGGTGAGCGCGTCGCTGTACGCTTCTTGCGCGATCAACGCTTCCGCTCGGCTCAAGTATTTCTCGTAGGGCCGCTGGGGTTTGCTGAGCATCGCATACGCGCCGCCGCCCGCAAGCAGACCCACCCCCACCGCCATCAGCAGGATCGGCCAAGCCGATCGCCACGACGACATGAACCGTGCCCGAGACGCCAAAAGCTCGCTGACGGTCTCGTCAGCAGCATCCTGGGCCTCGGGTTGAACCTCAGGGGCGTCCTGTGGTTCGGTCTGGGTTGGTGTCGAATCGGACACCGCAAGCCTCCGCGAGACACGCTGTCGGCACGGATCCTCCGGGCCCAATCAGGAAGAGACAGCGTGTGTCCGAGCGTTATCGGCTCTTGGGGTGCGCAAACTTGACCGATGGGTTCCCCGCCCGCCCCACCCCGCCCCCATCTTCTCCCCCAGCACTCCCCAAGACCCTTGCGAGTCGAGCCCTATTGAGGCTCATCCTCATCGGTGTTGGGTTTTTCAGCCGGTTCGAGATCGACCACCACCGCGGCTCGCGCGACCTGATCGCCCCGATGCCGAACGCCGGGGGTCATCGTCTCAGCCGCTGCCCAAGGCCAAAGCCCCCACTTGAACGCATTGCGGGTCGCTGCTCGCCCCAGACGCCGGCCCAAACTCGGGGCGGACCCCTTGCCCACAGCTGCCACCCGACACCCCATGAGCCACTTGCCCGGCGTCGCGCCCCACACCCCTTCAAACAGCGTCCCCCATGCCCACGCCATCAGAAGCACCGCCAATACCAGCCCAATCCCGCCGCCCGCGCGGGTCACCGGATCGAGCACCAGCCCCACCAGCGTCATCGTCTGGGATAAAGGAGTGTCGAGCACCATCGCTGCGATCGCTGCGATCATCACCCAGTCCATCATCGTCGCCGCCACCCGTTGGCCCGGCGGTGCCAGCGCGGTGTCCTTCGGCAGCGTGACCACCTCAGATTCCCCACCGCCACTCCCTCCAGGCTGACGGACGACAAACACCAACACCCCCACCGACATCGCCAGCATCGCGAGAGCGAGAATCCGAAAGTCCCGCGTGCTCACCGGGCCGCCCGCGATCGCTCGATCAGCAAACAGCGCTCGGCCCGTCCACGCCGAAACCTCTGTGACCATCGTGGGCTGATCGCTCGAACCCTCCTCAGCGGGCCACAGGAACACAAGTCGTCCGCTGCGAACCATCGGGACCACCCCCACACGCGAGCGTTCAACGTCGATCCGCGCCACCGGCGTGACCTGATCGTGATCGAGCCGATCGATTTCTACCCGGTCGCCCGCGATTCGCCATCGGCCCGGTCCATCGCCGAGCCAGATCCGATGCCCGCTGCGTACCGCGTTGTCGTCAAGGACCAGTGTGTGCGCACTGCGTACCCACTCAAGCCGATCTTGCTCTTGGTGCCCAAGCCAAACGTCGCCCTCTGCGCCGACCAACACGAGCCGATCGGGATGACCCGCCAACAGCTCGACAGGTTCAACATCTTCTGGCAACTGCTCTTGGCTCCACGCATCACGACCGAGCGACCAGAGCGATGTCCCGTCGTCATTGCGTGCCAGAAGATAGATGCGTCCATCTTGCCCACCTACTCCAGCTCCCCCCGCCCCAGACCCCCCCACCAAAGACCCCCCCACCAAAGACACGATCTCGCCCGCGCCCTCGAACGATTGCTCGATCTCGAACCCGCCACCCTTTGTCTTGGGCACATACCGATACGCTCCCTGACCCATCGGCTGAGCACGGATCGACCGCACGGGCCAGCGAGCCTGCACGCCATCGGAGGTGGGCTCAAAGATCAGCACCACGCGCTGACCGACCGCCGCCATCGCGACGGGTGGCCGCGCCATGTTCATCACCTGACGCACCGTGCCACTGGGCGTGGTGTCGTCGCGACCCCGAGCCCCCTGAACCCGTGGCGGCAGATGCACCAGCGAATACCGATCAAACTCGCGCGGCACCACCACCCAGCCATGCCCACCATCTCTCCCGGTCGATCCCGCTGACGGCAACACCTCGA
>CAYUVO010000038.1:0-21814 GCA_964448185.1 uncultured Phycisphaeraceae bacterium
GGGCGCGGGGGGGGTGGCGACGGGGGGGGCGAAAGGGCTGTTCGCCCTCAAACCAAACCCCCCCCCCAACCCCGAACCAAACGAAGATGGCAGCGAGCCGCCGTTCGAGTTTGTGGTTATCGAGATGAACCCGCGTGTGAGCCGGAGTTCGGCGCTGGCCTCCAAAGCGACAGGCTTTCCGATCGCCAAGATCGCAGCCAAGCTCGCGGTGGGCTACACGCTCGACGAGCTGCGGAACGACGTGACCGGGACGACCAGTGCGTGCTTTGAGCCGAGCATTGATTACGTTGTGACCAAGATGCCGCGATGGACGTTCGAGAAGTTTCCCGAGGCGGACGAAACGCTCACCACGCAGATGAAATCTGTCGGCGAGGCGATGAGCATCGGCCGAACGTTCAAAGAGAGTTTCCAGAAGGTCATCCGGTCGATGGATGTCAAACGGTTCGGGCTCGGGCTCGACCGCAACGACAAGTGGCTCGCTGCGATGCGGGCGGTCGAAACCCAGCAGTTGGTGCTGGATCTTTCGCAGTCCAACATCCCCGAGACAAGCCCGACGGGGCTGCGCACCGCCGATGGCCAGCCGATCGAATGGCCCATCGAGATCGACAAGCTCACACGCAAGCTCACCGTGCCGAGCCAGGGGCGGTTCTATTACATTCGCTATGCGCTCAAGATGGGCTGGTCGATCGACCGGGTGTGCAAGCTCACGCGGATGGACCCGTTCTTCATCGATCAGATCGCAGAGATCGTTGAGTTCGAGGACGTGCTCTGCAAGTACGCCACGCTCGAAGCGGTCCCCGCAGAGGTGTTCCAAGAAGCCAAGCAGATGGGCTATTCCGATGCGCAGCTCGCCAACTTATATCTCGGAACGATCAGCTCGGAGACGATTCTGCAAGTGCGCGCACGCCGCGAGTCGCTCGGGGTCAAGCCGATCTTTCGCTTGGTGGACACCTGCGCCGCCGAGTTCGAGGCCATCACGCCCTACTACTACAGCACCTACGACACGGGCTACGAAACTCTCGAAGACGACGGCACCACAACCCATCACGACGACGACGAGATCACGCTGACCGCCACGCCCAAGGTCATCATTCTCGGCGGCGGACCTAACCGCATCGGCCAGGGCATCGAGTTTGATTACTGCTGCGTCCACGCGGCGATGGCTGCCAAAGAGCTTGGCTACGAGTCGGTGATGATCAACTCGAACCCCGAGACGGTGAGCACTGACTATGACACGAGTGACTTGTTGTTCTTTGAGCCGTTGACGCTTGAGGACGTGCTCAATGTGATTGATCGGCTCAACGGTCCCGACCCGAAGACGTCGCCCGTGATGGGTGTGATCGTGCAGTTCGGCGGGCAGACGCCGCTCAATCTTGTTCACGGGCTTGATCTCGCGGGCGTGCCGTTGCTGGGAACGAGCTTAGATTCGATCGACCTTGCTGAGGACCGCGACCGGTTTGATTCGCTGCTCGAACGCCTCGACCTCCAACGCCCCGCGAGTGGCATCGCTCGCACGCCCGAGCAGGCGATGGAGATCGCCGACCGCATTGGGTTCCCGGTGCTGGTGCGCCCGAGTTATGTGCTCGGCGGGCGGTGGATGGAGATCTGCCCCGACGCCAAAGCCCTCGAACACTTCGTCAACAATGCGATCGACGTGTCGGGCCTCGACGAAGCACCGATCCTGATCGATAAGTTCCTTGATGGGGCGACCGAGATTGACGTGGATGTGGTCGCGGACTTCCCGAGTGATGAGCATGCTGGCGAGAGTCACACACCCCGAGCCGTGGTCTGTGGCGTGCTCGAACACATCGAACACGCGGGCGTGCATTCGGGCGACAGCTCGTGCTGCGTGCCGCCTTGGACGCTCGGTCCGCGACTCGTCGAACAGGTCAAGGATGTAGCGCGTTCACTCGCACGCGAGCTGCGGGTCTGCGGCTTGATGAATCTGCAACTCGCGCTGCGTGACGGCGAGCTGTTCATCATCGAAGTCAATCCGCGCGCGAGCCGGACCATCCCGTTTGTGTGCAAGGCCAAAGGCGTGCCGTGGGCGAGCGTCGCTGCTAAGGCAATGATGGGCGAAAGCCTCGACACACAAGGCATCAACGAGATCCCCGATACCGGGACGTTCGCGGTCAAAGCACCCGTGTTCCCGTTCCAGAAGTTCCCGGGCGTCGACTTCGTGCTCGGACCCGAGATGCGTTCAACGGGCGAAGTGATGGGCCTCGACCTGTCCATGCCCACCGCGTATCTCAAAGCAATGCACGCAGCGGGGGTCGTCCCGCCGATCTCGGGCGAGGTGTTCCTGAGCGTGCGCAGCGAAGACAAAGCACACATCATCGACATCGCCCGAAGCCTGTTTGCAATGGGCTTTAAGGTCTACACCACCGCGGGCACCGGGCACGAGCTCGAACGTCACGGCATGAAGCCCAAGATCCTCCAGAAAATCGCACAAGGCGCAAGACCCAACGTGCTAGACCTGATGGAAAATCATCAGATCGGGCTCGTCATCAACACGCCGACTCGCACGGGCTGGAAGACCGACGAGGGCAGGATCCGTGCGACGTCGGTTCGCCTCAGCATCCCGATGGTGACGACGCTGACGGGAGCGGCCGCGATGATCCGCGCCATCGAAGCGCAGCGCGCTGGCGGGCTCAATGTGGCGCCCTTGCAGGACTACCCGGGATTGACGCCACAACTGACGACGCGGTAACGAACAATCCGTGACAAAGAACCGCCCCGCTTCCGCGAGGGGCTCGATGAGCAATCTGGGTCATGTTCCGTACCAAGCCATGAGTGTGAGCGAGGGGGTCGTTGAATCCAGCCTCGACTTACCCGACGTGGAGCATCGAGCGGAACGCCCGATCGCGGTCGTTGAGCTCGGCTTGCGTCAGCGTGGTGAGGCGTTCGAGGCTGAAATCTTCGATGGTAAAGCTCGCGATGACCGTGCCGTGCACACACGCCCTGCGGAGCACCTCGAACGAACCCGGATCCATCTTCGGATCCGCTGCAAGACCCGCAGCGATCGACCCCATCATGCCCGCTGCGAAGCTGTCGCCTGCTCCGGTCGGATCAACGACCTTCTCGGCGGGGTACGCGGGCAGCGCCGCGATGCCGTCGCGGTGGACGAGGATGCAGCCGTGCTCGCCCTTCTTGATAACCACGAACCTCGGCCCGCTCTCAAGCATCAGCTTGCCGGCGGTCACCGGGTTGCGCTTGCCGGTGAACAGTTCGGCTTCGTCGAAGTTGAGCACAAGCCCATCAACCTTGCCGAGTAATGCTTGCAGCTCGGGCTTGGCGTTATCAATCCAAAGGTCCATCGTGTCGGCGACAGCCATCTGCCGATTGGGCAGTTGTTCGAGCATGCCCGCCTGCACCGACGGGTGGCTATTCGCCAAAAACACGATCTTGGAATCCTTGAACTCGGCGGGAACCGTCGGCGGTGCCTCGGCGAGCACGCCAAGATCCGTGAAAGTCGTGTCGCGCGAATCCATGTTCTCGTGGTATCGCCCGCCCCAGCGGAACGTCTTGGAGCCCGCGCGGCGTTCGAGCCCGCGTGCATCAACCCCCTTGAACCGCTTGATGAGCTGCTCGAACTCGGCGGGGAAATCTTCGCCGACCGCCGCGACCAGACGCACGGGGGTGAAGAACGACGCGGCCGCCGCGAAGTAGGTACACGAACCGCCCAAGATCCCTTCGCGGTGCTCGCCCGCAGGGGTTTCCACAGTGTCGATGCCGATAGTTCCGGTGACGATTAAACTCATGCCACGAGTGTAGAACGCTGACGAGGCCCGAGGGTGCCGAGGTTCCGTAAACCCCATGCTTCCGCATGGGGCTCGATACATGGCGACCTCTACTTCTTGGCCTTCGCCCACGAATCTTTCAACGCGACCGAGCGGTTGAACACGAGCTTCGGCCCTTCGCTTTCAACGCAGAAGTATCCTTGCCGCTCGAACTGGTATCGGCGGATCGCATCGCCCCACACGGGCTCTTCGAGCTGCTGGACCCGCAGACTCGACTCGGCCTTGCACCCCGTGAGCACCGTCCGCGATTCAGGATTGAGATCATCGAGCGGGTTGTCCGTTTGCTTGCCCGGTTCTTCTGCAATGAACAGCCGATCAAACAACCGGACCTCAACGTCTAGACAATCATCCTGCGCGACCCAGTGCAGCGTGCCCTTGACCTTGCGGACCTTGCCCTCGGCATCCGGCGGCGGCGAATCCCCGCCACGGGTCTGCGGGTCATAGGTACACATCAGCTCAACAATCTCGCCCGTGTCATCACGCACCATGTCGTGGCAGGTGATCCAGAAGGCATAGCGAAGCCGGACCTCGCCGCCGGGCTTGAGCCGAAAGAACTTGCGGGGCGCATCTTCCATGAAGTCCGCGCGTTCAATGTAGATCGTCTTACCGAACCGCACGGTCCGCGTACCCGCTGACGAGTCTCCAGGATTGTTGATCGCATCGAGGTCTTCGAGTCGATCGGCGTCGCCATGCTCGCCCCAGTTGGTGATGGTGACCTTGAGCGGATCGAGGACGACCATTCGCCGAGGCGCGCGCGCGTTGAGGTCCGCTCGCAGCGCATTCTCGAGCAACCCGATATCGTGCGATGCGTTGAACTTGGTCACGCCCACCGACGTGTTGAAATCCCACAGCGACTCGGACGTATACCCCCGGCGGCGCAGGCCCGCCACCGTCGGGAAGCGCGGATCATCCCAGCCATCGACGACGCCGTCCTCGACCATTGCTCGCATGTTGCGCTTGCTGAGCACGGTGTAGGTCGGGCTGAGCTTGGCGAACTCGATCTGCTGGGCGTGATGGATCTTCGTCTCGGCGTGCTCGTTGATCGCGTTGATGAACCAGTCGTACAACGGCCGGTGGTCCTCGAACTCGAGCGTACACAGCGAATGGGTGATGCCCTCGATCGAATCTTCTAAGCCGTGCGCCCAATCGTACATCGGATAGATGCACCAGCGATCGCCCGTGTTGTGGTGCGTCTTGCGGAGAATGCGGTACATGACCGGATCGCGCATGTTGAAGTTCGGGCTTGTGAGATCAATGCGAGCGCGGAGCGTCATCGAGCCTTCATCGTGTTTGCCTTCGCGCATCTCGGCGATCAGCTTGAGGCTTTCTTGCGCCGGTCGATCACGCCACGGGCTCGTCGCGGGCTTCGAGGGTGACCCTCGGCGTTCTTTGACTTCTTCCGCTGCCAGCTCGCAGACGTACGCCTTGCCGTGTTTGATGAGCAACAGTGCCCATTCGTACATCTGCTCGAAGTAGTCCGAGGCGAATCGCAGCCCGCCGCCGTGCGAGCCGCCCTCGTTGGGGCCGTGCCAGTTGGACCCGAGCCAGAGGAGATCGTGCTTGATGGAATCGACGTACTCCTGTTCTTCGTTGGCGGGGTTGGTGTCGTCGAAGCGCAGGGTGAACTTGCCGGCGTAGGCGCGGGCGAGCCCGAAGTTGAGGCAGATGCTTTTAGTGTGCCCGAGGTGGAGGTAGCCGTTGGGCTCGGGCGGGAAGCGGGTGCGGACGACCGACCCGTCGCCGATGGTCCCCCAGCGACCCGAGGTGATATCCGCATCAATGACCTGCTCGATGAAATGCTTTGTCGTGTCCGTCATGCCGGATGATAGAACGCCATCCCGAGTCGCAAGTGTCACGCAGGCCGGGCCAACAGATCCCGCAACGCGCCGTCCAGATCGGGGTGCTCAAACTCGAACCCCTCATTTGCGAGCCTCGCCGAAACCACATATCGCCCGTACAACGCAAGCTCGGGGTCTGTCCGAAGCACAAAGAGGAGCACCGATCTTCACCATCCAGCCCGCTGCGGGCAAGCCGATGGGCATCCCCAAGGCCCGCCGAAGCGTTCGCATGAACTCGCGATTCGCGACCGGGTTAGGGACGCTAGCGATGTACGCACCCGCCATCGTCTCGTCCGTGATCGCCCGCTCGAAGAGGCGGTTCATATCGCGCTCATGGATCCAGCTCATGCCCTGACGACCCGAACCAATCGTCCCGCCGAGCCCGACACGAGCAAGACCCGCCAAGCGTGTCAACGCTCCGCCCGATCGACCCAGCACGAAGCTCGTGCGCAGCACCACCCGCCGAATATCCTCCGGGCAGCTTTCGTCAAAGGCGTCTTCCCATGCCCTGCCGACGGTGGGCGCGAGGCCATAGCCGAACGCGGCTGACTCATCGCAGGTCAGTTCCGAATCGCCATAGATATGAGCGGTTGCCATCTGCACCCATACTCGTGGCGGGCTTGATGCTACCCGCACCGCCTGACCCAGCACCCGCGTCGCCTCGACCCGCGAACGCAGGATCTGGTCACAGTGCAGCGGGGTCTTGATGCAGTCAACACTCCGGCCCGCGAGGTTCACGATCGCATCGGTGCCGTCGATCACCCGTGCCCATTCGCCGAGTGTGCGTGCGTCCCATGCGGTGTGCGACCAGCCGCCCGCTCTGGGCTTTGAACGAGAGAGCACGACGACTTTCTCGGTGCCGCGATCGAGCAGCCATTGTGCGAGATTCAGACCCAAAAAACCCGACCCGCCAGCGATCACGACGCGATGCAAAGAAGCGGGCTTGGTCATGCTTCATGATATCCGATCTTGACGTATGGCGGCCGGCATCCTGCTCTCATGCACGAGATCGAACTGCACCTACGAATCCGCGTCCCCGAGGGCGGCGAAGCACCCTTGCGGGAGTTCCTCAAAGACGCCATGCCCTTCTACGAATCCCCCCCATCCCCCCCACCTCCCCCGGCGGCCTCCGCATGAGACTCGTCCGCAACGCGAACAATCTCCTCTTGCTCAAACTGAACCTTTGTGCATCGCCAGACACCGCTCGATGCGTGCGAGCACGCTGGCCTTGCCAAGCAGGCCCAGTGTGTGACCGAGCCCGGGGCTCACCGCTGCGCCGGTCATCGCGACGCGGATGGGCTGGGCCACCTTGCCCATGCCAAGGCCCTGTGACTCGGCGAAGTCATTGATCGCACCCTCGATCGACTCGGGCGACCAGTCTTCGAGCGAGCCGAGCATCAAACCCACGTCCCGCAGCACGCCAAGGCCCTCGCCCTCGTTCTTGGTCAGATTCTTCTTGACCGCTTTGGCGTCAAACTCGATCGCGCCATCGGCGACAAACACAAACGCCACCGGCTCGCGGAGCTGACGGAGCGTCTTGGCCCGCTGACGCGCAGCGCCCGCAGCAAGCACCATCCGATCGCCCAGCACCTCGATCACCTCGGGGTCGTACCGCTCGCACCACGCCCGCCAGCGGTCGGCCAACGCCTCGGGCGACATCGACTGGATCGTGTCGAAGTTGAACGCCATGAGCTTCTCGCGGTCGAACTTGGCAGCGGACTTACCGATGCGTTCGATCGTGAACCGCTTGCAGAACTCGTCCATCGTGAAACGCTCAACGTCATCGCCCTTGGACCATCCGAGTAGCGCTAGGTAGTTGCACACGACTTCGGGCAGATAGCCCCCGCTGCGAAAGTCCTCGACGTCGATCGCGGGCAGCTCAAGCTCAAGAGCTGACGCGAGCACCATGAGCTGATCGCTCGGCAACTGCGCCGCCTTGTCTTTGCTCCATGCTTCGAGGGCCGATTCGTTCAAGCCGTGACCATCGGGTGCGGTCGTGGCAACGTTTTCTAGAGTTTGCGAAATACCCGCTGCTTTCACAGTTTTTTTGGCGATCTTGTCTTTGTCACGCTTGCTCATTTTCGAGCCATCCGCGTTGAAAATCAACGGCATGTGAGCATACACGGGCGTTCGATACCCGAGCGCTTTCTGCAACGCGACGTGCCGGGGCGTGTTGTTGAGATGTTCCTGGCCACGGAGCACATGCGTCACGCCCATCAACTCGTCATCAACAACCACTGCGAGGTGGTACGTTGGCATGCCATCAGCTTTGCGGATCACCAGATCATCGAGCTCGGCGTAGGGGAACTCCACTTCGCCCAGCACAGCGTCATGCACCATCACCGATTCACTTGGCATCGCAAACCGCAACACGTGCGGCTCGGTCTTCATCCGTGCGCACGCCGCTTGGTGGTCGTAGTCGCTCCGCCTGCGATAAATAAACGTCTGCTTGTTGTCCTTCGCAGCTTTGCGCATCGCGCCGAGTTCATCGCCCGACTCGAACGCGGGATACGCGAGCCCCTTCTCGATGAGCGTGTCGAAGGCGTGTTGGTAGTGGCTTGTGCGCTGGCTCTGGTGGAACGGGCCGACGCCTCGCGGATCGCCGCCGCAGGTGTTCTGGGCGTTCTGATATTCTGGCCCTTCGTCCCAGGTAATACCAAGCCATGCGAGATCATCGAGAATCCCCGCCGCGGCTGAGGCGCTCGATCGCTTGAGATCGGTGTCCTCGATCCGCAGCAAAAACCGCCCCCCCCCCTTCCCCCCCTGCCCCCCTTGCCCGCCCCCCTGCCCTTCCACACCGCGAGCGATCGCCCAGCAGAACAGAGCGGTCCGGGCTCCGCCGATGTGCAGGTGGCCCGTGGGCGAGGGGGCAAAGCGGGTGATGATCGGTGGCGTCTCGGCAGAGGAATCAGGCATCGCGAAGGTTATGACCCCGGCCCAGCAAGAGAAGCAGCAGCGGGGGCACTAGGCAGCGGATAGCCGCAATCAATGCAGGACCGCTGGCGATGACGACGCCTGCGGACCCAGTGCCGCCAGATCGGTGGCGTGAGCAGCCAAGGAATCACCACGCACGCCACCAGCGAACCTCCCAGCACCCAGAGCACCCAAGGCATGGTCTCGATCGTGTACAGCCGCCCGCCATCGGAGAGATCTCCAAAGCGGATCTTCACGCGATCGCCCCATCGGGAGATCGCTGGCTTGAGCCAGACGATCGGTTCGTCGATGGCCACAGCGGGCTCGAGCCAACCACAGGAAAACACGCTCTGGGTCTTGGACTTAAAGTTGATGAACAGCCCCTTGCCCGAGATCTCGTATGGAACTTTCACCCGCCACGCGATATTGAGCGGTATGGGCGTCACCTGTGGAATCTCGGCCCAATCAGGACCCACGGTTCGGTTGAGATCGTCGAACGCCGCCTTGATGAACTGCGCATCCGTCATGCCGCCGGGCGCGAGATCCGCCCCAGTAACCGAAGATTCAGCCCAAGGCGTGATGTTGCCCGTCACGAAATCACTCACGATCGCAATCTCCAGTGTGCGATCACGCGGGATGGGCGCAAATCCATTATGCCCAGCCGTGTAGCGATTACGGATCCACCAATCAGGCCCTCGGTCTGGAAACGAAAGCCCCTGCATCAGGCCTTGTCTGTTGGTCGTCGCGGGATAGATGTACCCGCCAGCGGACGTCGCGAACCACTGGCCATAGATGCCTCGCCAGTATGCAATCCCCGTGAGGATGCCCGCCCAGAGCAGCACCCCGGCGAACATCATCCAACGCCGCAGCCAAGGGCGTCGTCGCCGGGGACGGACAGGATCATGGTCGAGCCCGCACTCGGGGCAACGGATCGGTTGGGTGAGGTGGGGCGGTGTAGAGATGTCAGCGCTCACGATGACCGTGATACCGACCGCTCGAGGTGTCGTTGCCCTAGCCCCGCACTGTTCGTGCCCCCGCCGTTGCCCTTCCCCCTGCTGTCACGCCTTTACGCGGACTTGGAGCTGGGCAGCGTCGTGGATTGGGGCTTGGATCGGGGCTGGCTGCCAGCGGGCTTCTTGACCACGGCCTCGATCTGATTCTTCTGGTTGCGTGGCAACCGGTTGTCCGGGGTCCGTGACATCGGGAATGGACGCATCGCTCGGCTCCTCAAAGTCAGTCTCTCATGCCGACGCGGACCCGGAAAGCACCCGGCCCGCACATAAGAGTGCCTCTGCCTTCATTACGCATTCCACCACCACCACGGCACGCGAATACCGAATCATTTTGTGCTCACACCTTTGAGTTGAGCAAGTTTCTGTGAGCCTCTGGCCAGCCACGGTCCCATACCTGATTCCGCGAGTTTGAGGATCAATATCGGTCTTGGGGGACTCGGGCTTGGAGCCGGGCGTCTTGGGCACTAGAATCGGGATGGTGCGGTGCCGCTCCCCCTATCGAGGCTTGGTCCCCTGTTCATAGGGGGTTCACCTAGGCGTTCGTTGGAGGCAGCGGCCGACCTTGTCCGCGACGAGCCCTTTGCCCCTCAAGGAGACTTCTATGGCTGTTCACAACTCCGAAGACATCCGCAACATCCTCTTCGTCGGCCAGACCGGCGCAGGCAAGACCACGTTGTCCGAGCGGCTGCTCTTTGAAAGCGGCGAGATCAGCCGCATGGGCAGCGTCGAGGATGGCACCACCGTCAGCGACTGGACCGACGAAGAACGCCACCACCAACACTCGCTCCGCGCGAGCGTGATGCACTTCGAGCACGACGGGCATCTCGTCAACTTCATCGACGCCCCGGGCCTTGCGGACTTCGCGGGCCACGCCATCGCAAGCTTCCCCGCGGTCGAGACGGTGGTCATCGTCATCGACGCGGTCAAGGGCATCGAGCCGATGACCCGCCGGATGATGATGCTCGCCAAGCAGCGGTCATTGCCACGGATGATTATCGTCAACAAGATTGATGAGGCGCAGGCTTCGCCGAGCGACCTCGTCGAACAGCTCCGCGAAGTCTTCGGCACCGAGTGCCTCCCGATCAATCTTCCCGCGGGCAACGCGGCCAAAATCGTCAACGTCTTCGAGCACGACGGCACCGACGCCGAGGGTGACTCGACCGACTTCTCATCCGTGTCCTCGGCTCACGAAGCGATCGTCGAACAGATCGTCGAAGTACAAGATGCCCTGATGACCACCTATCTCGAAGCAGGCGAAGAAGGCTTCGAGGGCGGCATCACGGGTAAGCAAGTCCACGACGCCTTCGAGCAGGCGCTCCGCGAGGCGCACCTCGTGCCGATCTGTTTCGTGTCGGCCAAGACCGGTGCGGGCGTCGAAGACCTCATGCACATCATGGCGAGTCTGCTGCCGAGCCCGCTCGAAGGCAACCCTCGCCCGTTCCTCAAACGCGAGGAAACCGGTGGTGATGAAGTCGAGTTCAGCGCTACGCCCGACGCCGACAAACCGGTGATCGCTCACATCTTCAAGGTCGCCACCGACAAGCACGTCGGCAAGCTCGGCGTGTTCCGTGTCCATCAGGGCACGCTCAAGGCCAAGGCCGAGATCATCATTGACGACCACAAGAAGGCGGTCCGCGTGGGTCATCTCATCAAGCGCCAGGGCAAAGAGAGCCAGGAGGTTCAGGCCCTTGGGCCGGGCGATATCGGGGCGATCACCAAGATCGACGACATCCATTTCGATGCTGTTCTCCACGAGGGTCACGAGCTGGATTCGCTCCATCTCCGCGCCCTGCCCATGCCCAGACCCATGTACGGGCTCGCGGTCGAGCTCAAGAACCATGTTGACGACGCTAAGTTCTCGACCGCGATGCACAAGCTCATGGCTGAGGACCCGAGCCTGATAATCGAACAGATCGCTGCGACCCAGCAGACCGTGATGCGTGGGCTCGGCGAGTTGCACCTCCGCATCACACTCGAACGACTCATGGACGAGTTCGGGATCGACCTGCACACCAGCACTCCCAAGATCGCATACAAGGAAACCATTACCGGCACAGGCGAAGGCCACCACCGCCACAAGAAACAAACTGGTGGGTCGGGTCAGTTCGGCGAGGTCTATCTCCGCGTCGCGCCGCTCTCCGAAGATGCTGCCGATGGCGACGTCCTCGAGTTCGTCAACGCGACCGTCGGCGGGAGCATCCCCAGACAGTTCATGCCCGCGATCGAAAAAGGCATCCGGCAGGTTCTCTCGACCGGGGCTGTGGCGGGCTATCCGCTGACCGGCGTCCGCGTCGAGGTCTACGACGGCAAGTTCCACGCGGTCGACAGCAAAGAAATTGCGTTCATGACCGCGGGCAAAAAAGCCTTCATCGAGGCGGTCGCCAACGCACGCCCCGCGCTGCTCGAGCCCATCGTCGATCTCGAGATCACCGCTCCGGCGCAATACATGGGCGATCTCACGGGCATGGTCGGCAACAAGCGTGGCCGCGTGAGCGACTCGGTGATCCTCCCGGGCGATCAGTGCATGGTCTGTGCCGAGGCGCCCGCGAGCGAGTTGCAAAACTTCTCGACCGAACTCAAGAGCCTCACGGGCGGCGCGGGCAGCTACACCATGGATTACAGCCACGACGAGCAAACCCCGCCCCACGTGCTCAAAGAAGTCATCGCAGAGTTCGCTGGGCACAAGGACGACGACTGATCCATCTTCCCAGAATCATTCCGCTCATTCCCCCGCTACCGTTCGTCCATGGCTTCTGACCTTGAACGAGCGATTCGGGCATCCAAGCGGTACGAGGCAGCGCTGAGTCGGCTCTACGGCGCGACCGGTCGCGGGCTCCACGAGAAGACCGACAGCGTCTCCCATCGGCTCGAAGGCCGACTGGCGCGCGATCTGCACCTCATCGCGACCGTGCGCAATAAGCTGGTCCATGAAGAGGGATACGACCGCATCGACGATGAAAGCTCGTTCAAGGCCGCGTGCAAGCGGACGGACAAGGCTCTCAAGGTGAGCGGTGCCCGCATGGGTAAGTGGCTCATTGCGATCGGTTTAGGAGCGATGGTGCTCGGGGCCGGATGGTTCGTGGTGACGAACCTGCTGTAAATATCTGGGATGGCGGAGGGCTGGCCTGTACAACGCCCGCTGGTGTTTCTCGCAAGAACCGGGTATGACAGAGCATTCGCTTTCCTTCGGAGAACCCTTGTGCCACGTTCAAAGACCAATCCCACGCTCTGGCTGACGCTGATTTTCGCTGCGGGTCTCGTGGCCCTCGTGCTCTATCTGGGCCGCGCCACAAGCACCAAGCCGATCGAGACCGACCAAGATTTGTTAGCGCAAGATCCCGCTGCCAGCGTGCCTGCGCCAGAACCCGAAGCGATACCAGTGCCGGTGGCCGAGCCCGCCCTCGAACTCACCCAGGGCAGATCTGAACCCGCAACCGAAGAAGCCGCCACCACTTCTGCCCCACTCACGCTCGTCGAGGCGGCTGAAGCGGGCAACGTCGATCGGCTTCGTGAGATCCTCTCAGCGGGTGCGGATGTGAATGCACCCGACCCTGAGGGCATGACGCTGCTCATGCGTGCCGCCCGTGGCGGACATCTCGAAGCGGTCTTTCTGCTGCTGGATTTCGGGGCGAATCCGTCGATCGTCGACACTGGCAAGATGACCGCTTCGGATCACGCCTCGATCTATCCACAGATTGTCCAAGTTCTGTCCGGCGCGTCTTCGCCCGTCACCGAACCCGACCCAACCAAGTAAGCAATACCGCCAAGTCACAGGCACAACTCGGTACGCTGTTCGCACGCCCATGAACACAGGCCCTGCCAATACTGCTACGCCTTCGACGCTGCCGATGCACATTGCTCGTGCGTATCAGCTCGCGCCGCGCACTGCGTCGGTTCGTCCTGCAGTCGAATCCCCCGAACTCAACGCGGGCAACGTCGAAGGCCGCGTGTCGTTCGACGCTGCTCAGAGACCTCTCGCGGGCAACGCGGCCAGCCCCCCACGCGCGCACTCGCTCTCGATGTATTCCAACCCGGCGCTGCGCAACGCGGCAGCCACGGGCGTCCAGCTCGGACGCATCCTTGACGCACAGGGCTAAAAGCGCTGCCCGGCTCTCCTGCACAACCACGCGACGACCTCCCCGAGCCATCGAGCCTCTTCGGGCACTGGCAACTGGACCCACAGCTCGTGCATCTCAATCACGGCTCGTTCGGCGCCTGCCCCACCGCCGTCCTCCAAGCCCAACGCGATCACCGCGACCGCATGGAACGCGACGCGGTTTCGCTTCTCGCTGCTGATCTTTCGCGTTTGCTCGATCGCTCCCGCGAAGCGCTTGCGCCGCTCATGAACGTGCAGCCGGATTCGATCGTGCTCGTGCGCAATGCCACGTTTGGCGTGGTGACCGCCTTGCAACACGCCGCGAGAGTTGGCTTTGATCGCGGGCCGCTGGGCAGTTCGGGCGAAGGCGAAGAGATCCTTGTTCCCGAGCACGAATACAACGCGTGTCGGCACAACGCCCAAGCCATCGCAGAGAGCTGCGGCGCACGCATCAAGGAAGTCGCTCTGGGCATCCCGACCGCGCCGATCGCTTGCGCAAGCGACCGTATCACCGCCGACCTTCTCTACGAACGGGTCATGGCAGCCGTCACCGATCGCTCTCGTGTATGCCTGCTGAGCCTCATCACAAGCCCGAGCGGCATCCGCCTGCCCGTCGAACGCCTGATCCCTGCGCTGCGAGAACGTGGCGTCGAAACCATCCTCGACGCAGCCCACGGCGTCGGGTGCATCCCGCTCGACCTCGCCAATTGGCAACCCGCGTTCTTCACCTCCAACGCGCACAAGTGGCTGTGTGCTCCCAAGGGCGCAGCCGTGTTCTGGGCGCGTGACGACGTCCGCGAGCATGTTCGCCCGCTCGTGCTCTCGAACAACGCTGCGACCGATCCGAACGCGCTGCCCCGGAGCCGATGGCAGACCGAGTTTGATTACGCGGGCACCGACGACCCCACCGGCTGGCTCTCCATCGCCGACGCGACATGCACGGTGCCAAAGATAGCTGGAACTGATTGGACCGGCATCATGCAACGCAACCGTGAGCTTGTGCTGCAAGGTCGCGACACGGTGTGCAAAGCGCTCGGCGTGCATCCACCCTCCGACGACGACCTGATCGGGCCTATGGCAATAGTGCCGCTGGCGAGCGTTCCCACAGCGGAACTAACAAAGCATCCCACGCGGTTCGGAGATCCGCTCTGGGACCGGCTGCAAGATCACTACCGGATCTCGATCCCGGTGTTCCATCCGTTTGCAGCGGGCGCACATGACCAACAGACCACCACGCGTGTGATCCGGCTCAGCGCCCAGCTCTACAACTCGCCCGAGCAGTATGAATATCTCGCTCAGGCACTGGTCGAAGCGCTCGCTGGCGAACTCCGCGAGGCGCCGATGCCGTAGAGCGGGCGGAGCTTGTTGCCCAGATAGTCCATCAGCGCCTCGGGTCCGAGCGGCTTGCCCGTCATCCGTTCGCACAGCTCGCCCGCGGTCCACCGCCGGCCGTGCGCGTGAATCCCCGCGCGCAGCCACCCGAGCAACGGCGCAAACTCGCCCCGCGAAATCTGTTCATCGAGCCCGGGAATCTTGACGTGCGCCGCTTCCCAGAGCTGCGCGGCATAAAGCGTCCCGAGCGTGTACGTCGGGAAATACCCGATCAACCCGAAACTCCAATGCACGTCCTGCAAACAGCCCCGCTGGTTGTCAGGCACCGCAACACCCAGCAACTGCTCGAAGCGTTCGTTCCATGCGCCGGGCAGATCGGCGACCGAAAGATCACCCCGCAGCATGGCGCGTTCCAACTCGAACCGCAGCATCACGTGCAGGTTGTACGTCGCTTCGTCCGCCTCGACACGGATAAAGCTCCGCTCGATATGGTTGGCTGCGGCGAACAACTGGTCCTCGCCGAACGCATTGATCGGTGCGCCGAGAGTCGCGTGGGCTACCGGAGTTGCCCACTTCCAGAACTCCTGCGAACGACCCACAAAGTTTTCCCACAACCGGCTCTGACTCTCGTGAATGCCCAACGAAACGCTGTCGCCCAACGGCTCACCCTGTCGCTCGGCTTTGGGCAACCCCTGCTCATAGAGCCCGTGGCCCATCTCGTGGAGCGTGCTGTACATCGCGTCCATAAAGTTGTCGTCCGCGTACCGCGTCGTCAGCCGTGTATCCCCGGGCGCGACGCCTTCGCAGAACGGATGCGTGGTCACGTCGAGCCGACCTTTGCTCAGATCGAACCCGATCTCTTTGAGCAGGCGTTGGCCAAAGGCGTGCTGGTTCTTAGGGTCAACGCTCGATTTGTTGGGTTCGCCGCTGGGTTGCTGGGGTGCATCGAGCAGCTCTGCTACGAGTTCGCTGAGCTGTACCGCGAGCGGCTCAAAGACCTTCTGGATGTCGGCGCTGCGCGCGTCGGGCTCGTATTCATCGAGCAGCGCGTCGTAGAGCTCGCCCCCATCGGGCACGCCGTAACACTCGGCCTTGCGCCTGCTCAGCGCCATCATCTGTTCGAGCCAGGGTTGAAAGGCATCAAAGTCATTGGCTGAGCGTGCGGCTTTCCATGCTTCTTGTGCCTTGCTGCCGACCCGTGCGAGTTCGCTGACAAGATCTTCGGGCAGCTTGGTAAGACGGTCGTAGTCGCGCCGCATGAGCTTTAGGTTCTGCTGTTCATCGGTATCGTTCGGAGGCGATCCCTCACACTCGGTCAGCAGTTCCCCGATCTTTGCCGAGGTCCGCCGCTGGTGAACGATCGAAGCCATCTCGGCAGCCTGATCGGCGCGCGCATCTGCGCCGCCCGCGGGCATGTACGCCTCCTGATCCCATCCAAGCAGAGCCTGAATCGAACCGACCACACTGGCCTTGCGGCAGAGCTCTCGGAGTTGGTCATAGGGGGTGGTCATCGTGTCTCCTCTGAAAGACGGGGGGAGGGGGAGGGAGGGGGGTATTGAACGTTCAGTCGTTGAGGGCGTGCCGCAACGCGATGAGGCTATACGCCGAGATCAGCACCGGATCATTCTCCATCCAGCGTTCGTCGATCGAGCCTGCCGAGCCGTCCTCGGTCATCAGTTCATCGAGCCGATCAATCAGGTTGTGAGCCCATCGCCGCTCTCCGGTAGGCGTCGAAACGGCCGTCTCGTCCCAGGCGTCCATCGACCGACCGAACACGAGCAAGTAATAATAAAACCCGCTGGCACCCATGCCCGGGTTCTCGTCGAGCGTGTAGTTCGCCTCGATCCAGCGTCTGGCTGCGAGCACGCGCGGGTCGTCGTCGTCGAGTTTGGCGTAGGCATAGCTTTTGAATCCGGCGTAGGACATCGAGCCGTAGGCGCGCAGTCGGCTCACATGCGTGCCGTCGTCGAGCGTTTCTTCGATCATGCCCGCTTTGGATTCGCCTTGGCCCGCCGAGTCTGCGCTCGAACCTGTCGAATAGATGAATCCGCCCTGCGTCGAACCCTGTGCGTAGGTCATGTCGTTGACCGAGCCGTCCATCTGCACTCGGCTGAGGAACACCAGAGCGCGTTGCACCGCGGGTCCGTCGTGCTCGTAGCTCGCGTCGTCGAGCGCTTGCAAGAAGAACGTCACGTTGGAAGCGTCGGGCCTGCTGTGTCGGCCGTAGCCCACGCCGCCGAAGTACGGATGGTCGGCGCTGACGTGCTCTGCACCGGGACCACGGGAAGTGGAATCGGTCCCGTCGCTCCATTGCAGCGTGAGCAAGAACGCCACCGCTTTCTCGACCGCTTGGTGCGCACGCGGCGTGTCGATGTGCGAGAGCGCCGAGATCGAGATGCTCGTGTTGTAGCTCGGCAGCACGGTGTCGTAGATCCCGCCGTCGTCTTGCTGTTGGCTCAGCAAATAGTCCACAGCCGCTGCGATAGCAGGATCATGAGCATCCGCCTTGGGATCGAGCATCAGCGCATTGACAACCAACCCGGTAATCGCTGGAAAGTTCACGCCGCCGGGATTCACCCGCCAGCCGCCCGTGGCCTGGTCTTGCTGCGTGAGCAGATATTCTTCGAGCTGCTGGGCGATGGCTTCGCCCCGCACGCGGTAGTCGTCGTCGAGACGCTGACTCTGCGCCCGAGTCGTCGCAGCTACCGCCACTATCAACATCGCACACCAGCGTGCGCACATTCCGAGGTTCATCATGCCGGGTTCTCCCTGCGGGCCGCGTGTTCAGCGATGAGCACCGCTGAGCACACGACGACCGCTGCTGTTTCGATTCTCATGACGTGTTCTCCAAAGCGTGCCACTTGTACCCCTTGTCTCACTGCGAGTTCCAACTCCTCCTCCGACCAGCCGCCCTCGGGGCCGATCAACACCCGCAGCGGGTCTCGGCCAGTGGGTAGGTACTCACCGCCGCTGGCATCGGCGAGAATGATCCCTCCGCCTTGCTCAGCTTTGATCGCTTCAGCGAAACTAATCGAACGATCGAACAGCAACGACCAAGCCCGGCCGCACTGCTTGGCGCTCTCCGCAGCAATCCGGCGGATGCGTTCGAGCTTGCCGGGCCGGGGGTCGCTCACCGCACGCCTTGATTCCAACGCCCGCACCGTGGCCACACCGACCTGGCTGACCATCGCGACCATCGTCTCGAAGCGTTCGCCCTTGGGCACCGCCACGCACAGCTCAACGCTCGGCGTGCCCGGCTCGACCCGCTGGATTTCTTCGATCTTCACTCCGAGCCGCCACCCCCCCCCTCCCGAGCCCCCGCCCCCGGCTCTTGTCTTGGGTCGCTTCTCGATGACTTCGATCGTGCCTCGGCAGACGAGCCCTTGGCCATCAATCAGCTCGACCGCCGAGCCCACTTCGAGCCGCTTGACGCGGTACGCATGGTGCGCTTCGTCGCCTTCGATCCAGACCAATTCGCCCACCGAGCCCGAACATTCCCCGTCCGCAGGCTCGGGGGTCCAACCAACTGGCAGACTCATTCGATGGATCGACACGACTTCTCCCCTTCGCGGAGGCTTCCCGAACGAGTTCGGGGCTCTCTATGAGCAGATTATGCCGACTCTGCCGCTCGGGCCTTGAGTCGGTTCTCGGGCGGGCCGATGATCGCCTCAGAGGTTCCGCCAAGAAGATGCCCGAGAAGGACACCAATGTGGTCAGCGATACGCCCGATGAATCGGCGGGGCTGTACGACCGCATCGATGAGCTGCTCGCCGAGATCGACGATGCGTGCGAGATCACCGAGGACGGCTTCGACCCCGACGAACTCGATATCGCCCTGCCATCTCTAGGGGGCGAGGAAGAGGGGGGCGAAGAAGACTCTCCCGCCACAGAGGCGTTGTCTCCCGATCAACCGATCGCCGACGAACCGATTTCCGATGAACCGACGGCTGATGAGCCAGTGGCCGAGGAACCTATCGCAGAGGAACCCGACGCAGAGGAACCCACCGACGAGACGCCGCCGGCTGAAGAACCTGCTCTCGAAGAAGTGGTGAACGAAGAACCCCTCGCTCCCGAGCCCGAGTCGGAAGATGTCGTTTCTGAAGAGCCCGTCGCTGAGGAACCAATCGTCGAGCCATCCGTCGAAGACCAGCACGCCGAAGACGAGCCCGCTGCCGACGCCGATCAAGAAGAAGAGCCGCCTCAAGTAAAAGCACCAGTTGAGGAGGAACCTGTCGCCGAGGAAGCTCCTCCGCAAGAGAAGACCCCCGACGACGATCTGCTCGCAGCGATCAACGCCCAGCTCTCCAACCTCGACACGCCCGAAGAAGTTGCCGACGAGGCCGAAGAACCCGAGACGCAAGCCGTCGCAACGACTTATTCGGAACCGGAACCAGAAACTGAACCCGAGCCCGAAGCAGAAGCCGAAGCCGAAGCCGAAGATGATTCATCCACCAGCTCTGATTACGAGGACGTCGAGTTTGATGCCGATGATCTGAACGATCTCGTTGCAGAACTCGACGCCCAGAGCGACCCGATGATCTCGCATCAGCCCGGCGAGTCCTACTCCACGCCGCCGCCCGAGCCCGAACGAGAGCCGGAACCGGAACCTCAAGCAGAAGCGGCACCAAAGCCCGAACCCGAATCCGAGCCTGAACCAGCACCGGTTGCCGATGAAACCTCAGCGCCCGAGCCCACACCCGAACCGGCGGTCGCCGCAGTCGCAGTTGCTGATGCGCCAACCAAAACCAAGCGAGACTTCGAGCCCATGCTCGCAGCCGCCTTCCGCGCGGGCGCAGTGGCGCTCTCACCGATTGCCAAGGCGCTCGATTCGCAGCCCCGTGTCGTCCGCGATTCCATCGGCTGGATCGGAGCGATCACGGTGTTTTATGCGGTGAGCATGTGGGCCTACGTCCTGATCTTCCGTGGCACGTCCCAGCCCGTCGAGATCCCACAGGGGATCTCGCTCGTGGGCGAACCCGACAACACCGCCCCCCCCGCCCCCCCTGAGTAAGACTTGTTCAACGCTGGTTCCCTGTGGCGAGCCACACAAGAGAACGAGCCCCTTCCGGAAGAAAGGGGACGCCTCTACCCGAAGCCAGAGACCACCTCGCTCCCGCGAGGGGCTCGCTACGCCTTTCAACATGCCATGTCGTGCGGTATCAGAACTCCGCCTGCCTCGGTGCGCGCGGGAACGGGATGACATCACGGATGTTCTGCATGCCCGTTGCAAACTGGATGAGCCGCTCGAATCCGAGCCCGTAGCCCGCGTGGGGCACCGTGCCGTAGCGCCGAAGATCGCGGTACCACCAATAGTCCTCGCGTGGCAGCTTCATCTCGTCGAGCCTCGCATCGAGCACGCCGAGGCGTTCTTCTCGTTGGCTGCCGCCGATGATCTCGCCGATCCCCGGCACCAGCACGTCCATCGCCGCCACCGTTCGGCCCGGCGCCGAATCCGTGCCCTCGTCATTGATCCGCATATAGAACGCCTTGATGTCCGCCGGGTAGTTCGTCAGCACCACGGGCTGCTTGAAATGCTGCTCGGTCAGATATCGCTCGTGCTCGCTCTGCAAATCAAGCCCCCACTTGACCGGATACTCGAACGACTTCTTGGAAGCCTCCAACAGCTTGATCGCGTCGGTGTACGGGATCACCCTAAACGGCGTCTCGATCACATGCTTGAGACGCTCGATGAGACCCGGTTCGATGCGCTGATCGAAGAACGCCATGTCGTCGCCGCGCCGCGTGAGCAGCTCGTCGAGCAGCGTCTTGAGCATCGACTCGGCCAAAGCCGCCGAATCCGCAAGATCCGCAAACGCGATCTCCGGCTCGACCATCCAGAACTCCGAGAGATGCCGAGTCGTGTTCGAGTTTTCCGCACGAAACGTCGGACCAAACGTGTACACCCGGCTCAGCGAACAGCAGTACGTCTCGACGTTAAGCTGACCCGACACCGTAAGATGTGCTTGCTTACCAAAGAAGTCTTTATCAAAATCGACAGCCCCGTCCTCGGTGCGTGCAGGATTGCTTGCGTCAAGCGTGCTCACACGGAACATCTCGCCCGCACCCTCGCAATCGTTCGCGGTAATCACCGGCGTATGCACATAATAAAACTCGCGGTCGTCAAAGAACCGATGAATCCCCGTCGCCAGCGTGTGGCGAACCCTCGCCACCGCGCCGAACGTGTTGGTTCGGGTGCGCAGGTGAGCAATCTCACGGAGATACTCGAAGCTGTGGCGCTTGGCGCTCGCGGGATAGGTGTCGGGGTCTTCGACCCAGCCGATGACCTTGATCGACTGAGCCTTGAGCTCGACGCTCTGGCCTTTGCCCTTTGATTCGACGAGTTCGCCCGAGGCTTCGATCGAGCAGCCCGTGGTCAGCCGAAGAATCTCGGCGTCGTAGTTGGACAGATCATTGGGCGCGACGATCTGTATGGGATCAAAGCAGGTGCCGTCGTGGAGCTGAATAAAGCTCAGCCCCGCTTTGGAATCCCGCCGCGTGCGGACCCAGCCCTTGAGCGTGATCTGTTGTCCGGGTGCTGCCTGAAGTGCGTCTTTGACCATGAGCCACTGCATTGTGTTCTCCAATCGGTACCCGCGATGAATCGGTAGGGCCGCATCGTAGAATCAAAGCGAGGGGCACGCGGCACCTGTCGTAACTCGATGTGGCTCCCGTGATTCTGGCCGAAATGACCCAGAGTCCCGCAACCTCACCAAGCAAGCGAAAGAAAATCTCGCTTGACAGATGAGGGGGGGGGGGGGTTACACCCGTTAAAAACGGGACCGAGGGCCGGGAACCAAGAAGGGCAAGCACACCAAGGGTGTA
>CAYUVO010000039.1:0-21678 GCA_964448185.1 uncultured Phycisphaeraceae bacterium
CAGCGATCGTCGCGTACACCGTGCGGGTCAACGCGCCTGTCGAGCCGGGGGGGGGGGCGGGAGTCGCAGCTTCATCGGTGGTTGATTCCAATGCGTCTGGTCCATCTGATCTGGAAGCACCGGAGGCGATCACACAATCGGCGCAACACACCGCGCGGCGTGCGCTCGACGACATCCTCGCAGCCAAGTCCGATCCGACGGGGTTTGCGATCGTCGCAACGTCGATCGGGGGCGTAGCGATCGGAGCGATCTGGCTGGGGCTCGGGCTTACATACTTGTTCTTGCTGCTGCTCAGCGGGCTGATTCTCTATCCGCTGGTGATGCTCAGATCAACGCAGGCGCTCGGGCTTGCGGGGCTCGGGCTTGCGGGCCTGGTGATGAGCTTTACGGTGCTGTTGCAGGGCTTGCGGGTGCTGCTCAGCGGCCCGGGCCCGGTGTTCGCGATTGCGAAGAACGTGCTGGCCGAAGCGGTGCGGATGAAAATCTCGCTGGTCTTTATTGTGATGGTGCTGCTGTTGTTGGCGGCGCTGCCCGGGATGCTCAACGACGATCAGCCCTTGCGATACCGTGTGCAGGCGTTCATGAGTTTTGGGACCGGGTTGTCGTTCTGGGTGATCGCGGTGCTGACGATTTTGTTCAGCGCAGCAACGCTCAGCAGCGAACAACGCCAGCGGATCATCTGGCAAACGATGACCAAACCCGTCTCGGCGTGGTCGTACATTCTGGGCAAGTGGCTCGGTGTGGTTTCGCTCAACGCGGTGTTGCTCGCGGTGTGTGCATCAGGGATCTTCGGCTTCGTCGAATACTTGCGTGGCCAGGCTGCGGTAGGCGAGTCCACCGCCTATGTCGCCGCGGGCACAGATTTTGGAACGGTCTCCCCCGATCGCTTAGCACTTGAACGACAGATCCTCACCGCTCGCGTGGTAATCGCGAACGATGTTGCGATGAAGATCGATGACCCGGGATTTCAAGCGGGTGTTGATGCGTACATCAAGCAGCAGAGGCTGGCGTCGCCTGATTTTGCCACTGATCCCGAGCAGCGCACCGAGATCGAAGAGTCACTCTTCAAGTCGTACACCAACGAGTTCAACTCGATCGCGCCGGGTCGGACCAAGAGGTACACCTTCTCAGGTCTTAGTCGGGCACGTGAACTGAACCTGCCGTTGGTGTTCCGCCACCGGGTCAACGTCGGGGGCAATGCGCCCGACAAACGGGTGCAGGTCGCGTTCGCCTACGGCCCGCTGCCTCCGATCCCCGAGACGCTCGGCGCTGGTGTGTATCAAATGGTGCAGATCACGCCGTGTGTGATCTTGCCAGACGGAACGGTGTTGCGTGTTGCCAATAGCGAGTTTGATCTCATCCGCAGGCTCGTCGAAGACGGCACGCTGACAGGGAATGTCGTGACGACCGAGGACGTCGTCGAAAAAGACGGCACGCTGCACATTGAAGTGCTCAACGGCCAACTCGCCATGGACCGCAACACGGACCAGATGATGCTGATCGGTAACGACAGCACGATCGTCTTTCCCCCCGACGGCATGGAGATGAGCTATGAAGCCAGCGGCTATCGCGGGAACTTCCTCCGAGGGATCACGCTGCTCTGGGTCAAGCTCGCGTTTATCGCGATGCTGACCATCACCGCGTCCACGTTCTTGAGCTTCCCGGTGGCGTGCATGGTGTCATTCGGGTCGTTCCTTGCAGCCGAGGGCTCGTCGTATTTGCTCAAGAGTGTCGAAGTCTTCGGATGGGATGAAGACGGCGGCGTCGTCATGATCTTGAAAATGACGGCGGCCACGATCACGGCGGGGGTAGGAGAGCTGTTTAGCGTCTACGACCGGCTCAATCCGATCGATTCAATCATCAACGGCAAGCTCATCACCTGGAACGACACGCTGGTTTCGGTCGTCTCGCTCGGCGTCGTGACGCTGATTTTGTTCCTCGTGGCATCATTTATTTTCAGTAAACGCGAACTCGCGATCTACTCGGGCAAGTAGAAAGGTCAGGCCGATCCATGCGACACAACCGCCTGATACAACTGATTGCTCTGGGTGTAACGAGTGTTTCGCTCGTGGGCGCGGGGTTTATGGGTGCGAGCGTCTCGGATTCGGCGGGCCGAAACCATCTGATGGTGACCGATCAGCTCAGCGAGGGCGATCCACCCGAAGTGGCGCTGGGCATCGCGCTGGGCGCATTCCGCGGCATCTTCGTCAACTATCTCTGGCTGCGCGCCAACGAACTCAAAGAAGCCGGGCAGTACCACGAAGCGATCGAACTCTCGCGAGCGATCACCACGCTCCAGCCCCGCTTCCCTCGCGTGTGGATCTTCCATGCGTGGAACATGGCGTACAACATCTCGGTCGCAACCCAGACGCCCGAAGAACGCTGGGAGTGGGTCAACGCGGGAGTGCGGCTGCTCCGCGACGAGGCCATCCCGGCCAACCCCAACGACATGCTTTTGCACAAAGAGCTCGGCTGGTTCTTCCTGCACAAGATCGGCGGGACGACCGACGACGCCAACCGCTATTACAAGCGTGCGCTCGCGCGCGAGTGGACCGAAGTGCTCGGAGTGCCACCCGAGAAAACCGTCGAAACCCGTGACCGCGAGGGGGCGACCAAGGCGTATCTGGAGTGGATCACTGCGGTCGCAGAAGCTCCCGACACGCTCAGGCAGGTCGAGGAGCCTTCGGTCAAAGGCCTGTTGGCAGCGATCCGTGCGCTTGATGTTGAGCCGGTGAGCATGCGAACGCTCCAGATGTATACGCGGTATTCGGAGGCGATCAAATCGCCTCGACGTATCGAGTTTGAAAGTGACACAAACGAGAAGTCCAACGAGTTCATGTCACTCGTTGCCGATCCCGACTATGCCGATGCATGGGCCGCGTTGATCCCGCATGTTCGTAAGCGTGTTCTTATTGATGTGTACCATATGGAGCCTTGGCGGATGGTGGCGTACACCAAACGCTTTGGGCCGTTGGACTGGCGGCACCCCGCGACCCACGCGCTCTATTGGGGCGCACGCGGTGTCGAGCAAGCCATGACCCGCTGGACGCAGCGCAACCGCAAAGACTTTGATTTTATCAACGCCGATCGCGTGGTCTACCAGTCGCTCCAAGAGCTCTACCGCTCGGGCGATGTGTACTACAGCCTGCTCGACGACATCCAAGGCAAGGGCGCGTTCTTCCTCTCGCTGCCCAACACCAACTTCATCGAATCCTACGGCGAACTGCTCAAAGAACGCGACGACATCCTCAACCCCGACAGCGAATCGTGGGAAGGACTCAGCCCCGAAGAGATGCTCCAACGCCAACAGCTCCTCGGGCTGTGGTGGGCCGAGCACGGCAAGCGTCCCTACCGAGCTTTCGCAGCCGGGTACGAAAACTTCATGCGCGACGCCATCCGCACCCTCTACCGGCGCGGCGAATACGAACGTGCCAACGAGATGCTCGACCAGCTCATCACCTGGCCTGGCCAGAACACCAACAACCCCGATCGAATGGTCGAACTCGGCACCACCCTCGACGACTTCGTGACCAAAGAACTCGAAGATGAACGCATCCTCTCCGGGTACGTCGCCTCACAGGAAGTCGCCGGCTCGCTCTTTGGTGCGTACATCGACGGCCTGCTCGCGGGTGACGGCGAACGCTTCGAGCGCCAATACCAATACGCGGCGCTCGCCCACCGCTATTACATGGAAAAACAGCTCCAACGCACCACCGCGAGCGGCGACACGGGACGAACCGAGATCATGCCCCGAGATTTTCGCGAAATGGCGGGGACCATGTTCGCCCAACTCGCCTCGACCATGCCCGTCGAACAAGCCGAACTCATGTACGGCGAAGCCCCCAACGAACTCCAGCTCTGGGGCTACGACATCATCCTTGAACGTTTCAAACCCATCGTTGACCTCAACGCAGCCGAGACCGGCTCCGATCCCTTCGAGATCCTCTTTCCCCTGCCAGACGGGCTCGAAGCACACCGAGCCTACATCTTTCAACGACGCCAAAACCGTCAAGACAGCCGACAGGAAACCGGCGTCCGCTAAACGAGTTTCTCACTTCGCCATGAGCAACTGAGCAGCTTCGTGATAGCGCGCAAGCGTGCCCTCAACAACCGATCGAGGCAGCACCGGGCCCGGAGCGGTCTTGTCCCATCGGCCTTCGTCTACGAGCTGTTGGAGATGCTCGCGGACGAACTGCTTATCAAAGCTCAGCTGAACGCACCCCGGGTTCCACTCGCGAGCGGGCCAGTACCGCGAGCTGTCGGGCGTGAGCGCTTCGTCGATCAGGATCAGCTCGCCATCCTCTGAGTCCTGTGCGAACTCGAACCCAAACTCAAACCCAAATTCAAACTTAGTATCCGCGAGCACCAGCCCGCGCTTCTGCGCATAGTCCCAGGCCGCCGCGTAGATCGCCAGCGACCGCTTGCGGGCTTCGAGCATGGCATCATCCCCCACGATGCTGCATGCCCGATCGAACGAGATGTTCTCGTCGTGGGCTCCCTGCTCTGCCTTGGTGGCAGGGGTAAACACCGGTTCTGGGAGACGGTCGCCCCGGCGGAGCCCGGTGGGCAGCTCAATGCCACAGACCTTGCCCGTGCGCTGGTAGTCCGACCAGCCAGAGCCTTCGAGATAGCCCCGCACAACGCACTCGACCGGGAGCACCCGGCAGGCACGAGCAATGGTGGTCCGCCCTTGCAGATCGCATCGGCCCGTCGTGGTGTCATTGAAGGCAGACTCGGGGATTTCACTCACATTGGTGCTCAGCAGGTGTGTCGGGCCGAGTCCTTGGCCTTCGAGCCACCGAAACCAGAACGCTGCGATCTGAGTCAATATCCGCCCTTTGCCCGGGATCGGGGTGGGCAAGACCACATCAAACGCGCTGAGCCGATCGGTCGCAATGATCGCCAGCCGATCAATCGGGAGCCCTTGGGTGGTGGGGGGGAGCCGATAGACGTCCCGGACCTTGCCCTGGCAGCGATCCGGGAGCTTGAGATCGGTCGTGAACACCGCCTGCGAAGAATCCCAACAGGTGCTCGATGCTGCATTGGCCATGGCGACACGGTACTGCTGCCTCCGGTCGGGTGTCGCCCGATCCGAGCGATCAAATCCACACAAAGCCATCTTTGCGCGCTTCCTTGGCCTCGGGGGCTTGCCGAACGCGGATTTCGAGAGACAATGCAGCAGTCAACGAGTGCTCGACGCCCGTAGCTCCATCTCGATTCGGTCATCTTGAAAATGGGGTGAGAGCCGGGTGGACGAAGGGGTGGGCGGGGTGGGCGGGGAACTCATACAGTGCCCCAGCAACTCTCAGGAGGGATGGACTCTGCATGGTTCGTTTTAAGGTGTTCGACAACCCAGCAGCCCCTCCGTCGGTCCCACCGTCGGCCGCGCAAGAAAGCCCCCAAGGGGCTCCGCAGGGTGACCGGTTCCCGGTGACCCGTGCGTATCTCGTCGGCCCTGACGACATCCCCGCAGCGGGCAGCATCGACCGCGAAGGCGACCACATCACCGCGACACCCACCAACTCAGGCTCGGTGGGCTTGGTGATGCGTATCGAGCTGCGTGGCTTAGTGATGCCCTCGGTCGAGCCGGGCGACAAAGAGTTGGCTTCGAGACCCATTCCCGACGTTGGCCGATTGACGCTCCAGACCTGTTTATTGCCCGTGCGGGAGATGCCTTATCTGCTCGCACTCGAGCTTGCTCGCCACCGGATCATGATGTTCCTCAACAAGCTCGAAGACTGGCAGATGTTTGATCTGCCCGCTGAGCATCCGATCATGGAGCAGTTCGAGCACGCTCGGGCGTTGTTTACGCACGCGCTCGTGAGCCCTCGGGATGCTTCGGGCGAGCTTGGACGCGAGGCGCATGATTTCTCGCTGGCAGCGCTCGCGTTTGCGGTTGATGCGGGCGAGGCGTTGGCTCTTGAGAGCGCCCAGCGTCAGCTCCCCGATCGGCTCACTGGTCGAGCTTACGAAGAAGCCACCAAGGCGTATGAGGCAGCTCAGGGAGAACCGCCCCCCGAAGACGCGCCGATTGTCGTCCAGAACGGCATCGGAGTCACCATGCCCGGCAGAGCCCAGCTCAGCTGCGCTGTGGCGCCATGGGTGATGAATGATTCACTCAAGCAAGCGGTGACCGATTCATCGGACGAGTTGGTCGTGCCGATGAGCTGGACCGAGCTCGAGCCTTCGGAGGGTGAATATTCGTTCGCTGCGACCGATCGCTGGATCGAGTGGGCGGTTCGTCAGGCCAAGCTGCCGGTGGTGTCGGGACCGGTGGTGGACTTTGCGCCAAAGTCAGTCCCCGAGTGGCTCTACATCTGGGAAAACGACTACGAGACGCTCCGCGAGGTGATCTACGAGCACGTCAAAAACGTGGTTACTCGGTACCGCCGAACGGTGAATCGCTGGACGATTGTCTCGGGGCTGCACGTCAACACTCACTTTACGCTGAGCTACGAGCAGATCATGGACCTGACCCGGCTGTGCGTGCTGCTGGTGCGTCGGCTCCAGCCCAAAGCACGGGTCTATCTCGGGCTCGATCAGCCCTGGGGTGAATATTTCGCCAAGCACCGCCAGTCGCTCCCGCCCATGCTCTACGCCGACACCGTGGCCCAGACGGGCGTGGTCGTCGATGGCTATTCTGTGAGGCTCATCCTCGGGGGCGAAGACACAGGCCACGGCGTGCGCGACCTGATGGCCCTGTCCTCCATGCTCGATCGCATCGCGGTGCTCGAAAAACCCGTCTCGCTCTCAGCGGTCGCTGCTCCGAGCCTTCAGCCCACTCATCCCAGCGCCGGTGCCTGGCGCACGGGCTGGGACCCGGAGATCCAGGCCCGCTGGCTCGAACGGGTGCTGACGATCGCAGCCTCCAAGCCGTTCGTCCAGAGCGTGTGCTGGGCGGACCTCATCGATGCCCGTCCGGGCTCAGCGGACACCACCCCGATGGGGCTGATCGCACCCGACGGCAAGGCTCGGCCCGCGTTCGCCTCGATGGTCAAAGTCCGCCGTGCCATGCGCGCGGGGCGTTCGCCACTAGAATCCCTCGATGGCTCCCTTGATTCCACCACGGTCAGCTAATGCCAGCTCGGCGAGCACAGCATCGAGCGATGCGGTCCCGCTGTCGCGGGCGCGGTGGCTGATCGCTTCGATTCTCGCTGCACTCTCGGTGGGGGGGATGGCCCTCTCACTCCACGACCGTCCTCCAGCTTCGAGTGTGCGCACAGATCAACACTCATCGGCAACTCCAGCCCTCGAAGAGCCGGAGCTCGATTCGATCGTTCGGCTCATCGACCTCAACACCGCCGGGCCGCAGGCGCTGGAAATGCTCCCGGGGATCGGTCCCGTGCTCGCACGCCGAATCGTCGAGGACCGGACCCTTCATGGCGAGTTCGCCTCGCTCGACGATATCGACCGCGTCCGAGGCATCGGGCCACGCACTATCGACAAGTTCCGCAGCATCGCACAGGTGATCCCAAGCCCGGGTGCTCCATGAGACTTGCGATCTTTGACTATCCTCAGCGAGTTCCATGACGATCGATTCCACCGAACTGCTCGAACGACTGCGCACCTCGGCGTCGATCAAGACCCTTGCGCAATCGGTGCAGACCTCGGACCACGTCATCGCCAACGGCTCGGTGGGTTCCTCGACCCACTGGGTCGCTGCTGCCCTCGCGCGAATGTGTTCCAAGCCCGTCGTGCTGCTGGTAGCGCACCTCGATGACGCGGACAGTGCGCACGGGGATCTCGCGGCAGCCGGGGTCGAGGTGCTCAGCCTGCCGATGTTGGAAGTCGGCTTCGACGGCACGGTCGGGCTCGAAAGCCTCGCTCGCCGAGTCGCCACGCTCCGTGCTCTAGGCGAGATGAAGAACGATCAGCCTTGGATGTTGATCTGTTCGGTGCAAGCGGCGATGCAGCCCGTGCCCGCGCCCAAGGAACTCGCGGGCCTGATTCGCTCGTGCGAGGTGGGCCAGCGGATGGCGACCGATGAGCTGATGGAATGGCTCGCCCAAGCGGGGTACGAGCGGCGTCAGAGCGTCGAGCAGCCGGGGGACTTTGCGGTGCGCGGCGGGATTCTCGATCTTTTCCCGCCCGGCGTCGATCTGCCCGTTCGGCTCGACTTCTTCGGCGACGAGATCGAATCCATCCACGAGATCGACACCGAGACGCTGCGATCCGATCGCAGGCTCGATCGTGTTGATCTGGTATCGGTCAACGCGCACGACGACCGGGGCGGGTGCGTGTTCGATCAGCTCCCGGCTGGTGCGTTGGGAGTCATCGCTGAGACGGGCGAGGTCGTCGAGCAGGGGCGGGGGTTTTATGAACGGACGACCTCGGCTCGGGCGGTGCTCGGGCCGCCCGCAGTGTTGCAATCGCTCAAGGCTCGCGCCAGCGCGGTCGTCGAGGTCAATCAGTTTTCGCCGGGCTCTGCGAAGGCGAGCGGCCAGGTAGAGCTGCCCGTTGATGTGCTGCCCGAGTTTGATCGTGATGCAGCCACCGCGGTTCACGAGCTCGCCGAGCTGGCCCGGGTGGGCGACGTGTTGGCGTTGGCAACGACGCAGGCCGAGGCCACAAGGCTCGGGGAGATGATGGTCGCCACTCTGGGCGAACAACCCCAAAGCGTCCGTATCGGCGTGGGCATGATCGAGCGTGGGTTCGTGTGGGACGAGCTGCCCCGGCTCGCGGTCGTGCCCATCCACGAGGTCTTTCACCGCTACGACTCGCGGCTCGGTCGGGGCAAGGGCGAGAAGGGAAATGAAGGAAGGCGTGCGGGTTCGCGCACACTCGACGGCTTCTTGCAGATCGCTCCGGGCGACATCGTGGTTCACGCCGAGCACGGGCTCGCGGAGTTTGTCGGGCTTGAAGTCATCACACCCACCGCTCGCAGGGGCACGGATCGGCCCGACCCGCAGGAATACATGACGCTTCAGTTTGGGGGCAACTCGAGGCTGCATGTGCCGTGCGCACAGATTGATCTCGTCCAGCGATACGTCGGTGGCGGCAGTGGGGGTAAAGGCAAGAGCAGGCCGAGGCTCAGTGTGCTCGGCGGCAAACGCTGGCAGCAGCAAAAAGAGAAGGCTGCACAGGGCGTCAAGGATCTCGCAGCCGAGCTGCTCAGAGTGCGCGCAGCACGCGAAGCCATGCCGGGATTCCGTTACCCACAAGACGGCAAGTGGCAAGGAGCCTTCGAGGACGAGTTCCCGTTTCAGGAAACCGAGGACCAGCTCACCGCGATGGCGCAGATCAAACGCGACATGCAGAGCCCGCGTCCGATGGATCGGCTGCTCTGTGGCGACGTAGGGTTCGGCAAGACCGAGCTTGCGGTGCGGGCCGCGTTCAAGGCGTGCGAAGCGGGCAAACAGGCAGCGATCCTCGTGCCCACGACGGTGCTCGCGGAGCAGCACGAACGGACGTTCGCTGCGCGCATGGCTGACTACCCGTTCCGTGTCGCGTCGATTAGCCGGTTCAAGACCCCCAAGCAGGTCAACCATGTGCTCGCGGGTTTGCGGCGCGGCGAGGTCGATGTCATCATCGGCACGCACCGCCTGCTCTCCAAGGACGTGCGGTTCAACGATCTTGGGCTCGTCGTCATCGACGAGGAACAACGCTTCGGCGTCGAACACAAAGAACGCCTCTTGCAGTTTCGCATGACTGTTGACGTGCTCACGCTCAGCGCTACGCCCATCCCGCGCACGCTCAACATGGCGATGATGGGCTTGCGGGACATCAGTTCGCTCACGACGCCGCCCTCGGATCGCCGGGCGATTGTGACCGATGTGGTGTCGTACAATCTCAAACGCATCGAGCAGGCGATCGCCCGCGAGCTTTCGCGCGAGGGGCAGGTGTACGTTGTTCACAACCGCGTCCACAACATTCACTCGGTCGCCGAGCGGATCAGCGCGTTGGCACCGGGCGCCAAAGTGGTGGTGGGCCACGGGCAGATGCCTCCCTCCGAGCTCGAAGACGTGATGCTCACGTTCATCCGGCGTCAGGCCGACATCCTGGTTTCGACGACGATCATCGAGAGCGGGATCGACATCCCGACCGCGAACACGATGATTATCTTTGACGCCGATCGTTTTGGGCTCTCTGAGTTGCACCAGCTTCGAGGTCGGGTGGGTCGCAGCAAGCACCGGGCGTATTGCTATCTCGTGCTGCCCGAGGAGCGTCCGATTCGTGACATCGCGCGTCGGCGATTGGCAGCTCTCGAAGAACACGCAGCACTCGGCGCAGGCTTTCAGATCGCGATGCGTGATCTTGAGATCCGCGGCGCGGGAGATATTCTTGGGGCCGAGCAATCCGGGCATATCGCAGCTGTGGGCTACGACATGTTCTGTCGCCTGCTCGAACGCACGGTCCATGAGCTGCGCAACGAGACGCCTAAGCCCATCGCGAGTGCTACGACGCTTGATCTTGGCATCGCGGGCATGATCCCTCGGGCATATATCCCGTCAGACCAACGGCGGATGGATGCGTACCGCCGCCTGGCCACCGCGGGCAACCGCGCCGAGATCGAGGCCGTCGCCTCCGACCTCACCGATGCGTATGGCGAACACCCCGAGCCCGTCCGCCGATTGATCTCACTCGCCGAGTTGCGTGTCCTCGCAGCCACTCTCTTTGCACGGTCCATGGCCCGCCGCGACCGCGACGTAGTGATCCGCACCGACAAGCCCGCTTCGATCGTCGCAGCGCTCAGCGGTGCAAAGGGCACCGTGCGCGCACTCGATCCCAAGAGCAACGAGCAGTTGTGCGAGGTGTACTACCGCCCGCCCGAGGGGTACATGGACGACCCGGTGTCGCTGGTTCGAGTGCTCGTCGCGACGCTCGCTCGCGCGGTCGAGCCCGCGTCAGTTACGGCTTGACGAGCAACGCACGAAGCTGGCCAAAGGCGTTCGGGTGGCTGTGAGCATCCCAGACGTCGGCCTTGACGATCTCAAGCCCGGCCTTGGAGAGCATGTCTCTTGCCGAGGCCTCGGTGAACGGGTGCGGGTGGAGGTGGTCTTTGTGGTGCATCAGATCGACCAGCAGCCAGAGGTGGCCGCCTGGGACCAGAAGCCGATGAATCTCGCCGAGCACTTTCCACGGATCCATCACATGGTCGAGACAGTTTTCCGCGATCACGAGATCAATCGTGCCCCCCGGCAGCGGGATGGCTTCGCCCGGTGCCGAGATATGCACCACGCGGTCGTTCTCGCTCGGCAGTAATCCCTCGGCGGCGTACCCCTCGGCGAGCGGATCGGCTGCGACCGCCGATTTCCAACGGGTTTCGCTGACTGCGGGGTGGGGGCCGCCCCCGATTTCGAGCACGCGGCGTTGAGCACACCAATCGGCGAGTGGTCCGGTGATCGGTTCGCCCGGAGCAAATGCTCTGTCGAGCCCGAGCCGGCCGCCGAGCTCGTAGAGCCGAGTCCGCTGCCAGCGTCCGAAGACCTCGTGCAACTCGCCCTCGAAGGAGGGCTCGGTGCCCGCACCTACTCGCTGCCAGTAGGTCAGTTCGTCGTGGTACTTGGTGGTGAGGTCTGGTCGGGGCTTGGCGTCGCGCCCGATGGCTGCACCGCTGGCGAGATCGCCACGCCACACCGAGAGTGGGTCGGGCACGATCGGCGGGTGAGAAAGCTGGTGGGCGATGGCATCGAGCCGGGCCGCTGCGGGCGAGGCTCCGGCACGAAAGAACCTCGAAAGCAGTGGGGGCGTACTGGAATGAGCGACTTGTTCGGCAGGCTCGGCGTGTTGGGATGCGGTGGTGTTCACGGGGGACATGGTAGAGAACCCAATGAAGCTGGACGACGGGGGCATTTGCAAGCTCTCTGGAACGTGTGCAAAGAGTCTGTTGTAGACTAGAATGAGTGTTGCAAGCGGTGGGCTCGATGCCCAAGACCGCGATCCCACGAGAGGAAAGATCACATGGGCTCTCCGGAGTTGTTCCAACCAAGCCGAGGCCATCCCAAGCACCGCGACATGCTCGACAAGCTGCTCGCGGGCGTCCAGCGGAGCCTGCTGCGAGAGGCGAGCCTTGCGTTCGGCATGCTCGAGAACGCGATCGAGCTGTTGTGGACGCTCGATGTGGATGCGGCCCAGGCGCTCCGCAGGCGAGACGACAAAGTTGATGCTCAAGAAGTCAAGATCGAGCAGGCGTGCATCCAGCTCATCGCGCTCCAACAGCCCATGGCCCGGGATCTGCGATTGGTCTCGTTTGCGCTGCGGGTCAACGCTGACTTCGAGCGGGTTGCAGACCATGCGTGTTCGCTGGCCAAAGTGGTCATCATGATGAACAAGTACGGGCTCAAGCCGAGCTGGCCCACCGCGTTTGTGGAGCTTGCCGAGCGGGTGCCGTTGGTCACGCAGAGGCTGCTGCGATCGGTGGTCGATGAAGACATGAAGCTCGCCCGCGAGATCATCAAGGACGACAAGATCATCGATCGGCTCCATGACCGGGTGTTTGAGGAGACGATCGAGCTGATGCATCGTGAGCCCGAGCATCCCGAGCTTGGGCTGTTGATTCATCGTGCGACGCGAGAGCTCGAACGGGTTGCGGACCTGATGGGTTCGGTCGCCGAGTCGGTGGTGTATCTGGGTTCGGGCGAGATTGTTCGCCACAGCAAGCGTCTGGCGCGTGCGGCTGCGGTGTTGCAGGCCGCCAAGGAAGGCAGACGCGCACCGCATCTCAAGCCCGGTGAATAAACCGGCCAAATATAAGACCGGTCAAGAGAGAGAATGGAAAGTCAGCCGATCGGCGTCTTTATTCGATGACGCCCGCGTATCGAAGCTCAGCGTGCGCGCGGCTCGCCACGATCGCTCCACGCTCGAACATAGAACGTCCCAGCGCATCGCCCGCGACGAGGGTCGAGCTGCCCGTGTTGGAGGTGTAGCTGGGTTGGTAAACGAGTGTGCCGGTGGGTGAGGCGGAGGCCGACCCGGACGAGGCGCACCCCACGAGAGCGGAGCCGCAGGCTCCAAGAGCAGCGATCGAGAGCACGATTCGAGTAGTTTGACGACGCATGGCGTTGGCTTTCGGCAGGCGACCCGGCCCCGGATGGGCCCGGTCTGGTCAAGAAAGACTTTCGCTTCTGCGGCGTCCCACACGGAACGCGGTTGGCTAAGTACAGCTTCGGCATTCAGAGGTCAGAGTCTCAACGTCTTGAGGTGTCACGGGTTGCGACTTGTTTGGATCGGACCAGCCAAGCGGTGCAGGCCGTCAAAACGACCGATTTCTTGGTCCGAAGACCCGATTGGCTATGTGGCTCTCGGACGTTATGATCTCGATCTATCGGGCGAAACCCCGGGTACGGGGTCTGGCGGCCTTCTACGCCACTGGACCCGGACGTGATTTGATGAAAAGGAGCGTGGCCGTGAGCACGCAAGAGCATGGTGGTTCTGGACAATCTCCCGTTGAGTTGGCTCGTTCATTGGCGGGGGCGTGGAGTAATCTCTCGGGCGAAGACCGCCGGGCGTGTGCTGCTGCGCTCAAAGAAGGCGGGGTCAAGACCGAGGCCGAGCCTGCTTCGATGGCTCCTGCGCCGGGTGCTGGCGATGGCGGGGTTGAGGAACTCAGCCGAAGACTCGCGGAACTCTCCGCGGTGCTCTCGCCTGATGAGCGTGCGACGCTCGAAAGCAAGCTCCGCAAGTCGGGCGTGTTCAAGATGCCCAGCGGCTCGGGGAGCCAGAGTGGAAGCTGGACCCTCAAAGCAGCACACTCGGACTTCTTCCGGGAGTTTTTCGCCTCGCAAGAGGGCACTGAGCTTGACGGCCCGAGGCTCAGCGAGTTGTCAGCCGCATTGGCAGGCCTTGCGCACAGCCTCGACCAGCTCAGTTGGAGCACCTGGAAACGGATCGCGCCCCGCAGCGAGATGCGCCGGGGTGAACCCCTGGGCAGGCTCATCGGCGAATATGCCTCGGGGCAGGCGGGTGATCTTGAGACCATCAAGAACGAGATCGAACGGCTGCGCCAGCTCGTAGGCGCGTTGGTGTCGGCGATGGCACAGGTGGGCAGCTTCGCGCACCGCAAGCTCGGCGAGCTCTCGCCGGGCTTGATCGAATCGAGTGTGGGCGAGCAAGGGGATAAAGCGTGCTGGAAGCGGTATAAAGAGATCGTGGGCACGTTCGATGAGGACGAGCTTGAGGCGGACATTCTTTCTTCGATCGTGGATTATGCCGAGGCAATGCTGCGCGATGTGATGAGCAAGTAGTAAGCCCTGCGTCGGCACGCAGGTGGATGCGGCGAATGAGTGCCGTGATTGGATGCAGTGATCCGGGGCGGACGAGCCGCGGGCACGGAAGGATTGGTTGATGAAGCTCGTGGACCTGACCGAACCGTTCTTTCAGTACTGCTGTCGGCTCAACCGGTCGGCTCGCAAGGGCACGCCCCCGCCCGAAGAAGTCGTGCGGGTGGAGTTTCAGCAGCACCTCGAGAAGATGCGGCAACAATCGTCACAGATGGGCGGCACGACGAACGCGGACTATCAGCGGGTCGAGCCGGCGCTGATTCTGTTTGCGGATTCGCTCATTCGTGAGAGTGCCTTGCCGTTCGCTGCGACGTGGCAACCCATGGCGCTCGAAGTTGCAGGGCTCGAGAGCGACCAGGTGTTCTTTGATCTCGCGGATGCGGCGCTCGGCGATCAGAGCCCGTCGGCGACCGAGGTGCTCGCGGTGCTGTTTACCTGCCTTGGGCTCGGGTTTAGCGGCGGGCAGCGTCCCGATGCGCTGCGTTCAAAGATGACCGAGATGTCCGCCCGGCTTCGGTCGGTGATGGATACCGATGCCGAGCCAAGGATTTGTCCCGAGGCGTACGAGAACGTGGACCAGACCAACTACGTCGAGCCCCCAGCACGGATTGTGGGCGGGGTGCTGATCGCGCTTGTTGGGCTGACGGTGGTGCTGCTCGGCGCCAATGTGTTCTTGTTTCTTTCGAGTTCCAAGTCGCTCGAAACGACGCTCGAAGAGATCCGTGCGATTGCAGATTGACCGATTGAGAGCAGCCGCGATGGCTGAGTGATGATGAACTCGGGGCCTGCAGCGATGGCGAACGAGCCCGCAGCACGAACCCCCACAGAAGGGATGTCGCGCGATGGCGCAAGGATCTGGTTCAAGCAGTCTGGTGCCGATGCCCATCAAGATTTTCTTGATCGTCGCGGTGGTCGGTGGGATCAGCGGCGTGCTGATCGTGATGGGTGCGATCAAGGCGCTCGGGATTGTGCTCGCAGGCTTTGTGCTCGTGGGGCTTCTGCTTCTGGGGTACAAGCAGGTGCTCGGCATGATGAGCCGGGCCAGGAGCAAGCCCTTCGAGAAGCAGATCCGCGAGAATGCGAGCAAGGGCAAGAAAGGACTCGCGGGCGAGGCCAGCGTGCAGAACCTGCACGACAAGTTCGCTGAGGGGCTCGATGTCTTCCGCAAGCACGGCAAGGACATGTATTCGCTGCCCTGGTATTTGCTCGTCGGCGAGCCCGGTTCGGGCAAGACCGAGGCCATTCGTCATTCCAACGTCGGGTTCCCGGGGGGGCTCCAGAACACGCTCCAGGGTCTCGGCGGCACGATGAACATGAACTGGTGGTTCACCAACTACGCGGTCATTCTTGATACCGCAGGCAGGCTCATGTTCGAGGAGGTCGCGCCCGGCGAGAGCAGCGAATGGAAAGAGTTCCTCAAGCTGTTGCGGTCAAGCAGGCCCAACAGCCCGGTCAACGGCCTGCTGCTGGTCATTCCCGCTGACAGCCTCATCAAAGACGATGAAGCCACCATCGAGCAAAAAGCCACACGCATCGCTCAACAACTCAGCACCGTTCGCGACACGCTCAAAGTTCGCTTCCCGGCGTTCGTCATCGTGACCAAGTCCGACCTTATCAACGGCTTCCGCGAGTTTTACGACTCGATCGACGATCCGGGACTCCAGCACCAGATGATGGGCTGGTCCAACCAATCGAGTCTCGATGAGAAGTTTGAGCCGCGGCGATTGAGTGAGCACTTCTCGAAACTCGCCGACCGCATCCGCAGACGGCGCATGGCGTTGCTCATGGACCCGGTTCATACCGAGGACGCGAATCTCCGGCGGATCGATCAGGTCGATGCGTTGTACGCCTATCCCGAGGCCATGACCCAACTCGGACCCAAACTCCAGAAATATCTCGAACTGATCTTCTCGAGCGGCTCGTGGTCGGGTGATCCGTTGTTCCTGCGTGGGATCTATTTCACATCGTCCATGCGCGAGGGCTCGGCTCTCGATGCGGATCTCGCGGCTGCGATCGGTGTGCCCGTCGATGCGCTGCCCGAAGGGCGCACCTGGAAACGCGAACGCGCGTTCTTCTTGCGTGACCTGTTCATCTCCAAGGTGTTCCGCGAGCGGGGTCTGGTGCTCAAGTCCAAGAGCGCCAAAGCGACCCGTGCAGCGCGTCAGCTTCTGGTATTCGGTTCAGCCGGGTTCACAGCGGTTGCCCTGATCGCACTGACCGCGTGGGGAGCGTGGTCATTCCGCACGAGCATCGGTCGGCATCTGGTTTTGTGGGAGGGTGTGCGCGACGCGTACGTGACCCGCCCCGAGGCTCAGGACACGGCAGGGTTGACGCTGCGAGCACGCGATCTGGTCGTGCAGGCGCGGAGCAACCAGCCCGAGTTTGACTATCTGGGTCACGAGATGATGGACGTCGATGTGGCGAAGTTCGAGCGGGAACGGGTAGCAGCAGAGTTGCTCTCGCAGCTCGAAACCGAGATCAAGGCCCCGATGCTCTACCGTCCTCTGGCGCCGATCTCGGCGGATTACGACGTGTCACGGGCGAAAGCGTTCGACTCGGTGTTCTTGATGACGGTGGTTCGGCCGGTGATCGCTGCTGCGGACACTCGCTTGCAGATCGACCGTCGCCAGAAGATGTGGAGCAAGGACATGCTCGGAGCGGTCCGGGCTCTGATCTATCTGCAGGTGGAGGCGAAAGACCCCGAGGGCGATGGCGAAAGGCCTTTGTTCGACTTTGAGGCGTTGCTGCGGTACGCCGTGTCTCCGACGAGCGAGGAAGATTCACCTGTGGAATTTGATCGTGAGGCTCTTCAACAGGGGGTCGATCGGTTGCTCTCGCGTAAGGCGAGTGCGGAGGATCTGCTCGGAGCGCGTCGCAAGCTCGAATCCCCGATCACCGAGGGTGTGTCGGCTTGGGTAGATCACTATAAAATCGAGAACGCGGGCGAGTTTGATATTGCGACCGCTCGTGCCGAGGGCCAGGCTTTGTTGGCCGCGTTTGATGCTGGGCCTTCATCGGTGACGAGTGTCTCGTGGGTCGAGCGGGCCAAACGTAAGGTCAATAGCCACCTCGAAGAGCTCAAGCGGGCCGCCGAGAGCCAGGGGTAATCCCGGTGCAACGGATGCTCGCGTTGTGTGTGCAAGGAGTTTGCGTGCGAGTGGTGTGAGATCGAGTTGAGTGTTCTTGGTCACTTGTTGTCCGATATTCACGCGATTGGCCGATAGAGGGCGAGTGATCTGGGGTCAGAGTGGCCCGAGGTCATTTCTGGTGGAACTGCTGTGGCCCGCTGGGGCTGCGTTCGGCGCGTAGTTGGCAGAGGAACGTATTTTTTTGTTGCCGATCGGCCTCGGGTAAGTTTGAGGCCGGGTGTAAGGAATCTGTGTCGTGCTGGGATGGCTCAAGACGGTGCTCAATCGCGACGAGGCTCCACAGGTGGGGCTGCACTTGGCCGCTTTCGGGAAACACCCGGGCTGGAACGATCATCTCGACGATCAGGGGATGAACACCGATCGGCTTGTCGAGTTCAAACGCCGGCTCTATGTCGAAGGCATCGGCGCCAACATCGACGCGGGAACATGGGCAGCCGACCCCGAACTCACCGAGGCCAGCCCGCTCAAGCATCTCATCATCTGGCACGACGGCGCTTCGGTCATTCTCGCACGCATGTGGCCCTCGGTTGACGGCAAGGGGCGAAGCTCGTTCCCCATGATCGTGTGCGTCGAGGCGGTCGGGATCGATGTCCAATGGGCGATCAGCACATGCCTGCCGGTGCTCGAACGGCTCGAAGGCAAGTGCCGAGAGGCCACCACGGCAGAACAAGTCATCGAGGTGCTCAATGACGCCCGGCAGGATCTCGTGAGAGTCTCGACAGGCATCATGCCCATCCGAGTCCTCGATGCGACCGACCGCAGCGAAGCGCTCATCCAGATCACACACAAAATCGAGACAGACCTTGGGCGATCCTCGGTCCATCGGCTGATGCATCGGCTCGTGGGGATGCTCGGTGAACCTACCGCCGAGAGCAGTTCGGGCAGCCCTCCGACCGACAAGGCGCAACATGTGCGCGTGCCGAGGGCTGCGAGCCAGCCTCAAGACGCCGCGTGGGCCTGGCTTCGGGCGCTTGGGGGCTGGGGCGCACGGCCCGTGATGGTCATCATGCCGTTGCGGCACAAGTTCATCGACCTCGTGATCGGGCCTCCGGGTCGAGGCGAGTTCGCCTGCCTGCGGACCCCCGAATCCACCAACCCGCTGGTGACCACGATCGAATACTCGATCGACGATGCCTCGGCTGCGAGGTTCGAGCAGATGCTCAAGCCGATCCCCAGGCAAGCCGACCGTTCGGCATAAATGATTTCATGTAGGGTTTTTGCCCTAGCCGTGAGGGTCCATGACTTGGTCGTGTTGATTGTGATTTAGGGGTATGGAGAGCACCTGCGGGTTTGCCCTGGCAATCTCATGCTGATAGGGTGGCGGATCGGCGCATGGTATAGCGCGATCGGCCTGTTCGGCCAGAGGGAAAGCCGTGAACTGGACTGACACGTTGCGCAAGAGTTGGCGTTGGATTCTTTCAGCTTTATTGCTGCTCACAGGGGCTGTCAGCGCGGCCGGGCAGGACGCTCCATCTACTGATGATCCGCCTGAAGCTGTGGAGCCAGCACCCGCTCAGGGCACGGGCGTGATCGGGCGGATGATTCCGATTGATCCCGCGCGGGCACTCACGCCCGAAGCACCACCCGAAGCACCACCCGAAGCATCAACAGACGACGATGGTGTTGCTGCGGAGCCGAGTGATGTAGATGCGATGACCAGTCCTCTTGCTGCAAGTGCAGCGACGGACCTCGGACCCGAAGAGCTGTACCCGGTCTCGAAGATCGTGATCATTCTTCAGCCCGAGCATCCGGGGCTTCCTACGCCCGAGGAGTTGGGTGCGATCGAAGTTGCGTTGGTGCGTGATGGCAAGCTGCTCGGGCCGCCCAAGGCGGGCGAAGTGGTGACCTCGATGCGCATCGATCAGATCGGTGCCGACGGCATCGTGCTGCTGACTCGCGAAGGCATCGCAGAAATCCTCGGACGCATCAGCGATGAGTTCGCACGACGTCACCTGCTGGGGTACATCGCGTTTGTCAGCCCGCAGGACATCCTGCTCGAGCAACCACAAGGCTACGAAGGGCTTACCGACTTCCGAGGCGACCGCACCGAACTCAACATCTTTGTCCTCAACGGCGTGATCAAAAACGTCCGCACCATCGCCTCGGGCGCACGTTTCGGGATCGACGAACGGCTCAATAATCCTTCGCATGTTCGCATCTTGAATCGCAGCCCGGTCGGGGTTGTTCCGAACCGCGAATACACCGACAAGAACAACCAACGCGACTTGTTGCGGCGTGATCGTCTTGATGACTATGTGCTGCGATTGAACCGGTTTCCTGGCCGACGGGTCGATGTGGCGCTGGCGCCGGGCGAGTCGGCTGGCGATGTAACGCTCGACTTCCTCGTGAGCGAGAACAAGCAATGGCTCGCGTACATGCAGCTCTCGAACACGGGTACGAAGTCAACCGAACCTTGGCGCCAACGCTTCGGGGCGCAGTTCACGCAGCTCGCCAATCGCGACGACATCCTGAGCCTCGAATACATCACCGCGGGCTTTAGCAGCTCGCACGCGGTGGTGGGTTCTTACGAGACAGCGATCCCCGGGACCGACCGGTGGCGCGGGCGTCTGTTCGGCGACTTCAGCAAGTTCACCGCCTCGGACGTTGGGCTTGCGGATGAACGCTTTACGGGTGAGGCATTCACCGTTGGCGGCGAGGTCGCGTGGAATTTCTTCCAACGCAAGGAGCTGTTCATCGACGCCTTCGCGGGTATTCGGTGGAACCAGACCGAGGTGTTCAATGAAGCGGTCGGGGTGCAGGGCCGCGAGCACTTCCTCGTGCCAAAGCTCGGCTTGCGAGCAGAAGCCTCGACGGACAAGTGGAGCTTCAACGCGCAGACAACGTATGAGTGGTCGCTCTCTGGTTTGGCGGGCGGCCAATCGCCGGGACTCGAACGCCTCGGCCGGCTTGCTCCCGAAGAAGACTGGGAAGTATTCCGTTATGCGGTCAGCGGCTCGTTCTTCCTCGAACCGCTGTTGTTTGGAAGCGATTGGAAAGACCCGAGCACTTGGAAGAGTTCGACGCTCGCTCACGAGATCGCGCTTTCGGTTCGCGGCCAATACGCGATCGATAATCGGCTCGTGCCCAACGAGCAGCAGGTGGTCGGCGGGCTGTATTCAGTACGCGGGTATCCTGAATCGGTGGTCGCGGGTGACAACGTGGTGATCGCTTCTGCCGAATATCGCTGGCATGTCCCTCGGTCGTTCAGGCCCTTGTCGGTTGCTGATGCTTCGGGCACGACCCGTGAGCCGGGCTCGTTCTTTGGGCGTCCATTTAATCATTCCCCTCGCTCGGTCTATGGGCGTCCCGATTGGGATCTCGTTCTCAAGGCGTTTACGGATATCGGACGCAGCCAGAATGTGGACAAGCAGGCGTTCGAGAAGAACGAGGACCTGTGGGGAGCGGGTGTTGGAGCGGACTTTCTTTTCTATCGGAACGTGAGCGTCCGCGTTGATTGGGCTGTGGCGCTGGATGACGTGGATAATCAGAACGTCAAATCCGGTTCCAACAGGTTTCATCTGGTATTTACCCTGCTTTTCTAGTCAACTAGAGATGTGAATCGCAGAATGACATCCATACAGGGTGGTACGGGGACGCGCAGTATTTGCGCTTGTGAGATCGAACTATGACTCAGAATGGCAATCGGGCGGATCGGCACAGCTCTCGCAGCTCTAAGAGGCGGAGAGGGCGCGGCTCGAATCTGGCATCAGGCATCCGTGGCGGGCTGGCGATCAGCCCGCTTGTGGCGTTGCTCGCTGCGCCTGCGCTGGCAGGTCCGGAGGGCGAACAGGTCGCAGCAGGCTCGGCGACGTTCGACCGCAGCGGGTCGGTGACGACCATCCGCGCGGCGGACCGGACGATCATCAACTATTCGGGCTTCGATATCGGAGCCAACGAGACGGTCAGGTTTATCCAGCCCGGTCCCAATGCGCGGGTGCTCAACCGCATCAACAGCGCGACGCCCACTTTGATCGACGGCACGCTGCTCGCCAACGGCCAGGTGTATCTCGCTAACCCGGCGGGCGTGATCTTCGGCAAGGGCTCGATCATCAACGCGGCGGGCATCTTTGCAGCTGCGGGTTCGATCGCCGACACGGACTTCCTCAACGGGATCGACCGCTTCACCGACCTCCGAGGCGACGTGATCAACCACGGTTCGATCTATGCGGACTCGGTCCATCTGCTCGGTCGGCATGTCGCAAACTTTGGCTCGATCGAAGCGCGCGACGTGGTCACACTCATGGCGGGCGATGAGGTGCTCATCGGCGAGCGCGGATCGCACATCTATGCGCGCATGAGCACGGAACAGC
>CAYUVO010000040.1:0-20626 GCA_964448185.1 uncultured Phycisphaeraceae bacterium
ATACAATCGGGGGCAACCATCTCCGGTGCAATCATCGGTGAATCTATGCTGCAAGGAGGCCCGCGATGCCAACGACCACGCCCGCCAAGCTTTATGACGACGACGCCGAAGCCCTGTTGAGCCATTCCGACGGCACGCAGCGGGTCACGCTCTTGCCCTCGGACCGTTCGCGGCTCGAACCGAGCCGGCGGCTGCGCGTGCTGTGGGGCCAGAACATGCTTCTCGATGTGCTCGACGGGCGGTACCGCGCGGTGATCTGCGCGGTCAACGACGAAGACAACGCCCACGGCATCATCTCGCAGATCGTCCAGCTCATCACCACGAGTCAATGGTCGGCCCAGAGCATCACGTCCTATGCGAAGGTGTTCTCGGATTCGCTTGCGTTGCATGCTTCGGACGACCGCGAGCCGTACGTTTTGAAGATCGATCTGGATAGCGTGCTGGTGCTCGCGTTGCTGCGTCCTCGGGGTCGGGATCACTTTACGGTTGAGGATCTTGGCCGAGGATTTTCGACGATTCAGAAGATGTTGCAGGGTCGTCCCGATCGTCGGCCTGTCGCGTCGGTGTCGTTCCTCGATGGCAGATCGAACCGATTGGCCGATCGCGAAGGCAACCAGCCGAGCTTTGAGACGGTGCTGGGCACGATGTTCGACGCGGGCTATCGCGGCGACGTCTACCCGTCGCCTTCGATGTGGAACCATGGCCAGGTCGGCGTGTTCGCGACGTACCCGTACCCCGAGGGCCTCGACCGCATGCGCCAGGGCAGCAGCTAACGCGGGGCAAGCCCGATGGATCACGGTGCGATTATTGATGGGCTCGCAGCGTTTCCCGCGATGCTTCGGCCTGCGGTTGCTGGCTTGAGCCTTGATGACGCAAAGCGCAAGCCTGCATCGGGTGCGTGGTCGATCACCGAGATCGTGGCACATCTTGCAGATGAAGAAACACTCGACTTTCGCACGCGGCTTCGGATGACGCTTGAAGAACCGACCAAGCCTTGGCCACCGATTGACCCCGAGGGTCGGGCGGCTGAGAAATGTTACAACGAGCGTGATTATAATATAGAGACGGCGCGGTTCGAGCTTGAAAGAACAGCGTCGCTTGAATGGCTGTGTTCATTCGGGGCGGTGAACTGGTCGTGTGCGCACCAGCATCCGACTCTCGGGGCGTTCAGAGCGGGCGATCTGTTGGCGTCGTGGGCTGCTCACGACATGCTGCACCTTCGACAGATCGCCAAACACCGGTTCGAGCTGGCCACGGTTCATACGCCTGAATATTCAACACGTTATGCCGGCGAGTGGGGAGCTTGAGCGGGGAGAGGACCGCTTACTTCGCGGCGGTTGAACCGCCGAAGCGTTGCGCGAGCGGCCTGCGCCGACCGCGACCGAACGCGACCGCGGAAACCTTGAGCCCGAGCGCCATCTGGTAGCGTTTGTATTCGCTTCGGTCGATCAGTGTTACGATCCGTTGGACGAGTTCGAGCGAGAGCGTCGATTCGTCCGCGATGTGTTGTGCGCTGTGGTGGTTCTCGACGTACTGCGTGATGATGTAATCGAGGACATCATATTCCGGCAGCGTGTCCGAATCGAGCTGGCCCGGCGCAAGCTCGGCGCTCGGCGGCTTGGTAATCGTTCGCTCAGGGATCGGCGGCTTCGCGTAACCAGCTTGCTCGTGGTCGTCGTTGAGCCACCAGGCAAGGTGGTACACCTGCGTTTTGGTGACGTCCGAAAGCACCGCCAGGGCGCCGTTCATGTCGCCATACAGCGTGCAATACCCGACCGCCATTTCGCTCTTGTTGCCGGTGGTGAGTACGAGTGCGTCGAGGCGATTGGCGAGCGCCATCAGCAGCGTGCCACGCAAACGCGATTGTAAGTTTTGCTCGGCCACGTCGGGAAGCTCGGCCCCGAACGCGGGTTCTTTGAGTGTCTTGAATGCGGATGCAAGGGCCGTTCCCGCGCTGTCGAATGGCTCTTCGATCGAGGCTTCTAATAGCTCAATGCCTAAACGCTCGGCGAGCTTGAGGGCGTCTTCTTTGGAATCACCAGACGAATACTTGCCCGGCATCGCCACGCCGAGCACTTGATCGGCTCCCAAGGCACTGGCTGCGATCGCAGCGGTCACCGCCGAGTCGATCCCCCCCGAAAGCCCGATGAGCACCCGCTCGAATCCGGTCTTTCTAAGATAGTCCTTGACACCTAATGACAGCGTGTTGAATAACAACGCGGCGTCCTTTGATTCGAGCAAAGGATCGCGTACCGCATGATAAGTTACAGCTTTCACTGGCTGGTTGATAGCCTTGGGCTGGGGCTCGGGCACTTCAAAAATCAGCAGGTCTTCGTCGAAACCCTTAGCTGCTGCGATGAGCGTGCCGTCGGGAGCGACCGCAGCCGAGTGCCCGTCGAAGACAAGATCGTCATTGCCACCGACCTGGTTGACCGAAGCGACAAACACGTTGTGACGGGTCGCGTGCTCCGCGAGAATCGCACGGTGCCGATCCCCCTTGTGCAGCACAAACGGACTCGCCGACGGGACCACAATCACGTCTGCGCCCGCTTCGGCAAGCTCGGCGATCGGATCCGGGCGTTCGAGATATCTCGATGCAAATCCGATGTCGGCACCCTTCCAGAGGTCTTCGCAGATCGCGAGTCCTACGCGGACGCCGCCCTTGGCTCGGCCCTTGCCGGTGGTCGCACCAATCCGCAGCACGGTCGGCCTCGAACCCGGATGGAAATATCGGTCCTCGTCGAACACGTCGTAGGTCGGTAACAACCGTTTGTCGTAGCGTTCGATGTAGTGCCCGTTGCGCCAGACCACCAAGCTGTTCGAGATGCCTAGCTCGGGCCGCTCGGGATCGGCCAGCAGCGGCGTGCCAAAGACGACCGTGATCCCGTCCGAACCTAGATGCCCCACGTTTCGGCTCTTCTCAAGGCACGCCTCGATAAAGCCTTCCTGAAGCAGCAAATCTCGCGGCGGATAGCCGCACATCGCAAGCTCGGGGAACACCACCAAGTCGGCACCCGATTCGCGGGCCCGGTCGACGTACCACAAAATCAGGGCCGCGTTGCCGTCAAGATCCCCGACGGTCGTATTGATCTGTGCCAGTGCTATCCGCATAGGCGGCGATCATAGCTCATCTGGCGGCGGTTCTGCATTGTCGCTTTCATCAGTAGAGGTGGGCGTGGTGCGTGTGCCCTTGAGCACGCCCGGCCCGAGCCACGCCAATGCCACAAGTCCCAAAACCAACAGCGTAATCACCTCTGCACCAGTCACCAGCAGCGTCGTTGCCGCCAACCACTCGCCCGCTGCCAGCGTGTCGCCAGCGGAGCCAAGCAACGCCCCCGCGCCCACCGCTCCCGCTTCGCGAGCACCCAACGCCCCGAACGGGCTGAGCACCAGCATCCCGAAATACCCCGCAGCGATCACCACCGACTCTCCGAGTTGCAGGGCGTTTTCGACGCCGCCGACCGCGCCCGATGCCACCCGAAAGCGCATCGCTTGTGCCAGCATGTCGATCACTCGCACGACATACGCCGCTGCGAGCCAGCGGGCGTGCCCGATCATGGCGAACGATTCGTGCAACTCCCCGACACGCACCGGCGTGAGCACCCGCCGCCATGGACCAGCGTCCGCGAACCGGCCGAGCCACCGATGTTCGCGCTGGGCTGCGAAAAATCGTGCCACCACCACCGAGCCCACAAAGCACACGCCCATCCCAAGCCCGCACACTGCGAGCCACCGTGCATCCATCGAGCCGAGCCAAATGCTCGTCAACGCCATCGGTCCGATCGTGCCCGCCATCGCGGCAAAGAAGCACCCAAACAACGCGAACATCTGCGCCAGGCTCAGCCCATCGCGGCGATGGTGGACCGCGATCCGAGCTGCAGCCGAGAGCTTGAACGGGAGATACGACAGCATCGTCGCGACCGCATTGGTCGCAAGAATACCCGCAAGCGAGAGCTTGCCCGACCATGGCGCCGGGCGCGACGCGATCCAGAACAGCAAGCCGTTGAGCATGAGTGTCAGCGCCGACAGCCCGATCAATCCCGCGACTTGTCCCGCCGAGATTTCCTTGAGCTGGTCGAGGGCTTTAGCCTGGTCGCCGCTCGTTGCCACGCGCACGAGCCACACCACAATCCCGAGGCTGATCCCGAACCCGATGATCTGCACCGTGCGTCGCAGCCACCGTTTGCTGCCCGCATCCCTGCTCGTTACATCCCCGCTCATGGTCGACCCTCCGTTCGATTCGCTGGCGGCACCTTCAACAACGTCTGCGAATATCCGGGCCACGATCGGACCACTTCGCAGCGTGCGATCAGTTCGGCAACGTTCGCAGCCGAGAGTTCCGGCCCGAGCCATCCGCTCGCGCCGAGCCGAGCAAGCTCTGACCGGTTGACCATCACCGCACCGATGCCCGCATCTTGCAACGCCGCGATCCACGCATCGGGATCGTCCGGCGCTGTGCGCACCGCCCGCGAGGTCGGTCCGTCATCCCACGTCGTGTGGTAGACGGTGTCTCCGGGCCAATACAAAGGCGTGCTCTCGCCCAGCAAGTACAGCTTGCCTCCGAGTTCCTGTTCATACATCCGCACAAACCCGATGGGAATCTCCGCGCGATCGTCGGGTGCGAACAACTCGCCCGTAAAGAACATCGACCCCTGCCCGAGCAGGCTCGCGGGCGTCCCCCGAGCTTCCCCCGACCACCCCTTCCATGTCAGTGCGCTCTGCGCCAGACCAATCACAGCCCCGAGTCCGAGCGCGATGCGGCCCACGCCGCCCATCGAGGTGCGAGACGCAATCTCGCCGCACGCCAATGACAGCGCAAGCCCCGCGGGCAGCACCATCGACAGCAAAAACCTGCTCTGGTGATGCGTGAAAATCAGCCACACTCCGAGCCCCATTGCCGCTCCGAGCACAAGCACCACGCCCAACACGCGAACCTTTTTCAGCAGCACCGAAAGCATCAGCGAACAACCCATCACCCAGAACATCAAACCCCATTGCGGGTTGCTCATGCCACGATGCCGCACGACATCGGGAGCGTTTGTCGCGGCGTTTGCGTCAGCGCCAAAGAGCAGTCCCAAATGATCCATCAACGAACCACTGCCGTGATGCGCACTCGCCCACCGCGCCGCCTGTTCCGCCGACCAGTGCCCAGTCCCAAAGAAGCCTGTCGCAAACGGAAACACCGGGCTGCCCGTCGCGAGCATGTTCCGCACCATCCAAGGGCTCACCGCAAGCAATCCCGCAATAAGCCCGCCAAGGACAATCGCTTTCCACTGTTTGCGTTCGCTCAAGCCCAGCAGCGAGATCCCGATCATCGGCGCCATCATCAGCGCCGCCGAGGGCTTGACGCCCGCAGCAACACCCAACAGCATACCCACAAGAACCCCGCGTTTTATAGGCGATATCGAAGCCTCAGCCGCGATGAGCAAAGCTCCTGCGCCCAGCGCGATCGCTCCCATCTCGTTGTACGCCATTGACCCGACGACAACCGTCCAGGGCGTTGCTGCGACGAGCACGCCGCCGACGATTCCCCCCGCGTGTGCTGCGCGTTCATCACATCCTGTGCGCACGAGCCACGCAGTGCCAGCCCTGGCAACAAGCCAGGCGCTGATCGCCCAAAGCCCCGCGTGCAATCCCTGCGCGGACGTTAGCCGCCAACCGCCTTGGCTCACGAATGCTTCGTGCTGTGGCGCAAAGCTCAGCAGCGCGACGTGCGCAAACGCCGATTCGACATACCCCGGCAGGTACGAATACACGTTGTGCTCGACGGGCCACACCCGGCCCGCCGCGATCCATTCCTGCGGCAACGCCAAGTGATAACTCAGCACGTCGTACCCACCAAACTCGCTGCCCCACAACACGCCGGGCGGCACGCTCACCGCAGCGATCACAACCGCTAGAGCGGGCAACGCCCCGAGCCACATCCACGTTCCCGTGTTCGCAGGCGTGGCTCGCCTGCGCGAACCAGCCGCCGGTCCGATCACCTGCCGCACGCTCAACGCCACGCCTATCGCGCAGACTGCCAGCGCCGGTGCAGCCGAGAGCAACCCTGCGATCCCCATCAGATGGCTGAGCGTGAGCATGATCGCAAGCCCGCTTGCGAGCTGGCACGCCGACGGGTCACGGGTATCTCGCCACAAAGGCGTAGCGAGTCGTCCTAGCCCATACGCCGCGATCAGGTACACCGCTGCGGGCCACATGTGGACGATTTCGCCCGCGATCAGCACCACCATCGGGAGAAACGCTCCGGGTCCTTGGCCGATGCTCGCTGCGAGGGCGGCGAGCACCACTGCTGCGAGCCCCGCGCCGATCAGGGCAAGGCGTCGGCGTGTCGAAGCGATTCGCAGTGTGTTCGTGGCGTGCTGCTCAACCATTGCCAGAGAGTCTATTCGTTCTTGGCCTCTGGCCGGTTCATCACGCCCACATCGCCCGTACACTGGACGCATGAATCTCTCGCCGCTGTCAAACGACCCGAACGACGACCTGCCCGAGCTCGAGATCATCGAGCCCCTCTGTGCGGTCTTTCGACGCAATCTCAAGGCTGCGGGGCTCAAGTACACGCCCGAGCGGGCCCATGTGCTCGACACCATTCTCCGCATCGACGACATTTTCGAGGCCGATCGGCTCCTCGACGAGGTCCGCGCCACCGGCTTTCGAGTCTCCAAAGCCACCGTCTACCGAACCATCAAGCTCATGCTCGACGCGGGCATCATCCAACGCGTCCTCTCCAACAGCGACCAGGCCCGCTACCAGCTCGCCTACGGCCCGCACCCCCAAGACCTGATCGTCCGCCTCGATACCGGCGAATCCATCCACGTCGATCTGCCCGAACTCGTCGCACTCCGCGATCAAATCTGCAAAGCCCACGGCCTCCGCGCCGAAGGCCACCGCCTCCAGATCTTCGCCGTCGCAGATGAGCCTACCGCGTCATCTTCTGAATGAGACGCGACCGTCAGGGAGCGGTCCCATCTCTGCCGAGGCTCTATTCAATCACGCTCCGACCGCGCTACCCACACTCGGCAATGCGAACCGTGCGCACAACGCACGCACATCCGTTTGAACCGCTGCGAGCTGCGCCTCATCTCCCCGCGCGTCCATTACGCGGTCGATGAGTGCCGCGACCTGCACCATCTCGGCTTCACCCATGCCCCGCGTTGTTAGCGCGGGCGTGCCGAGCCGCAAGCCGCTCGTGAGCTTGGGTGGACGCGGGTCATTGGGGATGCCGTTCTTGTTCGTGATGATCCCAGCGATTTCGAGCCACTTCTCGGCGTCGGCCCCGGTCAGCTCCGCGTCCCGAGTCTGTAGATCCACGAGCATCAGATGGTTGTCCGTCCCGCCGCTGGTGATGCGATAGCCCCGCTCGATCAACGCCTTGGCCAGAGCCCTCGCGTTGGCGACGACCTGCTTTTGATAGGTCGTAAACTCGGGCTTGAGGGCTTCACCAAACGCGATCGCCTTGGCAAAGATCACATGCATCAGCGGCCCGCCCTGCATGCCCGGGAACAACGCCCTGTTGAACTTCTTGGCCATCTCGTCGCTGTTGGTCAGGAACAGCCCGCCACGCGGCCCACGCAGCGTCTTGTGCGTCGTCGTCGTTACCACGTCGCAATGCGGGAAGGGCGACGGATGCACACCCGTCGCAACAAGCCCAGCGATGTGCGCGATGTCGGCGTGCAGGATTGCGCCGACTTTGTCTGCGATCGCGCGAAAGCGTGCGAAGTCGATGACCCGTGGGTACGCCGAGTAGCCGCACATGATGAGCTTGGGCTTGTGTTCGAGGCAGACCGCTTCGACCTGGTCGTAGTCGATCGTCTCGAACGCCGCCGAGCCTTCGTCACGGATCAGCGGGTAATGCACCGGGCGGAACCACTTGCCGCTCATGTTCACCTTGAGCCCGTGGCTTAGGTGCCCGCCATCCGAAAGCTCAAGGCTCACAAACGTCTCGCCCGGCTTGAGCAACGCAAGAAACAGCGCGCCGTTGGCCTGCGCCCCCGAGTGAGGCTGCACGTTGGCGTGCGCACATTCGAACAGCTCCTTGGCCCGGTTTTGGGCGAGGCGTTCGATCGCGTCGTGATGAACGCACCCGCCGTAGTAGCGAGCGCCGGGATAGCCCTCAGCGTACTTGTTCGTAAAGCAGGTGCCCATCGCGTGCATCACCGCCGGGCTCACATGGTTCTCGCTGGCGATGAGTTCGAGCGTGTGCTCCTGACGCTCGCCCTCCGCAGCCATCAGCTTGGCCGCCTCGGGGTCGGCAGCCTCGATCAGATCATGAACACTCGCGGTGATGGGGTCGTGTGACATGCCCACAGGATAGGGCACACACCCGCCCCCTTGCGCAGCACCGAGCACCTCACCACAGGAACCAAGGGGCCCAGGCCGTAACCACCATCCCCGCCAGCCACGCGATGAGGGTCATGGCGATGCTCACCCCCACAGCGCGTTCAAGCCGAAGGTATCGCCGAACGATCACCCACCACGCCGCTGCATGGACCAGTATGGTGCCCGCCATTGCTGCGAACACGCTGTAATACTCCCGCTGCAACAGCGCCCTCTCGAACAGGACCATGCTCCATGCGATAACAATCCCAACTATCCCGATGGGCATCGTCAGCACAAACGCCCGGACCAGATGCACCCACCTGACTTTGGCTTTGGCCATCGTCCTGCCCAACACCAAGAACCCCATCGGCATGGCAACAAGCACTGCAAGGATCGTCAGCGTGATCGTGCCGAGGTCCTCATACCCCCAGGACCAACTCAGCGGATTCGAGTAAGGCCACACGAGCGAAGGCAGCGCGTCGAACACACGCTGGGGGGGCGGGGGGAGCGTTATCGTCCCGAGGCGATTCAACCACCGCCCAATATCGACATAGGTTCTCACCGCCGCCATCGAACCCACCACCAGATGCATTCCCGCGAGCATCGCCACCGCGAACCACACCAACGCCCGCAGCTTGATCGGCTGCTCAATGCGGATCTTCTTCCAGAACGTCCACGGCCACAGCGCGCGCACAAAGCACGATGCTGCCCGAGAAACCACAAAGCCCATCGGATGTTCAATCGCCCAACGCGGCATGCTCCGTGTCGGATGCAACACCTCGCCCCACGCAAACCCAAGCCCGCACTCGCTACAGATTCCACGCATGGGCGAGCGATCAGTCCACGACGCGATCTCGCCGCCGAGGTCATAGCCGCAACGTGGGCATTGGGCGTTTTTTAGTTCCATCGCAAGATTCTCTCGGGCCGGTAAGAGTCTCGGAAGCCCGCAGCATCAGCCGCCACATTGAACACGTGCAGCCACACCAGCACAAGTATGAACACAACGAGCCACGTCAGCCACGCACGCGGCAACTTGAGATATGAATGGAACACGAAGAACCACCACGCCGACACCCAGAGCAAACCGATCACGGTCAGTGCGTCCGCGCGGTCTGGTGTGACATCAGGCAGCACCCTCCACCAGAAATTTCCTAGCCCAAACCGGGATAGCGCATCGAACAGATGTTCGAAGCTGAGATAGAGATTCACCAGGACCACCCAGCCGAGGCTCAAGATCGAGGCGCGTGCGATGTGCGAGACGCGGACCTTGGCCCGCCGCAGGCTCGTGGGCATCACCCAGACAAACACGATCCACGCTCCACTCGCAGCTCCGATGTTCAAGAGCCCAGAAGCCCTCTTATTCCACGCGTCACCGTACCACCTGTCCCCCTCAGACCACCAGCCATACTCTGACGTCCAGATCGGAGAGGGGAGGTGCTGTGTCCACATTATCTTCCAGCAACTCGAAATGGAAAACGTGTTGCCTGTCCCACTGAATGTAGAAAAAATTGTAGAGTATTTTTCTTCTGCACACGCGATCGCGCCATCGCCAATCAGCTTGATAGGTACCACCAACACCACAAGCCACACGATCAGCATCCAAGGACGCGAGGTCTGAAAGAGCGTGATGCGTTTCCAAAGACGCCAGGGCAGGATGAGCTCGATCAGCAGCCGCCAGCAATCAAAGTAAAAACGTATCAACCGCCGACCGGGCCTGCGCACATCGACCATCCATCGCGGAACCTCTGCGTAGTCGCCGAAGATATCCCCCCACGCAAACCCGAGCCCGCACTCGCTACAGATCCCGCGCATCGGCGAGCGATCGGTCCACGACGCGATCTCGCCGCCGAGGTCATAGCCGCAGCGTGGGCATTGGGCCTTGTTCATGATATTCATGATACCTGAGTCTACAGCACGAACTCACCCGCGTTGCGAGAGGCTCACCGCATGAAACGGAGCTTCCATCGCTGTGATCGGTGCCCCTGTATCAATCGGTAGATACACCCCGCGTTCGTGGTCGCTGTTGAGCACCACAGCGCACGGCGGCACCACCAAGATGCCGTTCTCCGCGTGCTCATGCCCCAGAAGAAACAGCCGAACACCCCATCGCTCGACAAGATCTTCGAGCTGTTCGTCGTCGTACCCGCGACCCCACACCATCATGTGCGCCGAACCCGTGCGCGGCTGATAGTCCTCGTCGGTCAGCTCGCGTTCGATCACCGACATATCAAACCGCCCCATCTGCGCCGGGCTCGGCAAGCTATGACTGCACAGCACGTCGCCACGTTCACCACAACACCGCAGCGCCAAAGGCATCGACCTAATAAACCCGTTGATCGCCTCGTTCACACGCTCGGCTTCGGCCGCAAACACATAGTCGAGCCCCGCGTTGAACGCATCCACACACCGCACGCCGTTCTTGACCACGCCCGCGCCGACAATCTGCGCCAGCTCATGATTCGCCAACAGCACATGTACTCGTTCGGGAGCATCCACCTTGAACTTCGCAGCTTTGGCCAGCGCCCGGTAGCTCATATCACAGCCCGCGATCAACCGATCCGAATGAATCAGCTCGTGCAGCGTCAGATGCGAAGGCGTAGCCATCTCGCCAGCGTCATCCTCGATCACTCCCGCGACCTGTGCGACCTTGGCCAGATGCACCGGATTGTCGTGCAGATCACCCGTCGCGATCAGCGACGCTGGCTCGCGGACCACGTCGATCGAACCCTGTCGGCACGAGGCATCCAGAGACGCTTGAGCAGCCTGCTCGAACACGGCCACCACCGCGTCGGGATCATTGAGATCAAGCTTGATGCCGGGCGTAGTGATCCGTTGTCTCCAGCCAAGAATGCTGCAGTGAGCACCAGATGTAGATTTAGTCGAGCCCGTCAGCGATCGCCGGGGTGTGAGAGCTAGAGCGCCCCTTGGCTGCGAGAATTCCCTGTACCAGATTGAGCCCCGCTGCGACGTGCCGCATCGAGGGAGGCCGATTCGCGGGCTCCACCTCGACACACTGCATGATCAAATCACTGAGCTTGGGATGAATCCGAGAGTTCAACTCGCTCGCAGGCTTGGGGCGCTCGATCAACGCATCATCGAGCGAACCCACCAGCGAATCTCCCTTGCCCAGAGCTGTCGGGATGTGCTGACGGGTCAGCACCCAGTACATCGTGGCGCCGAGGTTGTACACATCCGTCGCCGGAGTGATCGGCCTGCGATGCACCTGCTCGGGCGCGATGTAATCGGGCGTGCCCTGGATGCGCGGCTTGACCGTCCCGATCTTGCACGACTGCCCGAGATCAATGATCCGTGCGATCCCCTCGTCATCGACCACCACGTTGTTGGGTTTCATATCCGCATGGACAAACCCCGCATCGTGCATCGCGGCGAGCGCATCGGCGACCTGAAAGAAGATCGAGCACGCCGATTCGAACGTCCGTGGCGGCGAGCTGTCAAGACTGATCCCGTCCACAAACTCCATCACCAGATACAGCTCACGGACCGAAAGAAACGAACCCTTCTTGAACATCCGAGAAATCCGGCGAACCCCCGGATGATTCACCGCCTGAGCCACCTTGTATTCCGCCTCGGATTGGTCGAGAAACCGCTGGTCCTTGTCGGTGTTCTTCTCGACCTGTTTGAGAGCCCAGACCTGCTTGGTCTTCTGTTCTTGTACAAGGTAGATCACAGATGCCGCGCCGCGTCCGATCTCGGACAGCACCCGGTACCCGTCGATAACATCACCCTTCTTCAGCGGTGGCACCGTTGCACAACCCCTCATCACTTTGAATCGTCTCTTGCGAACCAACCCCGCCCGTTCTCGCGGCCCGGCCTGCCGCCATCCGGGCGGGCAAACACTCAGCGAGCCCTCACCATCGGAGAAGAGGGCTCCATCAGCAGCGATACTACGCGACGCGCAACAGTCGGGTACGCCCGGGCCACTGGCTTCTCCTCGTTTTGGGATTCAGGCTCCCGAGATCTCGCCGAGCCCCAAAATCACGGCACGACAGGCCCCATCTGCCATTATGGGGTCTTTGCCTTGGGATCGAGGAGCACCGAGCCGAGCATTATGGCAGCGAATCAAGCGATTCACCGAATGCCGCAGCCGGGAAAAATCTCCCGGGGCTCGAGGTAGGAGCGATTTCGCTGTGCAGCACCACCGACTCTGGAGGAATCCCGTAGCGCCGGCTCAGGGCGGCCACAAGGTCCATCAATCGCGCCATCTGCCGATCGGTAAACGCCCGGCGGTCGCCGTTGCCAACGATCACAATCCCGATCGCGTGGTGGTTGTACCAATCGCCGTGCTCGCCCGCAGCGTGTGCCCCGGGGAGTTGATCGAGCCAGCGATAGCCCGCATGGATCTCGCCATCGCTCAGCCCGTTGCCGTTGCCGATCACAAAGTGGTGTCCGAGGCCCGTAAGCCCCTGTCGGCGATGGCTCTCATCCAGAGACGAAGCCGTGCCGAAGGGCGCACCGGTGTGGTGGATCACGATCGACTTCCACTCCGACTCATCAGCCCGCGTCTGAAAGATCGATTCGAGCGAGTTCGAGCCCGCAGCAGACGCCAGTGCAGGTAGGTTGATCCCGCCGCGAACAAGCGAGCCCCCCGAATCAAGCAACGCCAGCATCCCCGTCACACCCGCCATCGCAACAGCAAGCGTCACCCACACAGCCTTCGTCCTTGCAGACATCGACTCAAGCGGTGGTCGGTTGGCGTTCGGTGACACGGTTCGGGGCATCTGGGACAACTCCAGTCGTACTTTACTCGATCTTCATTTCGTATCGGCGCAAACAGGGGCGATCGGTTGAAAATAGCCTGTTCTCCCCACACTTTCGGACCTTCACACCCAGTGCGCAGCGTCCGACTTATTGCTTCTCCAACAACCGACCTCGAAGATTCGGCACCCGCCGACCAAACTCGTCCTCAATATATTGGGGCGCGTACTGATTCCGCACCAAGTCGTAGCGGCTGTACTGGCTCCGAGGCTCACGAGGCGAGAGCAAAGATTTCGCACACCCGCCCATCGAGCCCATCAGCACAACGCTGCCGAGCAGCGCAGCTCTCACACACATATCGCGCACTCTCTGCCGACTCGGATTCATCCAGATCTTCATCCCATCAGTGTATCTGCCCGCGGTCATCCAAGCCGGGCTCCGTTGAGTTGCACGATCCCGCGACTCGCAAACTGACGGACCACCTCGTATAGCACCGCCGTCGCCGCGTTCGAAAGATTCAACGATCGCTCGCCCTCAAGCATCGGCAGCGCTAAACGTCGCTCGTGTTCGGGTTCGAGTTGGTGTTCCACCAGCCCCGCAGACTCTCGCCCGAAGACCAGATGGTCTCCCGGCTCAAACTCGGCATCAAAGATCGACCGATCCGCCTTGGTCGTCAGCGACCAACCCCGCCCCCCCCGCCCCCCCCTTCCCCCCGCTGGGTTCGCGGTGCGGTACGCCTCCCACGAATCGTGCTCAACGAGATCAAGCCTGGGCCAGTAGTCCAGACCCGCGCGCCGACATGCTTTCTCCGAGAGATCAAACCCGAGCGGATGCACGAGCTGCAGCTGTGCGCCCAATGCAACACAGGTCCGGCCGATCGACCCCGTGTTATTCGGAATCTCCGGCTCAACAAGCACCACACTGATCGGAAGCGTCATGATCGATCTGAACCGGGCGTTAGTCGCCGCCCCGGTCGCGGATGAACGCATCCTCAGCCTCACGCCGCGCCTGCACGCCCGGGTCCTTCTCGATGATCCGGTTGAGCGCGAGAATGAAGTCGTCGTGTCCGGCGACCGAACTGTCCTGCCGAGGCTCTTGGCCGATGTACCCGCCCCACCGCACCGAGCCGTCAGAGGTGATGATCGCGGCATAAGGCCAGAACAGATCTTTATTAGAGTTTCGCTGCCCTCGATTGACTGGGCTTTGGATGAGGGCAATGAGCGAGAATCCGGGGTCGTCAATCACTAGTGTGTGATGGAGGTCGTGGAGTCGATAGTTTTCTTCGACCACCGGTTTGAGCTTCTCAGGATCCCACCGATCTTCTTCGTTGTCGTTGTTCCGGTTTCTTCGTCGACTGTCATTGGGTTGGTTCGTCGTCAGCAATCCTACGACGACCACATCCCGTCCATAGCGTCTGCTCAGTAGGTCCATTTCGGGAAGCTGTCTCTGCATCAATTGCTGAGACCGCCCTTTGATTTTGTGGTTCCAGAAGTACACCACCATCACTTTGCCGTTGGTGTCGGGTTTCGCTGTCGGGTACAGATTCGTGTCCGGGAGTGTAAATATTGGCGGCACCCAGTCCTCTTGCCCGCGACGTCGGCTGTTGCGATCAGGCTTCATTTCCGGTGATTCGGGCCACTTCAGATCCGAAAACTCCTCGGCTCCGGGCATCGCAAACGAAACCGACGGGATATCAACTACCGCAGCATTCCGACTGATCGCCCGCGTCTGCCGGAACGTTCGCTCGGCTTCTTCCACAGCGTCCGCGTTGCGCCCCTTGGTCCCCGCTGCCTCAACAGAACTCTCCGCGAGCAACAGATTCACAGCCTTGCTCAGCGATGAGGTATGAATATCCGCGTACCGAAGCTGACCTGCTCGATCGATCAAGTAGAAATCGGGATCCTGGTCGATCTCCAGTGCGTCGCGCCACGAGCTGTCCGCGTCGTGAGCGGTGGGGAACGTCGCTCGTGCCGCTGCCGATCCAGCGTTGTCCCACCCCATCGGGTGGTGCAGCCCGAACACCACCAGCCCGTCGTCCGCGTGCTGCTTGGCGAGCCGATTCATCGCAGCCAGCGCCCGCGTCGAGGTCGTGTTCCATGAAGCCCATGTCCCGATGAGCACCACCTTGCCCTGGGTGCTCGCTGCGGTGATCGGGGTGCCGGTCCATTCTCCGAGTTGCGACCAGAGCCCCGCATCAAACGGCTCAAGCTCCATCGCCCGGAGCCGACCCGCGCGGTCGCCGATCGCCTCGCGGGCAATCCCGTCGCCCGGCGCCGATTGTCCGAGCGTGGCCGTCGCTCCCGCTAGCATCACGCCGGTCGTTACTGCTGAGGTCCATCGCCTGATTGTGCTGTCGGTCATCGGTCACCCTTCTGTGGTGTGCTCTCGGGGGCTTGGGGCTTATCTAAGGAGAAACCCCATCATCTTCAACATACCCATAGATCCTATGGGCGAGCCCCGCTCAAGGTTCAGACGCTCGGGGATCTCCCTGGGTTCCCACCATGGCGGGCCATGGAGGACAGGTGAGCAAGCGCGATCGACCCCGCTACCGCCACGTTGAGCGAATCCACGCCCGGATCGATCCCGATCTTCACCCGCTGGCTGCACGCCTCGATCGCCTCGGGGCTCAGCCCCGGCCCCTCAGCACCAAGCACTATCGCGACCTTCAGAGCCGGGGAAATAGTCCGCAGCTCTACCGAACCCGCGCCCAACGCCAGCGCGTAGGTTGTGAAACCAGACTCCCTAATATATTGCAAACAATCGGGCCATTCTGTCGCAACCGTCCACCGCACCCGCAGAGCGGTTCCCATCGAAACCCTAATCGCCTTGCGGTACAGCGGGTCGCAGCACCTCGGGCACAACACCACACCCACCGATTCCAACCCGCCCAGAGCCGCAGCCGAGCGGAGCAAACCGCCCATGTTGTCGTGGTTCGAGATCCCCTCAAGGACCACCAGAGTTCGGCTCGAAGCCACCACCGATTCCAGGCTCGGCATCGTCGGCCTGATCCCCGCTGCCAAAACACCCCGGTGCAGATCAAACCCGACCACCTCCGTAAGCACCTCGCGGCTCACGACATACACCGGACACTCACTGCTCAACCGGGCAAACGCATCGGTCATCGACGCAACGCGGTTCTCAGAGACCAGCACGCTCTTGACCCCTTGCCCGCTCTCGATCAGCGTGCGAACCACCAGCACGCCCTCAGCCATAAACAGCCCCGCCGCCTTGTCGTCCGGGGCCATCCCGCGTTGGACCGCGAGCCAGGCATCTTTCTGGTTTCGATAGATCTCGAGCCGAGGGTCGGCGGGATCTGCGATCTCGATCAAGTCTGGGGCATTCACGCCCGAAGGCTACACTCGCAGGCGTCCATTCCGCGACAGCACCCAACATCTTCTCACAGAAAAACACCCCTCATGTTGTCTCTGGCACAGATTCTCGTAACGACCGCCACCCCCTTGGCCGCTCCCGCCGTCGAGTGGTGGCACGCTGCGATTCTGGGCGTCGTCGAGGGCATCACCGAATACCTTCCGATCAGCTCGACCGGGCACCTGATCCTCACGTCGGCCCTCATGGGTCTCGACCGCGACGAGCAGACCAAGGCCGCGATCGACGTCTTCAATATCGTGATTCAGGGCGGGGCGATTCTTGCGGTCCTCGGGCTCTACCGCGCCCGGGTGTGGCAGATGATCCAAGGGCTTCTCGGCAAAGACAAAGCGGGCCTGCACCTTGCTATGTGCATCATCATCGCGTTCATGCCCGCTGCGATCTTGGGATTGAAGTTCGATGAATGGATCGAATCAAGGCTCTTCCACACCGGGCCGGTGCTTGCTGCTCTGGCGCTGGGCGGGGTTTACATGATCGTGCTCGACCGCTGGAAGGTGCGTCCGATGCGCGCACAAGACGCCGATCCAGATGATCCGAGTCACGGCGTCGATCATGACGCCGACCTGCTCGCCTTGAGTTTCAAGGCCGCGTTGTTCATCGGGTTCATGCAGACTCTCGCCATGTGGCCCGGCACCAGCCGGAGCATGATGACCATCACCGCGGGTGTGCTCGTCGGGCTTCGGCCCAAGCAAGCCGCCGAGTTCAGCTTCCTGCTCGGCCTGCCCACGCTCGGCGGAGCGTGCGTCTACAAGCTCGCCAAAGACGTCACAAGTGACGGCCCGAGTATGTTCGAGGTCATCGGCTGGGGTCCGATCCTCATCGGGCTGCTCACTGCGACCGTCAGCGCCGCCTTTGCGATCTCGTGGCTTGTCGGGTTCCTTAATAAGCACGGCCTCTCGCCGTTCGGGTACTACCGACTCGTGCTGTGCGCCGTGCTCGGCGGGTCGATCCTTGCGGGCTGGGTGCAACTCGGGCCATAATCAACTCCACATGCCGCCCCCTCCTTCTCTCTCGAAACCTGAAAGCCAACCCATGGCGACCTCGTTCCCCAAAGACAAACTCAAAGTCGTCCTCCTCGAAGGCGTCCACGAAGCCGCGGTCTGCGTCTTCGAGTCCGACGGTGTGCGCACAGAACAAATCTCTACCTCCCCCAACCGCACCGCGCTGACCGAGCTGCTCGCCGAGGCGCACCTCGTGGGCATCCGCTCGAAAACCCGGATCACCCGCGAGATGCTCGAAGGCGCGCATCGGCTGCTGGCGATTGGATGTTTTTGCATCGGGACGGACCAGGTTGATTTCGAGGCCGCTGCTTCGATGGGTGTCGCGGTGTTCAATGCGCCGTTCTCGAACACCCGTTCGGTCGCCGAACTGACCATCGCCGAAGCCGTCATGCTCACGCGCCGCATCTTCGAGAAGAGCGAGCAGATGCACCGTGGCTCGTGGGACAAGTCCGCCGAGGGCGCTCACGAAATCCGTGGCCGAACGCTCGGCATCATTGGCTATGGGCACATCGGAACGCAGGTCTCGGTGCTCGCCGAAGCTCTGGGCATGAAGGTGCTGTTCTTTGATGTGGCGTCCAAGCTCTCGCTGGGCAATGCCGCCGGTCAGGGTTCGCTCGACGAGCTGCTCGCTGCGAGCGATATTGTCACCGTGCATGTCCCCGCGAGCGCGCACACCGATGGCCTCATCAACGCCGAAGCGCTCGCCAAGATGAAGCCCGGAGCCATGCTTATCAACAACGCCCGGGGCAAGGTCGTCGATATCCCCGCGCTTCGGCGTGCGCTCGAATCCGGTCGTCTCGGCGGCGCGGCGCTCGACGTGTTCCCCGTGGAACCTTCGGGTCGTGATGATCCGTTTCGTTCGGAGCTGCGGGGCATGCGCAACGTGATCCTTACGCCTCACATCGGGGGCTCGACGATGGAAGCCCAGGCGGATATTGGCAAAAGCGTCGCCGAGCGTCTTGTGTCGTTCGTCAACACCGGGTCGACGGGCACCGCGATCAATCTGCCGCAAATCGACGCGCCGTCTCACCCGGGCACGCACCGCGTCCTGCACTTCCACCGCAACGTGCCGGGAGTGCTTGGGCGCATCAACACCTCGCTCGCGCAAGCTTCGATCAATGTCCGCGCCCAACGCCTCGAAACCTCCGGCGAAGTCGGGTATGTCGTGCTCGATGTGGACCCGACCGATTCGCAGGCCGCGCTCGAGAGCCTCGAAGCGATCCCCGAGACGATCCGTTCGCGTGTGCTCTGGTAGAGGGTCGGCGCCGAGTGTTTACGGCGGGTTGAGCTGGATGTCGTCGCTCGTGTTGAACGTTCCATCGGGTCCGACTGAGATCAGTTTGTAGTCCCCGCCGTCGGCGTACACCTCGTAGTGGTAGGGGAAGCCCCACGGGTCGGTGGTTCGGCTGGCGGGCAAGTTGAGTTCATCGAGCGTCGCCGGGAACGAACCGAGTTCTTGAATCTCGACGTCGATCACCGCGTAATCCACGATGACTTCGAGCCCGGCGTTGGCGCTGCCGTGACCCATGGTGGCCAACGCCAACGTCGTCACGAGCGCTACGAGTGTGTAGAAGATGATCGCCACGATCGAGATCACCAGCGCCGCGATTGCCAGCCCGCGTGGTTCGGACCGCATCGCGAGCACCGACATCACCAAGCTCAGCAACGCCAACGGCCCGCAGCAGGTCAGGCCGATGATCGACACAACCAGCGAATTACGACCGAGCCGATTGCCCGCTCGGGCTGGCCGCGAACCCCGAACGCCCGCGTGTGGCGCAAACGGATCTCGCACCCCCGGCTCAAAGGGCACGTTGACGTTCGGCGGGTCGTAGCGGCTTGATGGCGGAGGTGGTGGTGGGGGAGGGGGGGGCATGGCGGTCGGCTCCATTGATTCGGCCCGAGCCATCCGGCTTGAGCAAATCGCAGGCCGAGTCTATGAGCCCTCGTGTGGCGAAGACATGCAAGAGTTGAACTCGCTCTAGTCGTGCCGGATCACGATCTTGAGCGAACCGGGCCTCGCTGCGAGTGCTAGAGCGTCGCCCGCGTGGTCAAACCCGAGGGTGCGGTCGATCATGCCCGCGGTCTGGATAGTGCCACGAGCGAGGGCGTAGAGGGCTTCGACGATCTCGCACCCGTGTGCGCACAAGAGCTGGATTTCCGACGCCCAAGCTGATGTGAGGTCGATGGGCTCAGCGGGCGGGCACGCCTGAATCACGCTGCCCCGTGGGCGGACCATTCCGAACGCCGAGGCGTCAGCGGTGCCGCTGCACTCGACGACCACGTCCTGATCGTTTCGCAGCCCGCTGAGGTTTGTCTCGCGATGCCGGATGCCCCATTTGGCGCAGAGTTCGAGCAGCGCGGGTTGCTCGGTGAGCATGCGGACGGTCGCGTTGCGTCGGGTCATGACTTGTGCTGCGAGCAGCCCGAGGGTGCCGTCGCCGAGGACTGTGACGAATGATTGCGCTTCGAGTGCTACGAGCCGCGCCGCGTGCATGGCAGCCCCCAGAGGCTGGGCGAAGATCGCCACTTCATCATCGAGCCCCTCGGGGATCGCAGTGAGCGCGGCCAGCGGAATGCACACCCGCTCGGCGAGGCAGCCATCGGCTTCGAGCTGACCCAGCACCCGCAACGACCGACAGTGTGCGCTCAGCCCGCCAAGACACAGATCACAGCTCCCGCACGGCAGCGTCGGCGAAGCGATGACCCGCTGGCCGATGCTCAGATTTGCAGGGGCATCGCCCTCTTTGCGATCACCCTCGATGGATTCGATGACGCCCACAAACTCGTGCCCGAGGGTGCCCCGGAATCGGTCGCGGCGGATCGTGCGCACATCAGACGCCCCGATGGCGCTGAGCGTGGGCCGGACAATCGCGTGCGCGCCGGGCTGCGAGCCAGTGGGCTGCGTTGCCTCGTCGAGCGTTACGCCGGTATCAGTCAATCGCCATGCGCGCACACATACCTCCCATGAACCCATGATTCCAATGTCGCACCCATCTCGCACCCGCGAACGCACTGAGATCATCGGCATCCCAAGGCGGATGATGGAGCGAGCTTGACGGATTGGTTCAGTTATCGGGTGATGGCGCAGGTGTAGACGTGGAGGGAGGCGAGTTCGGCCTGCTTCGGCGGATCGGGGCCATCCCGATCGGGGTCGATGCCACCTCATTGGGCGGCGGGGACGCCAGCGGGAAGAACTCCACAAA
>CAYUVO010000041.1:0-20306 GCA_964448185.1 uncultured Phycisphaeraceae bacterium
ATGCCTTGGCAACGACCGTCGAAGGCTTGACAACGACCGTCGCACTGCCTGCCTCTCCGCCGTGGAGGGGCAGAAATCCCTTGCAGCCGCACTCGGGGCACTGGAGGCGATACCCAAGCGATCAACTAGGTTTTGAGCCGCTTGTCGCTTTCGCCTGGAGTGGCTCGTACACGTATATTTGGAGGTGGCGGACGCTCAGTTTCTGAGTCGCCATCCTTGCGGATCGGCTTGTTCGCCGGTGGTGGTGTCGGTGCCGGTGTGTTGGTGTCTTCTGTCATGTCGCCCTCGTTGTTAGCGATACAATAGTAGTGTAACGACTGCTTGTGCCCCGAGCAATAGGGCTGCCGCCGCCATTGGCGGCACTGATTCAGAATACAACCCTTGGCGATGCCGGTTTATCTGATTGTTATGATCTTCCGCCTCAATAGCGAGGTCGATGAGTTCAGACGGGACCTGGGCCGTCGATCCTTCGGTATTCTGGTTGGCCGTCTGCCAGTCAGCCCATTCCTTTGTCGTGGAAAGCTGGAGGAAATCCTTGGGCAGTATTGAGCGGATCAGAAATAAAATCGAGTAGAACAGAGACGATCCCACGCTTACTCCGAGCAGGATCGAAATCAACTCTCCGATGACTGAAGCATCCGCTATCGCAAGCGTCTGTTTGGTCAAGCTGTACGCGGCGGCACTCATGGCAACTATTGCAGTGATTGATAGCTGACACCGAGCGTATAGCTTGTCACCAGCGGTGAGCGAGTTGTTGTACTCTGCAAGCACCCAGTTGTTGAGTCGATCTTCATGCACTTGATTCGGTCCGGCCTTTCTAGTAGCGTCTGGGCGGAGCATTGCACATCCTATTCTGGACGCAGGACAACGGCCTATCTCAGGGCAGGCGACACGCCAAGCGGAGGACATCGGACCGCATACCGCTCCCTCACGGTCGCGGCTCGTTAGGAAGCCAATTGCCCATGGCTGGCCTCATCCACCCAACGCTTGCTGGAGCAGTGATTCGACCGTCGCTTCGGTGCCAGATGGAGAACTCGCCTCGCGCCCGAGGATGATCTCGATCCGGCGGACCGCCTCAGCCCTAGGTTCCCCCAGAGTCACCAACGCCTCGACCGCGTCGGCAGCCACCGGCGGCAGGTTCGACGCGGGGCCGTGGTGGGCGGGGGCACGCTTGAAGCTGGTCATGGCGTCGGTCGCCCCGAGGTCGAGGAAGGCGTCCACCTTGCCGTTGAGCTCGGCGATGATCGTCTCGGCGAGCCGCTTGCCCACCTCGGGCAGCGCGATGAGCCCTTTGGCGTTGCGATCGACGATCAGGGCCGCGATGGCTGCGGGCTCGATGGTCAGGGCTCGCAGGGCTCGACGGTTGCCCAGGCCCTTGACGGTGGTGAACAGCTCGAAGAACCGCCGCTCGCGGTCGTCGCAAAACCCGACCAGCCTCGGGATAAAGCTCGATCCCTGGCCCTGTGATTCGAGGTAGTGCAGGGTGCGGAGGCGGACGCTCTGGCCGATCTTGTCTTCGAGCGAAGGACCCAGGAACGCGGGCAAGAGCACCTCGTAGCCCGTGGCGCTGCCCTCGGGCTCGATCAGGGCGACGGTGTTGGCCGATGACCGGCCAATCTTGGGCGGAGTTTCGAGTTCGACAAGGATGCCGGTGATCGAGCGAATCATGCGCTCAGAGTACGGCACTCAGGCTCACAGCGGCAATGACCGATATACCAGCCATGCCCTTATCAGATAAAAACTCCACCTCCGCATCCCCCCCGCTCCAATCCTCCATGCTGCTCATCGGGACACCCGAGAGCCTGCCGCCGTTGATCGCTCAGCTCAAAGCGGTGAAGATGGACGCAGCGATCGTCGGAGCGGTGGTGGTTGGCGAAGATGACCGAACGGATCTCGCCACGGGCCTCACGGTCCTGGGCGAACTCGAGTCGCTCGGCACCATTGCTGCCAAACACGCGGTCACCATCGCTGTCGTCTCGCTCCCGAGCGACGAGCGGCCACTGATGGCCCGTGTCTGTGCTGCGATCTCAACCGCGGGGATGAACCTGCGGACGGTCCCGATGCTCAGCGAACTGATCCTGGCACCCGAGACAGATACAAGCACTTCGGTCAAAGCTCATGCCAACGAGCCGGGCAGCGTGCCCAGTGCGATGCGCCCTCGGCTCGACCTCTCGACGCTCATCGGACGCGAGCCCTACACGCTCGACGATCAACAGGTCGGCCCGATGCTCGCCGGACGGCGCGTACTCATTACCGGCGCGGGCGGCTCGATCGGTTCTGAGCTTGCGCGCATCGTCGCGCGGTTCGAGCCAAGCATGCTCGCGGTGATGGACCGCTCGGAGAACGCGGTCTTCGAGATCGATCGCCAGCTCCGTGAACGCCATCCGGGGCTTGATCTCAAAGCAGTGTTGCACGACGTCACCGAATCTGGCGGCACCGACGAGCTGCTCGAACAACTCAAGCCCGACGTCGTGTTTCATGCCGCAGCCCACAAGCACGTGCCGCTCATGGAGGACCACCCGTACCACGCGGTGCGGAACAATCTCTTTGGCACCAAGGCCGTCGCCGAGGCGGCAGCCGCAGCGGGCGCTGAGCGGTTCGTGCTGATTTCAACGGATAAAGCGGTCCGCCCGAGCAGCGTGATGGGCGCGACCAAACGCCTCGCCGAGTTGTTCGTACAAGACCTGCACGCCCGGCTCGCAGCAGAACACGCCTCGGGGTCAGTCTGGGGCAGCCCCATGCGGTGCAGCATGGTTCGGTTCGGAAACGTGCTGGGCTCTGCTGCAAGCGTGCTGCAGATCTGGTCGGCGCAGCTCGCCGATGGCGGACCGATCACCGTCACCGATCCACGCATGACGCGGTACTTCATGACGATCCACGAAGCGGCGACGCTCGTCGTCCAAGCGGCGGCGATGTCACCCGCCAACGCGCCCTCGGCAGCCGTCAACGTGCTCGACATGGGCGAGCCCGTCAAGATCGTTGAACTCGCCCGACGCTTCGTGCGTGCGCATGGCTTCACACCGGTCACGGTCATCGCGCCCGACGGCTTGGCCACCGGTAGATCAGCACCCGTCGAGGATCTGCTCGACGGAACCGATGTGGTCGAGATCGTGTGTACCGGGGCGCGTCCCGGCGAGAAGTTGCACGAAGAACTGGCGTATGCCGCTGAGCATCTCGACCCGACCGCACATCCGGGGATCGGCGCGTGGCGACCCAACCCAGCAGAAGGCGGCATCGAACCGATCACGACTCCGATCGCCGAGGTGCTCGAAGAGCTCGCCGCGATGGCTCCGCGGCCGCCGCGTCACGCGGTGGTTGAGGCGTTGGGCCGATATTTGCCCGACCTCGCGAGAGCTACGCAGGCCGCGTGCGAAACGCAGGCGGTGGGGTGAGCCCCCGTATTCGCTTTTTTAGGCTCTCGCAAAGAATGACCAAGACCGCTCTCTAACGGTCGCGGCTCGTCAGAACAGAAAGCTTCTGGCTTTGGTTAGCGTGGGCTAAAGAAGCGATCGTTCTCTAAAAATATTCAGATCGTGTTTGCTCTCAGCTTGCATGCGGACGCCGGGCTGTAGACAATCCCCAGCAACCACGAAACTTGCACACCGCAAGGACCTATCAAGAGCGAGAGCAATCACAAGGCTGGTTTTCCCAACCACACTGGTTTGCCCAATCAATCGGCGGAGCCGCGATGAGCACCATGGACAGCATGACGACGCAGCACGAACGCATCCTGCACGAAACCGTCGTAGCCCGCGACAAGGCCAAAGCCCTGCTCGAAGGCTTGGTGCAAGCTAAAGCGGTCACCGAGCGTGAGCTTGCCGACCAACAGCGTCAAGACCTGCTCAAGAAGGTCACGGGCCGAAGCGCGATCGACAACGCCATCGAATCGACGCACCGCATGATCGAGACGCTCGACCGCACGCTCCAGAGGTTGCACCGCGATCTGACCGACGACGACCTGGCCATGCTCGACGGCGGGTGAGACTCACGGCCACATGAGTGCGCCACCCACTACCGGCAGCAACCACATCGCCAGCATTACAGCCCGCCACAGCGGCGTCTTGCGTGATCGCCCGAGACGCCGACCCCAAGGCCCAGCGAGTTCCACCCCGCACTCAGAGCAGTTGGTCGGAAGCGATTCATCGATTGGCAACGAGTACGCACACTCTCGGCAGCAGGGTTCCGTGCCTGCTGGAATGCAGCCGTAATAAGCGACCGCGATCACGAGCAAGACCGGAACGAATATTACAAGCGTTGAGATTGAAGCTGTCAGTATGCTGGCCAATGTTAAAAACGGGATCACCACGCAAAGAATCGCGACATTCACCCATCGATCGGTCAGTTGGAGAGCGAGACGTTGTTCTTCGTCCGTGTACCACACAGCGAGCCGCCGAGGCCAGCGGGCTATGGCCCATCTTGCAGGCCGACCGCCAAAGCGAACCAGAGCGTAAAGGCTAACCAACAGCGCGATCCATCCCAAGGCAACTTTGAGTAAGAGCCCAGTCGGATGTGGAGCATCGGGAAGAATGAAGCTCGTCAGCGGCCAGTCGACAAGCTCGCGGAACGCCAATCCAACCAGCAAGCTCCATATCATCGCGGCGATCGATCCCTTGAACAGAAACAGGAGAAGCAAGAATCGGAGTTGGCGCTCACCGCGAAGCAGCGCCTCCTGCTGCTCGCTGTGGGATAGCTCCTCGAACTTGCGTCGTTCTTTGACCGGCTTGGCCTTGCCCCAGAGCGGCCTCGCAAGAATGCGTCGCAGCCTAGTTGGTTGCTTGTCCCGAGCCATGGGCCATGATACCACAACAGCCCACCCACTCAGTGTGGTATCGCATGCATTCTTGACAAGCCCCGAGTGTCAGCGAGGGGGAAGGAGGGGAATGGGAGGGGGATGGCTTGGTGAATGCAAAGCTGCGTTCATTTAGAACGGCGGCTCGTCCTCATCACCGGGCACGTCTTCTTGTGGCGGTTGCATCGGTAGCGGCGGAGGCGGCGTGCCCTCATCCCACGCGGCGACGTAATCATCCGCCGGCACCACCTGCGGCTCGTCTTCTTCAGTCGGACCGCCACCATCGCGGAACCCAGAGACGGGACCCGTCTTCTTGCCCGGTGCAAAGCTCGACGCGCGCGGCTGATCGGTCGTGATCCGCGGCTTGGGTTCGCTCCACGGATCATCGTCCTGACTCGCCACCGGTCGGCTCGCGGGCTGAGCGGCGGGGCGTGCAGGTGGTCGAGATGGCGGACGCCGGTCCGGCTGTGACGGCGCAGCGTGTTGCTGGTGCGACTGGTGTGACTGGTGCTGCATGGCGCCGTCATCATGGAATGGATCGAAGTTCTTAAAGCGTGTGGTCTTGTTGTCCCATGTCATCTTGACGACACCCGTGGGGCCGTTGCGCTGCTTGGCGAGGATGAGTTCAGCAAGCCCCACCTTGTCGGGGTTCTCGTCGGCCCAGTCGCCATCGTTGCGGTGGTAATACTCCTCGCGATGGAGCAACGCCACCACGTCGGCGTCCTGTTCGATCGAACCCGATTCGCGCAGATCGCTCATGCGTGGGCGGTTGCCTTCACGCTGCTCGGTGCCACGGTTGAGCTGTGCCAGACAGATCACCGGCACGCTCATCTCACGCGCCAGCGCCTTGATGCCTCGGCTGATCGTGCTGACCTCGACCTGCCTGCTCTCGCGTGCAGCGCCCGGGCTCGTGAGGAGCTGCAAGTAGTCGATGATGATGCACTTGATGCCGTGCTGTTGGGCGAGGCGGCGCGAGCGTGCGCGGAGCTGGAGAATGGTCAGCCCGGGCGTGTCGTCGATGATGATCGGCGTGTCGTGGAGTTCGCCGCACGCGCGGTTGATCGCTTGCCACTGGTTCCCGATGTTGCCCGAGCGGATGGCCTGAAGATCGACCCCAGAGCGGGCGCTGAGCAGCCGTTGGGTCAGGGCGTTCTTGGACATTTCGAGACTGAAGATCACCACGGGCACGCGCGGCGAATCAGGTCCGGCGAACGGGTCGCCGCCCATCGCGACCTGCTCGGCAAGGTTGAGCGCCAGCGCTGTCTTGCCCATTGAAGGACGCGCCGCGAGAATGAACATCTCGCCGGGCTGGAGCCCGCTGGTGAGCTTGTCGAGATCGCCGTAACCAGTTGCCAGCCCGGTGACGTCTGCGCCGTCGGCGTTTTCCAATCGCTCTTGTTCCTCAAAGAGCAGCTCGGCGAGCTTCTGCGCCTCGTTCTGGCCGGGGTCGTCTGCGAGCGTGAACAACGCCGACTGCGCGCGGTCGAGCACTTCGCGCACGCCGTCGGGTCCGAGTTCGCCCGCGTGGTACGACTCGTAGAGCATCTCGCCCGCCGCGTTGATGAGGCTTCGCAGCCGATGCTTCTCGGCAACGATCCTTGCAAAGTGCGGCGCGTTGACCGCTGACGGCACGCCCTCGACCAGCTCGACAAGATACTCGGGGCCGCCCACCCGGTCGAGCACCTGCCCGTCACGCAGCGCGTCGAGCGTCTGCACAAGATCAAGCGAGGCGTGGCGGTCGTACAGCTCGACGACGGCTCGGTAGATCGCGCCGTGGGCTTCGTTATAGAACGCCTCGGGGCCTTTGACCCAATCAAGCACCAGCGGGATGACCGACGGATCGAGCAGCATCGAGCCCAGCAGCGCCATCTCGGCCTCGGGGCTGTGCGGCGGCAGCTTATCGAACAGCTTGCCGATCTCGGCGGGTGGGGTCGCTCCCCGCCTGCCGCTTCGACCACCAAAATCACGTTCGCCTCGGCTCTCGTCCATCATCTCTCCAGTGTGGCCCCAACAGGTTCGCCCGGGTCCGAACTGACAGCGTACCCCGGCTCTTTCCACACAGATTCCACAGCCTTGCCCCACCTCATCTGGCAGGGCTAGCCTCGAACATGACCACCGACCCCACAAGCCTGCTGGACTGCTTTTCCATCGACGATGGGCTCCCCGACCCGCTCCCAGCGGACCCCTTTGGCCTCTTTGAGCAGTGGTACAACGAGGCCCGCGACCAAAGAGTCCAGCCCAACCCCGGAGCCTTCACTCTGGCCACCGCCGACGACCAAGGCAGGCCCTCAGCCCGCATGGTCCTGTGCAAGAAGCTCGAAACCGATACCGGCTCGGTGGTGTTCCACACCAACGCAAAGAGCCGAAAGGGCCGCGAAATGGCCCGAGGGTGGGCTGCAGCCGTCTTCCACTGGGACACGCTCGAACGGCAAATCCGCCTCGAAGGCCCCGTTACACCGGTCAGCAGCGAAGAAAGCGACGCCTACTTCCGCACCCGGTCATGGGAGCGGCGAGTCGGCGCGTGGGCGAGTCAGCAGAGCGAGCCGCTCGCCAGCCGAGAAGCGTTGTTCGAGCAGATTGCGGAGACCATCGTCGAGCTTGATCTTGATCTGGGAGCACTGATGCGTGGCGAAGACGTGGAGATCCCGCGTCCGCCGCATTGGGGCGGGTTTAGGCTCACCGCTCAGCGGGTCGAGCTCTGGCTCGGCGGCTCGGGACGCATCCATGATCGCGCCGAATGGACCCGCACCGACACGGGTCCTTGGTCCTCGACACGCCTCCAGCCATAGATCCCATAGACGGTTCCTCATCGAGCCCTTGCCAGAAAACGCCAGTTCCCCTTCGAGCCCTTGCCGGAAGGCGAGGGAGGTTGGGGCCTTGGCAACATGACTCGGGTTTGCTCGCTTACCCTCAGGTCATGAGTACCCCTCCTCAACACGCCGATCTGCCCTCAGCATCAATCGAAGCTGGAGTTAGCGAGGTGGCGACAAGTCGGGCGCTGTCCGAACCATTGCGGATCCAGTTGCTCGATGAGCGGGCATCGCTGCCGCGATACCACTCGGAGCTCGCGTCGGGTCTGGACGTCTCGGCGTGCCTGCCACGGGGCAAGTTTGATACCGATCGCTTCATGCTCGAGCCGGGCAAAATCGCACTCGTGCCCACGGGCTTAGCAATGGCGATCCCCGAAGGCTTCGAGGGCCAGATCAGGCCCCGCTCGGGCCTCTCCACCAAGCACGGCGTCACCGTGCCCAACGCTCCGGGAACCATCGACGCCGACTACCGAGGCGAGGTCATGGTCGCACTCATCAACCTCGGCTCCCAGACCATCGAGATCCATCACGGCCTGCGCATCGCACAACTCGTCATCGCCCCGGTCGCTCACGTGCGCATCGAACAGGTCGAGGCGCTCGACGTCACCGCTCGCGGCACCGGCGGCTTCGGCAGCACGGGGTTGTCGTAGGTCAGACGGTCGCAACATCCGCACGAGCACCCTTGGACTTGCCACCCGGAAAGGTCGGCGGCGGGTCGTCGTTCATGGGCCACTGCGTCCAGCCCGCGTACCGCTTGCGAAGATCATCTGCGATCGCACTCGACCGCAGCCCAAGCTGGTCGTATTGGATCACCGGCATGAACCGGATCGTGCTCCGGCTCGAACGCCAAAGACTCGACCACGCCGGATCAACCTGCGGCGTGCCCTCGATAATCACCGGCAACACCGGGGCCTTCGACCGATTGACGATCACACCGATGCCGGGAATGAACGGCATCAGCTCTCGCGGCGGGCGTTCGAGCATGCCTTCAGGAAAGATCCCGACCACGCCACCATCTGCGAGATGACGGATGGCTTCGCGTGTGCCGCCCACTTCGCGCTGAGAGCGATCCACCGTTATCACGTCGGCCCAGTTCCAGAAAATCCCGAACAGCGGCAACTGCATGTCCTTGGCCATCATCCAGCGGACAAAGAACGGGCAGACCGCCTGAATCAACAGCGGATCGACCCCCGCTGTGTGATTCGCCACCACCACCAGCTTGCCCGGGGTGTTGGAAGCGGGCAGGTTCTCGAGCCCCTCGACGTGCAGATTGTGGACGATTCGCACATAGACATGGGTGACCCGGGTCACTACGTCCGTAAGAACATCCTCTCGGGGGCCGCTCTGGGCGAGATGCGTCAGCACCGCCCAGCCGCACCAGAGCGCAGCGATAGAAATGGCCCAAAGGAGAGCAATCACGGGCGATGTTAGCGACCGCTTTATTTCGATCCACTCCAAAGCCCCACGTTCCTGTTCTATCTGAGCGGTCTTGGGTGTTTCCCGAGGATCTAACCGCCCCACAAGATTGAGTGCCAGCTCCCACGACCCGAACACTACCATGACGAGATGAACGCAATGGACTCCGTCACCGATCTCTGGGCTCCCAAACGCCAGGCGGCACGCGCCGGGGTCGAACCGCTCGCCGCGAGGATGAGGCCGCGCACGCTCGATCACCTCGCGGGCCAACAGCACCTGCTCGCTCCGGGCAAGCTCCTCCGCCGAATGCTCGAAGCCGACGCCATCACCTCCCTGATCCTTCACGGCCCGCCGGGCACGGGCAAAACCACCCTCGCAGAACTCATCGCCAATCACACGCGGCGCACCTTCGTCCGCGAACACGCAGCCTCAGTCGGCGTGGGGCGGGTCCGCGAGATTCTCACCGAGGCCGCCCGCAGGGTAGAGATCGGACAAGGCCGAACGATCCTGTTCCTCGATGAGATCCACCGCTTCAACCGCAGCCAGCAGGACGTATTGCTCGGCGACGTTGAGCGCGGGCTCATCACACTCGTCGGAGCGACCACCGAGAACCCGCTGTTCGCGTGCAACGCGGCGTTGGTCAGCAGGTCCACTCTGTTCCGGCTCGAACCACTGGCCATCGAAGACACCGAGGCGGTCCTCCGGCGCGCGCTCAGCGACCCCGCGCACGGCTACGGCGGACACTCCATCACCGCGAGCCCCGAAGCCCTCCGCCTCTGGGCGATTCAATCCGACGGCGACGCCCGACGAGCACTCACCGCCCTCGAAGTCGCGGTCCTCAGCTGCCAGCGTGCGCACACACAAGGCAACAACGACGAAGAACCGGACGCGAGTCTTCTTCATCCAATCCATATCACGCTGGAAATCGCGGAAGATTCGATTCAGGGCAAAGCTGCGGTCTATGGCGACGACGGGCACTACGACACCGCGAGCGCACTCATCAAATCCATCCGTGGCTCCGACCCCGACGCCGGGCTCTACTGGCTCGCACGGATGCTCGAAGCGGGCGAAGATCCACGATTTATCGCCCGGCGATTGGCGATTCTCGCGAGCGAAGACGTGGGCAACGCAGATCCTCATGCGATCGTGGTTGCTCAGTCGTGCTGGTCGCTGCTCGAACGCATCGGGATGCCCGAGGGCCGAATCACACTGGCCCAGTGCGTGACGTATCTGGCATTGGCACCCAAGAGCAACGCGAGTTATCGAGCCATCGAGGCAGCCCTTGAGGACGTCCGCGAGGGGCGGACGCTGCCCGTGCCGTTGCATCTAAGAGATCCCAACTCGTCGCCGATCTCGAATGCTGGCGAGGGGGACGGGAGGGGGGGCGGGAGGGGGGTTCGGCTGCGGGACCGCAAGGGCGAGCAGTACGAGTACACGCACAACTCACCGGGCGGGAGCAGCGGGCAGGATTATCTTGGGGTTGAGAAGCGGTACTACGAGCCGACGGCTCAGGGGGCCGAGGCTGCGATGCGTGATCGGCTTGAAAAGCTCCGTAGCCAGCGTGAACGCCGGAGGCGCGGGGATTGAGCCGGTGGGGCGGCAGAGTGATGCGAGCAGCGGGGATCGGTCGATGAATGGTGCTATGACGCGGATCAGCGCAGAGAAGGACGGGCTGCGCGCACAGATGAAGGCACTCGGGCAAGCTCTCACGCAAGGCGAGCTTCGGGATCAGTCCCGATCGATCTGCCGATGGCTGAGCAGCGAACTCGAACCCTGCCCGCGGGTGATGCTCTACGTCCCGACGAGCAGCGAAGTCGACGTGTGGCCCCTGGCGAGTTGGCTGATGGATCGCAAGATCGAAGTCGCCCTGCCACGGGTGGACTGGACAAAGCAACAGATGGTCGCTTATGCGTACTCGGGCGACGAATCGGCCCTCGAGCTCAAAGGCCCGGGGATCAGGCAGCCGCCAGCCGATGCAGAGGTATACGAGCGGGACTCGCTCGATGCGGTCGTGGTTCCGGGCGTTGCGTTTGATGCAGTTGGTGGGCGATTGGGCAGAGGCGGCGGGTTCTATGACCGCTTTCTGGCAGGTGCCCCGGACTCGGTGCGAACCATCGGGGTTGGATTTACCCACCAGTTTCTCTCTGTGAGAGTGGACTCGGTGCCCCGCGAACCCCACGATCAACTGATGGACGCGGTCGTGACCCCTGCTGGGGTCGTGAGGATCGGGACACGCAACGCTGTAGGTGGCCAATGACTCTGCCCTCACAATCTGCTCGCTCATCGAACACGGCTGCTCGGACGTTCACCCGTTCACGCAGGCGGCGTCGGGGCAAATCTCGCAGGCCGCTGCTGCTGTTGATCGTCGTCGTCGCCGTGCTCGCTGCGGGCACATGGGTCTTGCTCGGCCCGGGCTTTAGCTTGCTCGGGGGTGCTGTCGATGACGCTGATTCGCAGGACGTCTCGACGAACACCGACACCCCACCGCCGCGCGATGCGCTGAGCAGGCCGATGGCGGGCCGAACCCTTGGTACTCGTGGCATCGCTCCCCCCACTCCCTCCAACCCCACCACGACTGACCAACCCGCCGTGGCCGAGAGACGCACGGACCCGGTCTCACCCACGAACGGTTCTGACGAGCCGACGGGCACCGGCAGCAGAAATCTGAGCGAGGCCCGCCGGGATCGCAACTCTGATTCGGCGCCCTCGCCGCTCGCTGCAGCCCTCGACGCGCAGAGCCAGCAACCCGAACGCCGCTCGCCCGCTCAGGCCGAGCCCGCTCCGCGAACCCAGCCCCGGCCTCGCGCATCGGACGACAACGCGGTCGTGCAGGCGATGCGTGCTGCCGATGCGGAAGTTCAGCGAGATCGCCCCTCGGCGGCCAGACAGATCCTCGACGGCGTGGTCCACAGCGCCGGGCCGAGTGCCGCCGCCGCCAATGCGCGCGCAGCACTGAGCGCTCTCAATGCGACGCTGTTGTTCGGGCCGACGATCTTTGAAGGCGAGCCATTGACTCATGGGTACGTCGTCGAGCCGGGCGATTCACTCAGCCGGATCGCCTCGCGTGAGAAGCTGGGCGTGGATTGGCGGTTGATCCAACGCATCAACCGGATCAGTGACCCCAGCAAGATTCGCGTCGGCCAGACCATCAAGCTGGTCAAGGGGCCGTTCCATGCGGTGGTCCATAAGAGCGAGTTTCGGATTGATCTCTTCGCGGGACCTGCGGCCAACCGGGCTGCGTGGCGGTTTGTGTTGAGCGCGGGTGTCGGGCTGGGCGAGGGGGATTCGACTCCCACGGGGTCATTTGCGGTGAGGCCCGAGAGCCGACTCATCAACCCGCACTGGGTCAATCCCCGCACGGGCGAACGATTCGATGCGGAGAACAAGATGAACCCGATCGGTGAACGCTGGATCGGGCTCGAAGGGCTCGGAGCCGACGCGATCAAGACGGGCTACGGCATCCACGGCACGATCGAGCCGGACTCGATCGGTGAACAGCGCTCGATGGGCTGCATCCGCATGGGTGAACAGGACGTTTCGCTCGTGTATGAGCTGTTGATGCCCGGGTCGCTCGTGTTCATCGAGCCGTGAGTGCGAGCCGGGATTTTTGGGTGTTTGGGGCCGGTTTTTTCGGGTTGCACAAAGGCACGCCAGAGGCTCATTCGGTCTTCAATTGATGCGACTTGGCGGGGTTTGGTTCCTATGATTTGGGCCGCGCCAAAGGGGGCTGCGCACCGATTATGAACGCTAGTTCTTTGCCCGCTGTGAGGGTGATCCCGAGGGAGCCTCGAACGTGACCCAACAAGCCGACGATACGACCGCCAACGACGGGTATGGTGCCGACCAGATCAAGGTGCTCGAAGGGCTCGAAGCGGTCCGCAAACGCCCCGGGATGTACATCGGCGGCACGGGTCTCAAAGCGCTCCACCACCTGGTGTACGAAGTGGTTGACAACTCGATCGACGAAGCGATGGCGGGATTTGCCACGATGGTGAGCGTCTCGGTGCTCGTCGATGGAACGGTCCGCGTGGTCGATAACGGACGGGGCATCCCCGTTGGTCCGGTCACGCACGAAGACCCAACGCTCAACGGCAAGTCCGCAGTCGAGATCGTGATGACCAAGCTCCACGCGGGGGGCAAGTTCGGCGAAGAAGACAGCGCGTACAAAGTCTCGGGCGGGCTCCACGGCGTGGGCGTGAGCTGCGTCAACGCTTTGTGTGATCGGTGCGAGGTCGAGGTGTACCGCGATGGCAAGATCTACCGGATCGTGTTTAGCCGAGGGGCCGTGATCGAACCGCTCACCGTGGTCGGCCCGATCCCGGCGGGTGCCAAACGCACGCGGGGCACCGCGGTGACGTTCCACCCGGACCCGACGATCTTTCCCGATACGACGTTCAACTACCAGACGCTTGTTACACGGCTTCGGGAGCTCTCGTTCCTGAACCCGGGCGTGACGATCAAGCTCCACGACGAACGGGTGGACGAGGACGGCAAGCCCAAGCACTCCGAGTTCAAGGCCGATCGAGGGCTGCCCGAATACATCGAGCACCTGATGGTCGGAAAAACTCCCGTGTGCTCGTTGGTTCACGTCATACGCGAACGACCCGAAGAGGATCTTGTGTGCGAGGTCGCGATGCAGTACCACGACGGGTACAGCGAGTCGCTGCTGACGTTTGCGAACAACATCAACAACGTCGATGGCGGTACTCACGGGCAAGGCTTCAAAGCCTCGCTCACGCGAACCATCAACAACTACGCTCGCAAGAGCGGGATCATCCGCGAAAGAGACCCCACGCCCACAGGCGATGATCTCCGCGAAGGGCTTATCGCGATCGTGAGCGTCAAGCTGCCCGAACCGGCGTTCAACAATCAGCCCAAAGAAAGACTCCTCAACCCGGAGATCGAGAGCTTCGTGGGTCAAGCGATCCAGGACGGGCTTGATACATGGCTCGAGGAGCACCCCTCCGAAGCCAAGAAGCTGTGCCTCAAAGCGGTGATGGCGGCCCAGGCACGCGAGGCGGCGCGCAAGGCACGCGAGCTGACGCGGCGCAAGAGTGCGCTCGAGAGCGGGTCGATGCCGCACAAGCTGCGGGACTGCAAGACCAAGGACGTAGACCGCAGCGAACTGTTCATCGTCGAAGGTGATTCTGCGGGTGGCAGCGCCACGCAGGGCCGGGATGTCGAGACGCAGGCGATTTTGCCTTTGCGGGGCAAGCTGCTCAATGTTGAGAAGGCACGCCTCGACAAGATGCTCGCGTTCGAGGAAATCCGCACGCTCATCAGCGCGCTGCGGTGCGGCATCGGCGCGGACTTTGACGCGAGCCGACTGCGGTATGGACGGATCATCATCATGACGGACGCCGATGTTGACGGCAGCCACATCCGCACGTTGTTGCTGACGTTTTTCTTTCGGCAGATGCCTGAACTTATCCGTCGCGGGCGGATCTTTGTCGCTCAGCCGCCGCTGTTCCAGATCGTTCGCAACCGCAAAACGCAGTATGTGCTCAACGAGCGAGAGCTCGCCGACACGCTCACCAAGCTCGGGCTTGAGGATGCGAGGCTGCGTGTGCGCACGGTCGAGGACTGGGACGAGCGCTCCGAGGTCACCGAGCCGAAGATCGAGCGAGAGCTCAGCGGCACCGAACTCCAACGCGCGGTCACCACGCTTCGCCGATTGCTGGATCTTGTTGAGATCGTCGGTCGGCGGGGCACGCCGTTCCTAGACCTGCTCGCTGAACGCGAGCACGACCCCGAGGGCCATGACCGGTTGCCGACGCACCGGGTGTCGTGGCAGGCTGAGGACCGGGCGGCATGGAGCGAGACGCAGGCGCTCGCGATCGTTGAACGCGAGGGACTCCGGCTCGCCGATGCGGGCGATGAAGATGAAGAAGACACCGCCGCCGATGCACAAGATGCGGGTGAAGCTGATCTCGGCGAGTCCCAGGAAACCGAGTCGAAGGCTCAGCCAAAAGAGGACGAAGCAATCTCCGATGCGCCCCTCGCGGTGGTCCGTGAGCTGCACGAGAACCGCGAACTTGCCGCGTTGATCCATACGCTTGATGAGCTCGGGCTGCGGATCGAGGACTATGCGCTGATCCGTGAGGAATCGATCACGGGTGCATACCTGCCCGCTCGCTATGCGTGGGTGTTGCCCCCCAAGGGGCGTTCGAGTGATTCGGATGCGGACGAACCGGCGACCCGCGAGGTGCAGGCTGCGAACCTGCCGGACATCCTTGAGAAGCTCCACGAGATCGGTCGGCGGGGCATGGAGATCAAGCGGTTCAAGGGTCTGGGCGAGATGGACGCCGAGCAGTTGTGGGAAACGACGATGGACTGCTCGCGCCGCACGCTGATGCGTGTGACGTGGGACGTCGGCAGCGATGCGGATTCTTTGTTCAGCACGCTGATGGGCGATCAGGTCGAACCCCGCCGGAAGTACATCGAGGAGCACGCGCTCGAGGTCAAGAACCTCGACGTCTAACTCCGTTGTGCGTCCCGCCCGAACGCAAGGGTGACAACGACTGGACATCTGGAACATCCCTCACAACCCGAACCCGAACGGCACTGTTCAGGGCGACCGAGAACGCTTGGTATTGATTCCCGATGCGCATCTTTGCCTGTGCTATACATCAGTATCGGGTGTGGCACGTCGATGGAACTGGCACTGGGAGCTTGCCGTCGGTGGAAGCGTGCGAGCTGTGCCCAGTGTGTGTCACGCCAGAGGGAATCACGAATGCCAGCACCATCAGACCAGTCATCGGGACGCCGCAACTCGCTAGGTTTGTCGCACAAAGAGATCGAAACATTGCTCGATCGCTTTGATGCCGCTGGCGCTTCGGGCTCGGTCAACCGCGAGTTTACCCGCTGGAAGTTTCGGCTCGAACGTGTGATTATGCGAACGACGCATCCGGGGGGGAGTGTGGTGGAGATCCCCGTGATCTGTCGGAATCTTTCGAGCGGGGGCGTGGGCGTGCTGCACAGCAACTACGTCCATCCCGGTTCAGAAGTCAGTGTCTGTCTCGAGATGCAGGGCGGGGCTACGTCCAAAGAGATCGACGGCGTGGTTCGCCGATGTGTCCACCGCGAGGGCAAGATCCACGACATCGGGATCGAGTTCAAAGAAGCGATCAACGTGCGCGAAGCATTGGGGATGGACATCCTCTCAGACTGCTTTAGCCGCGAGTCGATCAACATCGAAGAGCTCAGCGGCAACGTGGTCCACGTCGATCCTTCGGCGCTGGATCGCAAGATTGTTCAGCACTTCATACGGAGCACCAACATCACGCTTCGCCAAGCCGAGACCGGGACCGAAGGGCTCGAACTCTCGCGCGGACCCACCGATGTCATCATGCTGAGCGATCAGCTCGAAGACCCGACCGCGTTCGACTTTGTCATGCAGCTTCGAGCCGAGGGCTCGATGGCGTCGATCGTGCTGATCGCAGCGACCGCGTCGCCCCAGACCGCTTCGCTCGCATCATCGCTCAAACTCGACGCGATGCTCACCAAGCCGATCGGCCAAGAGATCCTCATGCGGGCGCTCGCCGAGTTCCTGCTGGACAATACGTCAAAGAGTGCCGACGGCTCGGGGAATCAGGGCGAGGCTGTCGCAGCGATGATCGAACGGCTTCGATCGCTCGCTATGGAACTCAACGAAGCGTTGGGCGCCAACGACATGGATACGACCCAGAACGTGGTCGGCCAGCTCCGCAATGTGGGACGCCGAGCAGGGTTCGAGGACATCGCCACTCTCGCCGAGAAGGCCAGCGAGGATCTCACCGAGACCAAAGATGTTGAGGCATGTATCCGAGTGCTGCTGGACCTCTCGACCGCGTGCGAACAAGCCCAGCCCGGGCAGCAGGCTGCGTGATGAGCTGATCCGAAGCAGCTTGGTCCGAGTTGCTCGGGTTTCTGCTGACCAAGGTCAAGACGTATCCCAAACAGCCCGATGAACCCGATGAGCATATGAGGGAAAGTACGCACCGCTCTGGGCGTGCCAACCTCAAGACTCATGGGGAGCACAACTTGGCAAGGATCTCACCAAACCGCAGCGTCCGGGATGCAAAGTCAATGGGTACCGCACGTTGCGGCGGAGGTCGGCGTAACACGCTGGGCCTGTCGCCGCGCGAGATCGAATCCATGCTCGATCGCATGGACTCCGACGGAGCAGCGGGTAATCCCTCGACCCAGCGAGAGTTCACCCGCTGGCGGTACCGCATCGACAATGTGAATCTGTTGGTGATCCATCCCGGCGGGAGCCTCGCGGAGTTCCCGGTCGTCTGCCGGAATCTCTCCTGCGGCGGCGTCGGGCTGCTGCACGCTTCGTATCTGCATCCGGGCTCGGCGGTGCGGGTCGTGCTGCCCCACCCGGACAAGGGCGACGTCACCATCAAGGGCATGGTGCGCAGGTGTTTGCACCGCGGCGGCAAGGTGCACGATGTCGGGATTCAGTTCGATGAGCCGCTGAGTGTGCGTGACTTTGTGGGGCTTGATCTGCTGTGCGATACGTTTAGCCGCGAGGTGATCGATCCCGATCAGCTCGAAGGCACGGTGCTGCACATCGAACCCTCGAAGGTCGATCAGGGGCTCGTGTCACACTTTTTGCGTGGCACCCGCATCAAGCTCAAGCAGGTCGATGACGGCAAAGCGGGGCTTGTCGCCCTGACCCCCGAGACGAACCTTGTGCTGATCTCCGAAGCGATCGAACATCCGACTCCAGCCGAACTCGTAGCCCAGATTCGATCACAGGGCTCGACCGTGGCGCTGGTCATCACCGCACCCTCTGATTCACCCGAGATCAAAACAGCAGCGCTCGCGATGCGGCTCGATGCGATGATCTCCAAACCGATTAAGCAGGATCTGTTGCTGCGAGCGGTCGCCGAGTTCACCCTGCACAGCTCAACGAGCGATGCGGCGAACCAGCTCGAATCTCAGGCAGGCACCGTGCCCCTGCCCAAACGACTCTCGCAGCTTGGGTGCGACCTCAGTGCAGCTTTGGGGCTCGAAGACGTCCCTCGCTGCATCTCGCTGTGCGAACAGATCAGGGCGCTGGCTCAGCAGGGCGGGCTCGAATCCATCGTCCCGATTGCGGGCGACGCGGCCGAGGAGCTTGCGCTGTCGAAGAGCATCGAGAAATCGATCCGGTCGCTTCTCAATGTAGTGGGTGCCTGCGACGATCTCGAACAATCCCGTGCAGCATAAATGGTCTACAGGGAGTTCGGAAATGGCAAAGACAAAGGGCGACTGACGGGAATCGAACCCGCGACCCCCAGGATCACAACCTGGTGCTCTAACCAACTGAGCTACAATCGCCGACACACGCAGCCGAACTGCGATTGCCAGACAATAGAGCGTTGTGAGTGCTCAGGCAATACTTCGCAGCATGCCCAACTCCCAAAGATCACAAGCGGGATTCCGCCGATACAAAGCTTTGACGGGCCTTGATGGGCAAGGCTTTCGTGCCGATCGCGGCAGGTTTTTGCCGGATTTGTGCCCCTAGAGGTCCATAGAATGCGATGAAACCAGAACAAACGGGCTGGGCCGATACCGTTTCGACCAGACCCGGGCACCCCTGCACAGGAAGATGGATCGCCATGACCACGCTCTCAACCGGACTCTCGATCTCTGCTGATAAAGTTCACACCAATCTGTCTACCGCCGAGCTCGTCGAGCGGGTCTTGCTCCTGGGCGAGGGCCACTTGGCAGACAACGGCGCGGTGGTCTGCATGACCGGCGACCGCACCGGCAGAAGCCCCACCGACAAGTACCTCGAAGACACCTCCGAGATCCACGACACCATCTGGTGGGGCAAGGTCAACCAGCCCGTGAGCACCGCGAACTTTGACCGAGCGGTCGAAATCGCGACCAAGCACCTGTCGGCTCAAAAAGAGCTGTTCTCGTTCGAGGGCTTTGCGGGGGCCGACCCCGAGCACAGGCTCGGGGTCAAGGTCATCACCGAGCAGGCGTGGCACGCGCTGTTCGCCGAGACGCTGTTCATCAAGCCCGGATCACCCGCAGCTGGCGGCAGCAAAGAATGGACCCACGACTGGACCATCCTCAACGCGGGGCGTCACAAGCTCACCGAGGCCGAGCAGAAAGAGTTGGGCGTTGACAGCCCGATCCTCGTGGTTCAATCGCTGACCCGCAAGATGGTGGTCATCATCGGCACCGAGTACGCCGGCGAAATGAAGAAGGGCATCTTCTATGCCATGAACTACGACATGCCCGATCAGGGCGTGTTCCCGATGCACTGCTCGGCGAACGTCTCCAAGTCCGACCCGACCAACGTGTCGCTCTTCTTCGGGCTCTCGGGCACAGGCAAGACCACGCTCTCGGCCGACCCCCAGCGTGCGCTCATCGGCGACGACGAGCACGGCTGGGGCCCCCAAGGCGTGTTCAACTTCGAGGGCGGGTGTTATGCCAAGTGCGTCAAGCTCACCGAAGAAGGCGAGCCGCAGATCTGGAACGCAATCAGGTTTGGCAGCGTGCTCGAGAACACCGTGGTCGATGAGGCCACACGCACGCCGGACTACTTCGACGTCTCCATTACCGAGAACACCCGTGTTACATATCCGGTTGATTACATCCCGGGCGCGGTGATCCCGAGCGTTGGCACGCATCCTAAGAGCGTGATCTTCTTGACCGCCGATGCGTTTGGTGTGCTGCCCCCGGTTTCTAAGCTTACTCCCGAGCAGGCGATGTATTACTTTATCAACGGGTATACCTCAAAGCTTGCGGGAACCGAAGCGGGCGTCACCGAGCCACAACCGAACTTCAGCCCGTGCTTCGGCGGCCCGTTCATGCCCCGGCCCCCGATGGAATACGCACAGATGCTCGCCGAACGCATCAAACGCTACCGCGTCAACGTCTGGCTACTCAACACGGGCTGGACCGGCGGCGGCTACGGCGTGGGCAAACGCTTCGAGCTCTCATACACCCGCGCCATGGTCTCGGCCATCCAGAGCGGCACGCTCGCACGCGAAGAGTTCGACGAAGACCCGATCTTCGGCCTGCTCATTCCGCGCCACGTCGACGGCGTGCCCTCGGGCGTGCTCCACCCGGACTCGACGTGGGCGGACAGCGCGCAATATGAGAAGACAGCCCGCGAACTTGCTGCGAAGTTCCGCACGAACGATGCGAAGTTTGATATGCCCGACGACGTCCGCAAGGCAGGGCCAAAGGCGTAAGGACGCAGGGAAAGCCCTGTATTGTAATAATTTCGGGTTTTTCTCGGCCTAACACTTGGGGGGGGGGGGGGGGGGGGGGGGGGGGGGGGGGGGGGGGGGGGGGGGGGG
>CAYUVO010000042.1:0-20298 GCA_964448185.1 uncultured Phycisphaeraceae bacterium
GGGTAGGGCTGGGTGGGGCTGGGTGGGGCTGGGTGGGGTAGGGCAAGAGGCTCTGCCTGCAGTCGTTGATCGTCCCCGTGGGCGTGTGAGTTGAGCGGGTCTCGAAGAAAGTTCAAAAACAATCGTGCATCAATGCTTTTTAGCTCTTGATCCATATGGCTTTACTCTGCGCGCATATGACTTTGCTCTGGAATCATATGGATGTGCTCTGAAGTCATATGACTTTGCTCTGCGCTCATATGACTTTGCTCTGGAATCATATGACTTTGCTCTTGGTGCATATGAATCTGTCGCCTCCCAATACGTTGCAAGAGCCGACGATCCGCCTCCCTCTCCCCAGCGGGGGCAGAATGTCCTTGCAGCGGGCGGGTCCGTGCTGGTAGGATGGTGCTCAATCCCAAACAGGAGCCCGCGATGAAGAAGATGTATGCGATGATCGTCCTGTGTTTGGCCGCTGTTGCCCCTGTTGCCACCGCTCAGAGCCTCATCGGCGACGACTACATCGCGGACGTGCTTGTGAACGGGGCAGTGCTCACCACCAATAACGACACCGTGCTGCTGGGTCCAGATGCCATCGGCAACTGGTTCGGTGCGCTCGGCTATGACGTCGAGGCCGCCACCATCAATGTGGAGTCGGCAACCACGGTGGGAAATTGGTCCGGCGGCCTCGAGTTCGAGTTCCTTGATCTCGATTTCCTGCCCGCCGGTGTGGAGATCGTCGGGGTGAGCGTCATCAACGCTGCAGGCGCGGGCTGGGACCAGATCGACGACTCTGACGTGTCATTCACGGCCAACAGCGTCACGATCGACGCTTCCGAGATCGCCGGGATCACGCCTGCGCTCGACCAGACGGTGACCGTCCAACTCATCACCGGCCCCGCAGCCCCGAGCCTCATCGGCGACGCCTATATCGCGAACCTGCTTGCTAACGGGGCAGTGTTCGGCACCAATAACGACACCGCGCTGGTTGGCCCGGATGCCATCGGCACCTGGTTCGGTGCATTCAGCTATGACGTCGAGGCCTCCTCGATCACCGTAAGCTCAATTATCAGTGGCAGCACTTGGGTGAGCGACCTCTCGTTCGAGTTCCTTGATCTCGACTTCCTGCCCGCCGGTTCGGAGATCGTCGGGGTGAGCGTCACCAACGCCGTAGGCGCGGGCTTTGACCAGATCGACACCTCTGACGTGTCATTCACCGCCAACAGCGTCTCGATCGACGCTTCCAAGATCACCGGAGCAGCGCGCACGCTCGACCAGACGGTGACCATCCATCTCATCACCGGCCCGAGCCTCATCGGCGATGACTACATCGCGAACGCGCTGAAGGACGGGGGAGTGATCATCACCAATAACGACACCGCGTTGCCCGGCCCGGATGCCATCGGCAACTGGGTCGGTGAGATCGGCTATGACGTCGAGGCCGACACCATCACCGTGAGCTCGCTTATTAATGACACCTCTTGGGTTGAGGACCTTGCGTTCGAGTTCCTTGATCTCGATTTCCTGCCCGCCGATTTGCAGATCATTGGAGCGATCGTCACCAACGTCGCAGGCGTGGGCTGGGACCAGATCGACAACTCTGACGTGTCATTCACCGCCAACAGCGTCACGATCGACGCTTCCGAAATCGGCGGAGCAGCGCGCACGCTCGACCAGACGGTGACCGTCCAGCTCTTGACCGGCCCCGCACGGAGCCTCATCGGGGACGACTACATCGCGAACCTGCTGAGGAATGGGGGATTGATCGCCTCGAGTAACGACACGGCGTTTGCGGGACCGGACCCCGACGGCGTATGGAACGCTGAGCTCGGCCACGACGTCGAGGCCTCCTCCATCACCGTAAGCTCGCTTATCAATGGCACCTCCTGGCTTGACGGCCTCGAGTTCGAGTTCCTTGATCTCGACTTCCTGCCCGCCGGTTTTGAGATCGTCGGGGTGATCGTCACCAACGCCGCCGGTGCGGGCTGGGACCAGATCGACAACACTGACGTGTCATTCACGGCCACCAGCGTCACGATCGACGCCTCCAAGATCGTCGGAGCAGCGGTCGCGTTGGGCCAGACGGTGACCGTCCAGCTCATCAGCGCTCCCCCCCCGAGCCTCATCGGGGACGACTACATCGCGGACCTCTACGCCTTCGGCTCGTTGTTCGCGAGCAACAACGACACGGCGCTGGTAGGACCGGACGCCGACGGCACGTGGGATTTCGCCGATGCCCTCCCTTATGATCTCGAAGCCGACACCATCAATGTGGAGTCGTCAATAACAATGGGGAGCTGGGCAAGCGACGCCGCATTCGAGTTCCTTGATCTCGACTTTGGTGTGCCTGGGACGCGCATCGTGGGTGTCAATATCATCCGCGCCACCGGAGCCGGTTGGGACCAGATCGATCTCTCGGATATCAGCTTCACCGATAACAGCGTCCGCATCGACGCCGCTGAGATCGCCGGCATCACGCCCGCGCTCGATCAGGGCATCACGATCCAGGTGATCTCCGGCCCTCCGGCTCCGCCCTGCCCGGGTGACATCGCCGACGACTTTGGAACCATCGGCGCCGACGGCATGGTGAGCTTTGGCGACTTCCTCGCGTTGCTCGGGCTGGTCGGGCCCTGCCCCGGCGGGACTCCGGGCTGCGATGGCGATATCGCCGACGACTTCGGTACTCTCAACGGCGGTGACGGCCAAGTGAGCTTCGGCGACTTCTTAGCGTTGCTCGGGCTCGTCGGGCCGTGCCCGTAAAAAGAAGGGATCACAGGCCCGGCGCGCGAGCCACTGGAAGAACACCCCCTCGCAAGAAACGAGGCGAATACCGCGAGCTTCCGCACGCGGCTCGAAGGAAATGAGCTTGGCTAGTTGCCCAGCTTGGTGTGCATCTCGCCTTTGAGGTCTTCGAGGTGGCCGCCGCGGCTGAGCATGTCGCTGATGATCTCGCGTTGGTCCTGTTTGATCTCGACAGGCGGCCCGCCGCGCAGCTCGGCGGTCTTCGCGTCGTCGAGCCCGAGGAACTGCCGCATCGCGTAGTCGTAGACCGCTTCGTCTTCGTCGCGTGAGAGGTCAAGCCGAAGCTCGTTGATGATCTTGGTGCCCAGGCCGATCCACTCGTCGAAGGTTTCTTTGGACACGGTGTCAGCGATCCATTGGCCCAGCCCATCGCGGAAGGGCGGGTGGGACATCTTCGTGCCCAGCTTGCCTGTCTTCTGACACTTGAAGTCACCGGTTGGTTTGGTTTCCGGGGCTTTGGTCTCGGGGACGGGTGCGCCGAGCTTGGTGAGCAGTTCGGTCATCGCCTTGAGCGGCATCGCGTCGCCACGACCAGAAGCGATCGTCACGCCTTGGGTGAGCATCTCGATCGCCTTGGGCTCGTTCCCGGCTTCGAGGTGGCACTCGGCCCCGAGCTGGTACGCCTTGCTCATATCTTTGTTGAGTACGCAGCAGCGGTCGAACGAGGCGGCGGCTTCGGCGAAGCGCCCGGCCTGTTTGTACGCACCGGCGAGCGAGAAGTGGGCCATGTCGTTGTCGGGGTCCTGGGCGAGCAGATTCTCGAATCGGCCGATGCGTTCTTCAAGAGCGGGCAGTGAATCAGTCATGGCTGAGCATAGGAGCGGCCCGCGAGGCGTTTGTGGTATCGTGCGTGTGGTCTTTGATTCCGCTCGCCACAGCAACGCAGACCCCGTCCTCGGGGTTTGGCGGAGAACCCGGCTCATGGCTCGACAGGTGAAGATTCCCAACGCATCGAGCGCTGAAACGCTGCCGTGGATCGCGGTGGGGGTGGTGGCTCTCGGGGCGTTGATCCTGATGCAGCAGTGGGGCGTCTGGCTGAGCTCATCGACCATGAGCAGCACGGGCCAGCAGCATGCGTGGTCCACCCGGCTCGTCGAGCCCGGGCTCGATGAGCTCACCGTGGTTTCCAAGGCGATGGTTCGGCTGTATTCGATCGAGGACAGTTTCGACGACAACGAATTTGTGTATATCGAACTCGATGAACGAGTGGAAGTCGTCGAAGGTATTGCATCGTTTGCCATGACCGCCGCCGAGGAGATCCGCGTGGCAGTCGTTGCGGGCAAACTGGTCGGTCCCGAAGAAGCGATGCGCCGGCTTGACGACATCGACGCGCGGCTCGATGTGCGCGCCGAGATCCGCGGCGATGTGCGGTGGTTTCGTGAACTCTACGAAGCGATCGAGCACGCTGTAGAAGATGGAACAGTACCGACGATTACAGGCCGCGAGGCCATGCGCGCACGCCACGGCTGGTTCGCCGATCTCGCGCTTGCCCAGCTCCATCCCGATCAAGCGGACGAAGCGATCACCGGCGGCGGGCTGCGGCTGCTCGCGGTGTTCGCGGGGGTGGGCATCGCTCAGCTCTTGGTTTCGATCATGGCGGTCGTCGTCGGGATCTGGGCGTTGGTGCAGTTTGTCAATCGTGATTCGGACGCGATCGAGATTTCTCAGGATGTTGAGCCCGCGTACTTGCAGGCCACGGTGTTGTTCCTGATCGGGGCGATCCTGTTCTCGGGGCTGGGCGCAGCTGCAACGTCTTCGCAGGGCAACGCGAGCGTCGGGTTCTTTGTTGCTTCGGAGGTCGCGGTATGGATCGCGGCTCTGGCGGTGCTCTGGCCCCGGCTTCGCGGCGTGCCGGGCATGGTCTTTCGTGCCGACACGGGCTGGACGCTCGGGGATGGCGGGGTGCTGCGCGAAGTGGGCTGGGGCTTTGCCGGGTTCTGCGTGAGCACCGCGGTGACGATTGTGCTGGGCATCGTGATGGGGATGATCTTTGCGATTGTCAACACGGGATCTGGAGCGGGCGGGGTTGAAACAGTGGACCTGCCATTGTTTGATTCACCGATCGCACCCACGTGGGGGCTTGTGCTGCTGGGCGCGGTGACCGCGGTGTTCTGGGCACCGATCTTCGAGGAGCTGATCTTCCGAGGGTGTCTCTTTGCGTGGCTGCGGCACAAGCTCGGGATGTGGGGGACGGTCGTGGTCACCGCGATTGCGTTCGGTGCGATTCATCCCTACTCCATCGACGGCATGGTGATGGTCGCCAGCGGCGGGGTCGTGTACGCGTTGCTCCGCGAATGGCGTGGCTCGCTGATCGCACCGATCACAGCCCATATGCTCCACAACGGGTTTTTGATGTTCACCGAACTCGCGGTGCTCGCAGCGATCGATTGACCGTTCTCCACAAGCAGGACCGCGATGCCTCCAACCGTGCTCACCACCAAGCTCGCGTCTCTCGAACTGGCCTCACCCGTGATGCTCGCGGCAGGCACCGCGGGGACGCTCGACGAGATGGCCGACGTGCTCGATCTGGCCAAGATCGGCGCGGTGGTAACCAAGTCGATCACCGCTGCGCCCCGCGAGGGCAATGAAACATGGCGGATCATCGAAGCCCGCGTCGGCATGCTCAACGCGATCGGCCTAGCGAATATCGGGATCGACGCTTTTTGTGCGAAAGCAGTCCCGCGCATCAAAGACATGCCCTGCGAGGTGGTGGTGTCTATGGCGGGCGGCAGCGTCGAGGAGTATGTGCTCGTCGCGTCACGCCTCGCCGAGCACTCCCGGGAGGTGCGCGCCATCGAGCTCAACGTGTCGTGCCCGAACGTTCACGGCGGGACGCAGTTCGGGGCCGATCCGGGCGCACTGTCCGATCTGGTCAAGGCGGTTCGGACCGCCACAAGCAAACAGAGCTTGTTTGTCAAGTTGAGCCCGATCACCATCGGCACGCCCCACACCATGACCGATCTGGCGCGCACCGCGATTGATGCGGGCGCCGACGCTCTGACCATCGCCAACACGATCCCGGCGATGGCGATCGACGTTGAGATGCGCACGCCGAGGTTGGCCAACATCACCGGCGGCTTGTCAGGCCCCGCGATCGGCCCCATCACGCTCAAGCTGGTCCATGACGTCTACCAGCAGGTCGCCCGCGACGCTCGCGTGCCCTTGATCGGTTGCGGCGGGGTGTCGTCGTGGAAGGACGCCGCCGGGTTTCTTCTTGCCGGGGCCAGTTGTGTGCAGATCGGCACGGCTTCGTTTGCGAATCCTAAAGCTGCGCTTCGCGTGAACCAAGGTCTTGCTAAGTGGGCAGCCCGCCAAGGCGTCTCTTCATTGAGTGAGCTTGTCGGAACGCTCAAGCTTTCTTAGTTACTGTCTCTCGCTGCTCTATGCGGCCAGCGGCGGCGCTGTGAGTGAGAATGAATCAGGTCGGACCACGCCAAAGTGCATCGTGTGTGTCCCCGTCTGGCTGCGAGAGCGCCCGCGGATCGCGGTGATGCGGTACGTCACCAACTCGGGACCGGCGGGCAGCGTTGCGTCGATAAACTTACGTTCGCCCGCGATGCCTACAAACTCGAAGGGGCCATCTGATGCGTTGCCATCTGCCGCTCGTTCGATCTGATAGACGGTTCCTTGAGTATCGCGCGGGGCCGAGGACTTCCATCGCAGCTCGACCTCGCCGGTTTGGCGTAGGCTGGTTCTAATATCCGTCGGTGTGCTCGGCGGCGGCGGGGCGGTGTCGCTACGAGGCGCGGGGATCTCGGCGAGCGTAAATAAGCTTTGGTTGTCGGTCGAGCTTGCGCGGTTACGGATGGCGTCGATCATGTCGCTGCCGAGTCCGGGGCTGTCGTGGAGCGTCTTGATGGCGTTGTGCATCGCCTCGGTCGCGGTGCGCGCAGCGTTTCGCGCGGCCTGTGCGGCTGCGAACGCCTGCTGGGCAGCGGTGATGGCTTGGGCCAGATCCGTGATTTGTTCTGCGCTGAACCCGAGCTGCTGCGCATGCTCACTCCACGGCTGGAGGTGGTTGATATAGAACTGGATGCGGCCTTGGTGATCTCGTGGGACGGTGCGCATGGGAAGGAACCTCTATTGGGGAAACATTCGGACGAGCCGCGACTGTTAGGGAGCGGTCTTGATATTTGCTCTACAAGCCCCGGAACTTACTTTGCAAATCCCGCGATTTGCTTTACAAGCCCCGGCTGCCCGCGAGGGGGAGTCTTGGCGACGTGCGAGAAGCCCGTCTCACCGAACACAAGGGCCGCGTTGGTTCGATCATCGGCTCAAACGCTCCCTTACTTGATGGAGAACGTTCAATGCCGCGTGGAGCGGTGCGCACACCCGCTGTCACGCGCCGATAACCGAGTGTCATATCGAGCAAGCCCGGTGGCACGATGGCCGTGCCACGCGGCGCGGTAGGTGTGACACCGGGCGAATGCGTCAAGACAGGTGGTAGGGCGGAGGTACCAGACGAGAACCGACGCATGAGGCGAGCCGCGAGAGTCAGGGAGCGGTTTTTTGGGTGGTTCGACGGCGTTCTCACTCGCTGCGAGCACAACGAGGCAGGCATGAAGCTTCTTCTCTCAACTCTTCGCATCCACACCGTGAGCAAGCGTGCCTCTGGAGTTCTCTTGAGGGAGAGGAAGGAGGGAAACTCGTCTTCTGCGCAGCTTCAGCGTGGCAGCGGAGCATGAATCTTCCAGTCCTCGGGCCACGCGCCGAGCACAAGCCTGATCCCGGCGTGTGACGCGGCCCCGTGATCGGGCCAATCTATCCGGGGATTGCCGCCTGCGCTGGGAAGCGAGCGTGAGAGCCGGTCCGGGTGGGTCCAGGAATACCCGAACGATCCCTCGCCGAGTCTCGGGCCCAGCGGATTGTCCTCCTGCACGAGGTATGAGATGTCCGGCGAGTAGTAGTCCAGAACCCAGTAGTTCGCATCTGTGCTTCTGAGCCCGCGCCTCCTGAAGTTCCAGTTCAACTGTTCGCCCGCGAGCATCCACTCGGCCTCGGTCGGCAGGCGGACTGCGCACCCGGTCTTCTGCGAGATCCACTCGCAGAACGCGGCTGTCCCCTCGAACGTCGCTTTAATGATGGTGAGGTCCTCTCGCCCCTCGACGAGGTAGTAGGTGCCGGTCGACTCATCGAACCGGATCGCGGGCAGGACCCAATCAGGAAGGCTGCCCCAGCCAAAGGGGCCGGTCGGCGGGATGAATTCCGGATTTAAGTACGTCGCGGGATTCGCTGTGTCATTGAGGAACTCGCAATAGAGCTTCGCGGGGATGCCCTCGTCGGTGATCGTGAAGGGGCGGGTGATCTTGATCGTCCCGCGGACGTTGAACCCGGCCGAATGCGAGGACACCATCGCGTGTCCGTCCAGGAAACTACTTATCGCAACCCGGGCTCCGCCTGTCTTGAGCTCTCCTGGCTGGACGAGCTTCCAGTCCAGTGTTTGGAGCAGGTCGCCGCAATCTTCGAGCTTCGGCGGATCGGGCAGTGCCTCGAAGATCTCGGTGGACGATTCACCCGCCGGCTTGCCCGAGCAGCCAGCGAGCCAGCTCATTGCCATGAGGCACCATGCGATGGCGAGGATGCGGTTGACCATACGTCAAGTATACGGGAATCACGCTCTTCGATTGCGTTATGACCGGCGTAGGCGTGCTGGCCTCAGCTCTCACCGGCCTCGGCGTGCTCGACGGTCAGCGTGCTCTCCTGCTGCTCGTCGCGCAGGCGCGCGAGAGCCTCGGCGACGGGGCTGCGCTTGGAAGAGGGGGGGGCGGGCTTGGAGGAGGGGGGGCTGCGCTGAGCCGGAAGCTTCTTGACGGGCTCGGCAGGAATCTCGGTCGAGTCGTCGGGCTCGGAGAGCGCTGCGGGAGCGGTGCTAGCCGCCGCCTTGAGCGTGCCGTCCTCGTTGACGTGGTCGAACTTGACGCTCACCCGTGTCGACACGCCGCGTTCTTGCATGGTCACGCCGTAGAGCCGGTCCATCGACTGCATAGTCCGCTTGTTATGCGTGATGACAATGAAGTGAGATTGGTCGGTGAACTGGGCGAGGGTCCGCGAGAGCCGGTCCACGTTGCCTTCATCGAGCGCTGCATCAACTTCGTCGAGCACACAGAAGCACGACGGCTTGGAACGGAAGATCGAGAGCAGCAGCGCGACGGCGGTGAGTGTTCGTTCGCCGCCCGAGAGCTGGCTGATCTGCCGGGGCTCTTTGCCCGGGGGCTTGGCGATGACCTCGATGCCGCTTTCGAGCACGTCGATCTCGTCGGTGACGACCTTCTCGGGTCCGTTGGGCCCTTCGATGACTTTGACCAGTGGCATGAGGCGCACTTCGGCCTTGCCGCCGCCAAACAACATGCGGAACATGCCGTCGGGACCGCCGAACTGCTGGCGGATGCCCTCGAACGCGTCGGTGAACCGCTGCCTCGAGAGCTCGTTGAGCTGGTCGATCAGCGCGATGAGCTGCTCGCGGGCGCTGTCGAGATCATCGACTTGTTTAGCAAGGTCGTCGTTGCGTTCTTCGAGCGTTTGTTCTTCGGCGATGGAATCAAGATTGACGTTGCCCAGCTTGCGGATCTCGCCGCGCAGCTCGTCGATGCGGGGCGCAACGCTTTCAGGATCGAGTCGCGTCACATCGCCCGGGCCGATCATCATGCGAAAGTCGTCGTACTCGAGTTCAAGATCGAGCGACAGGTCCTCGCTCGTGCGTTCTTCTAATGTTTCGCGTCGGATCTCAAGCTCGCGGCGAGACAATTCCAACGCGTTCCAGTCGCGTTCGATCGTGCCCGCCCGCTGGCGACACGCGTCGAGCTGGGCGTGGATCTCGATGACGCGGTTGCGGACTTCGTCAAGCCGGATAGAGGTTCGATCGGCGACGAGCGCATACTCGGCGGCCTTGGCCAGTGCGTCGCGGGCGAGCTGCTCGGCTTGCGTGATCGCTTCTTGCTCTTCGGTCATGCGCGCTTCGGCCTCGGCGAGACGCGCAGCGATCGTGACCTGTTCGCGGGCGGCCTGATCGATGTCCGACTGAGCCCGGGCCATCTCGCGGCGTGACGCGCGCAGGATCTCGTGAAGCCTGCCGACCTCGACGCGGTGCTTGGCGGCCTGCTCGCCGGCTTGCTGGACTTGTGCGACCGATGCGGCGTGCTCGGCCTCGATCGCTTCGAGAGCTTGTGATTCATCAGTGAGTCGCGTGTCGAGCTCGGCGAGCCGCTGCGTCTGCGTATCGCGTTCGGTGCCGAGGGCAGCAGCTCGCTCGTCGTGCTGATCGAGCCGTTGGGTGATGTCGTCGAGCGATCGACCGAGATGATCGCATTCGAGCGTGAAGCGATCGGCCTGAGCGGCGACCGCTGCGAGTTCTCGCTGGCGCTGGGCGAGCAATGTGCGGGTCTGCTGGGCGTCGTGCTCGATCTGCGCGGCGCGTTGATCGAGCGTGCTGAGCTGTTCGCGGAGCTCTTTGAGCGAGCAGTGGGCGGTGGCGAGTTCGCCCGCGAGCTGTTCGAGCTGAGCGCGTCGTTCGAGCATGCCCCCGGCTTGCTCACTAGAGGCGCGGCCTGCGAGCACCCGGCCATCGGGTTCGAGCACCGAACCGTCCTGACTCACCAGCCTTCGGCCCGCGAGCGGACCCGCAGCGAGCAGCATCGACGACTCAAGATCGGGCACGATAAACGTGTCGCCGAGCATCCGATCGAGCAGCGCAGCGATGCGTTCGTGCATCGGGTCGTGCGCGGGCACATTGGGCCGGACCATGGCGCGTGCCGAGAGCACACGCTTGCCCGGGATCGAAGCGGGATCGAACACATACCGCGAGTTGTGGACCGCGTTCATGCGTGCGAGCGGGATAAACGTGGCCCGCCCGGGCAGGCAGCGGCGTTCTTCTTGAGTGGGCACGCAGTCGAGGGCTTCGATGACCAGTGAGCCGAGCAGATCGCCCAGCGCCGACTCAATAATCCGGGCGTTGGCCGTGTCAGTAGCGATCAGATCCGCGAGCGGCGCGATGACCCCGGCGAACCCTTCGCCCTTGTCCTTGGCTTCGAGCACTGCGCGCGAGGCGTCGCCCAAGCCCACGCGAGAGGCGACGAGTTCTTCGAGCGTCTGGTGGCGGCTTTCGAGACGGGCCGAGGCTTGCTCGCCCGCTGCGAGCTGATCGACCAGTGCGGCACGATCAGAACCAGCCGACGACGCCAACGCCTCTTGAGCTTGCAACTCAGAGTCCAACGACTGCGTCTGCGCCTTGAGCGTTGCCGCCTGCGCGAGCGAGGCCGCTGTGCTCTCTTGGGTCTGAGCTTGTTCGCTTGTGAGTTGGCCGCGTTTGGCGGTGAGTTCTGCGCGGTGCGCCACGAGCTGATCGATCCGGCGCTGATCGCCTTCGAGCGATGCGGCGGCCGCGGCACGCTTGCGATCTGTTGAAGCCACCGCACTGCGCCGATGCGACGCGGTCGATGCAAACTCGGCGGCTGCCTGGGCGGCCTTCGACTGCGACCCCGAAGCTTCGTCAAGCTCTCGCTCAGCCTGCGAAACCTGTGCTTCAAGCGATTCGACTTGTTCTGTCAGATCGCGGAAGCTCGTGGTACACGCCTCGGAGCGAGTGTGGTTCGCAGCCAACGACTCGCGGTCTTGCTCGGCCAGCCTCGAGGCCTCGGCGATGGCTTTGTGTGCGGTTGCTTGACGTTCGTCGGCACGCTCATGGGCGTGGACCGCACGCAGCCGATCTTCCTCGGCGCGTCTCGAAGCGGATTCGATCTCCGTGCGTTGAAGCTCGGCCTGCTCTCGCTGAATCGAGAGATCTTCGACCTGCGCACGCGATTCATGGCGCACCGCGTTGATCGAGTTGAGCTGGCTGGTAAAGCCTTCGACGCGGGTCCGCAGGTCGTCGTACTGCTCGAACGCGACGCCGACGCGCAACGCCTTGTATTCAACATCAAACTCGACGAAGCGTCGGGCCTTGGTCGCCTGTCCCTTGACCATCCGCAGTCGCCGGTCGGTGTTCTCGAGAGCCTGACGGGTCAGCGCAAGGTTCTGTTGAGCGCGTTCGAGTTTGCGTTGTGATTCGATCCGCCGCTGCTTATAGCGGGCGATCCCCGCGGCTTCCTCGAAGATCGTTCGGCGTTCCTGCGGGCTTGCGAGGAGCATCGCATCGACCTTGCCCTGTTCGATGATCGAGTACGCATCGGCGCCGATCCCGGTATCGAGGAACAGGTCGCGGATGTCGCGGAGGCGTGCGCGTTTGCCGTTGACGAGGTATTCGCTTTTGCCATCGCGGTAGAGCCTGCGTTCAACTTCGACCTCGTCGGCGTCGAGCGGCAGCCCCCGGCGTGCGGCAGCTTTGCGGTCGATCGGGCTCGCTTCGTCTTCGGTTGCAAGGTTCTCACTCTGGTCCGTCGCATCGTTCCGTTCGGGAACTTCATCGGTGTCCGGCGTGTCCGTCGCATCTTCAGTCTGCGCCGGTCCTGCTGCTTGTATCCCTCGCAGCGCGATGAGCTGGTCTTCGTTCAAGATCGGGTTGTCGAACGCCAGGCAGACGCTAGCCATGCCCGAGGGCTTGCGACCGGCGGAGCCCGCGAAGATGACGTCGATCATCTCTTTGCCGCGAAGGCTCTTGCTCGAGCGTTCACCGAGCACCCACTTGATTGCATCGACGATGTTGCTCTTGCCGCACCCGTTGGGCCCGACGATGCCTGTGAGCGAATCGTCGAAGAGAAACTCCGTACGGTCCGCGAACGATTTGAACCCATTGACAGTGAGCTTTGCCAGCCTCATGCGACCTCCGTGTCATGCCAGACACCGGCTTCATCCTACGAAGCCAGCTGCGCTCGATGGGCGTCCGACGTGCGCACACTGTACACCAAAACCACTGTTCGTAGCGAATCAGACGTTCTTCTCGGACGTCAACCACAGATTGTCCGCGTCCAAGCCTCAGCGCCGCGGGCGAGCACCCGTGATGGGATCGATCGGAACGATCACCGGCTTGCGTGGCTCGGCCGGGCCACGAATCCCGGGTAACGCCTGATCTGGACGGCCCGGGCTCTCGGGGTTGGGCACATCGGCGGTCGTCTCGGGGCGTACCCGTGACGCCGGGCCGGTGCGGGCCTGGGCGAGTGCCGCCGTCAGCGTGTCGCGTTCGGTCGTAAACGCCCACGGCGCATCCGCCTGATCCGAAAGCCCCGCGAGCACCGAGACCACTTCGCCATACGACAGGCTCAGGCCCGGACGCGGATCGCCACGGGTGTGGACGCGGACGAGCATCGCGAGCATGGCATCGAGGCTCGTGGGGGTGTCTTCGACCGTGATGGGCACGACGGATTCACCCCGGCGGTACGCGAGCCGCAAAGGCTCGGCGGATGAATCCGCCACCATCACCAATCGGCCTCCCCACAGCGAGATGAACGTGGGTCTGGGGATCTCCAAACGCTCGCCCATAAGCACCACCCGCGGCCTGCCCTGCTGAGTCACAAACACCAACGGCTCGCCCCAAGGCACGCGATCCAGAATAAACCGTGGCTTCGACGACGCCCGATCGAACGAATCGCCACCGATCATTCGGCGATCAAACCCGCCGATCCCGCGATGAATCAGCCTCATCTCGGCGTGTGCTCTGGCATTGGGATTGCCCGGCTGGGAACGAATGGTGGCACGCTCGGCACGCTCGGCGATCGCCGCGTATGCAGCGATCCGCACGGTCACCGGCCCAGATGAAGCCAGATTCTTGAGCAGTTGCCTGCTGCGAAGCCCGCCGTCGATGCGACCGAGCATGTTGATCGCGTCGAGCTGCTCGATGTTTGAGGAGAACTGGGCGAACTCGATCAGCCCCGCCTCCACCCGTTCGTCGCTGAGCCGAGCGCCCGCAGCGAGCCCCGCGAGCCGAAGTTCGGGCGATGATTCGTCGTACAACTCGCGGACCATGGGCAGCGCCGGGTCACCCAACGCCACGAGCAGCTCGGTACCGGTTGAGGCTAACGCAGGGTCTTTGCGTATAAGAGCCACGATCCGTTGGGCGTGTGCCGCCGGGAACTGATAATCAAGCTGCAGGTGTTCGAGCATCCCGAGAAACTCCCCGGGGTTGGAACGCCAGACGTATGGAATCAGAATATCAACCAGCGAATCGCTCCGGCCTCGCGCAATCGGCCCCGGGTCGTACCGCGCCGAGCGGAACCGGGAGTTGACCGCTGAGACAATCTGCGTTGCACGCACATGCGAAGGCACATCGAGCGCAAGCTGCACCGCTAACGGATCGGTCATCAAACCACCGGCGAGCACTCGGCCCACCGGTTGGTTCGCCGCAGCTTCTGAATCGGGCTCGAGGAACGGATTGGTATAGATCGGGCCATACGCCTCGGCCGCCTTGCGGGTCTGCACGCGACCGAATGACGCGGGCGGCCCGAGGCGAAGATCCGTCGACCACAGCAACCCGCCCTCAAGACTCGTCGCGTTGAGGGCTCGGACGATGACGTCGAACTCAAAGTTCTTGGGTGAACCGCGCGCCACGACCGCCTGCACCAGCACCACCGCGACATTGGGATCGGCGAGAATCTCTCGCGCGGTCTTGGGGCGTCCAGTCGCGGGGTCCACCATCGGGCCTGTTGTATAGCTCGCTCCGCGACCGATGCCTTGGAGCTGCATCTGGCGTTCGAGCGTGGTGACAATGTCGTCGGCGAGCACGCCTCCGCCGGTGCCGTTGATTCCCACGACCAGCCCGTAGCCGCTGATGAGCGTGGGTAAGCCTGCGGTCGTCGTTGCGATGCTCCCGAGAGTGCCCCGCAGGATCGGATCCACCTTGCGGGCAATCCCGGTGGGTTTGCTCTTGATGGTGGTGCCCTTGGGTCTGCCGCCGCAGCCGGGCAGGAGCATCGCTGCTGCGAGCACCGCCACGCACGCCACGCGTCCACTGGTGATCGCGGACCGTCTGCGGGATCGAGGCGTGCTGAAGCTGGTGGCGGGGCTTGGAATCGGCATCGGGAGGCTCCAACAGAGTCAAACTGTACATGTGTGCAGTGGAGGGGGGACGGGGGGGGCGGGTTGGGCATGGTACGGCGAATCGAGCCTGTCAGTTGCGCCCAATTGACAGGCAACTCTGTCAGAAGTTTGGCGCAACTCTGGCAGGTGCTTGGCAACTCTGAGTCGGCTACGGATTTCTTCACACGCTGCAAACACGGCTGCCAGCGAAACTTGCGCTCGGGAAACACCCAATGCGCCTGTCAACTACTCTATTTTGTGGGAAGCCTCCCCACATGCACGATGGGTAGTGGTACCATCTCGACCGCTCGCTGTTTCGATGCGAGTATGGCAGGTATTTGTTTGGTAAAGAACCACTGACGATGCTACTTTCAGGGCATGACGCCCCGATGCAGGCAACGAGCGGCAGGCCAGGACGGCCAAACACCGCTCGGTGGAGACGACGGCATGACCGTCCTGTGCGACAGCCAAATCAGAAACACCGTCTCGATCCACCCGTTCGAGCCCGCCAAGAAACGTCCGGGGAAGATCTCCTACGGCGTCTCGAGCTACGGCTACGACGTCCGCGTCGGCACCCGGTTCAAGATCTTCTCGTCCACGCCCATCCACGGCGATGTCGCGGTCGTCGATCCAAAACGCTTTAGCGACGACTTCATGGTCGAGGTCGATGTCGCGGATTCGGGACGCGACCACGTCATCATCCCGCCCAACAGCTTCGCGCTGTGCGAGACGGTCGAGACGATCGAAGTGCCGCGAGATGTGCTGGTGATCTGTGTGGGCAAGAGCACCTACGCCCGCTGCGGCCTGATCTTGAACGTCACGCCCCTAGAGCCCGAGTGGCGAGGCAAGGTGACGCTTGAGATTAGCAACACGACGCCGCTGCCCGCGAAGGTGTACGCGAACGAGGGCGTTGCGCAGTTGATCTTTCTGCGCGCCGACCAGGTGTGCGAGACGAGCTACGCGGACAAGGCCGGGAAGTATCAGGACCAGAGCGGCTTGACGCTGCCGAAAGTGGATTAAAATGAACCAAACAAGCCAAATATCCAGATTGCGAATCAGTCGGTTTGCTGAGCGGAACGGAGTCCCGGTTGAGCAGGTTGATCCCGTGGTCGACTACGTGTGGGGGCTAGAGCACTTAAACTATACCAACCGCCCGGCTCACTTTCGGAAACTGTTCCAAGAGCGGCAGGCGGCAGTGGTTCAGTGGATACAGGCCACCTTCGAGCACGCCACGAGCACGAATTCATGTCCAGGAACAAGCTACGGCTTGAAACATTGGTTCGAGAATCAACTTCCAACGAGGTATGAGGCGTGGAAAAATCCGCATCCGTTCTATATGACTAATGGGCAGTTCAAGGGTGCGATGTTGGCCGCCGGATTTGAACCAATCGATCCACATTCGTGCAATTCTGAGTACAAGATCAAGCTGTCAAAGACCTTTAGGAAAACTATTCGGGACAGACAGTCAAAGCGTGTGTATCGCGTATTTGCATGAAAACAGTCAGTTGCAAGAAAGTTAGTTTGTCCAGTAAGCGAGGGCTTCGCGTAAGCGAGGTGGACTGATTCGTTCGTTGGAGTAGTGGTTGTTTCCCATTGCCCATTGCCCATTGCCTATTCCCTATTGCCCAGGCACGATCATGAAGATAACACGCAAATTCACAAAGCCCGGCCGAGACCCGTTCGCCACTGTCGAGTGGACGAAGCGTTCGAGCCGGATCAGCAATCCCGACGGCACCGTCGTCTTCGAGATGGACGACGCCGAGGTGCCCACGTCGTGGAGCCAGCTCGCGACCGACATCATGGTCAGCAAGTATTTCCGCAAGGCGGGCGTGCCACAGGACGGCGGGCCCAACGGCATCGCGTCGCACGATTGGGACAGTTCTTCAACGAGCCGCGACCGTAAGGGAGCGGATAAGAAGAGAGAGCACCCGCGTGCTGACACGCGCGGCTCGTCAGAGTTTGGGCCCGAGAAGTCCGCCAAGCAGGTGATCCATCGCCTCGCGGGCTGCTGGCGGTTCTGGGGCGAACAGCACGGCTACTTCGATACCGCCGAGGACGCCCAAGCGTTCGAGGACGAACTCAAGTACATGATGGTCCACCAGATGTGCGCGCCCAACAGCCCCCAGTGGTTCAACACCGGGCTCAACTGGGCGTATGGCATCAATCGACCAGCACAAGGCCACTGGATCGCCGACGCCAAGACCGGCGAGCTTCGGCTCGCGGACGATGCGTACACGCACCCCCAGCCGCACGCGTGCTTTATCCAGTCGATCAGCGACGATCTTGTCAATGAAGGCGGGATCATGGACTTGTGGACCCGCGAGGCGAGGCTGTTCAAGTATGGCAGCGGCACGGGGACCAACTTCTCGAACCTGCGGGCGGCGAACGAATCGCTCAGCGGCGGGGGTAAGTCGTCGGGCCTGATGAGCTGGCTCAAGATCGGTGACCGCGCAGCAGGCGCGATCAAATCCGGCGGCACCACACGTCGCGCAGCCAAGATGGTCTGCCTCGACATGGACCACCCGGACATCCGTAGCTTCGTCAACTGGAAGGTCCGCGAGGAGATCAAGGTCGCGGCGATGGTCGAGGGCATGCGCGTCATCGCGGACAAACCCGCGTCGGCGAACGACCCCGAAACCATCGGCCAGACCGCTGAGCGACTCGGGCTCACACTCGATTACGACTTCAACGGTGAGACGTACCAAACCGTCAGCGGCCAGAACTCCAACAACTCTCTCCGCGTGCCCGACTCGTTCTTCGAGGCGCTCGACGCGGGAGAGCAGTGGGAGACGTTCAACCGGACGACGGGCGAGCTGGCGTGGTCGATGCCCGCGGGCGAGCTGTGGGACGAGATCGGGTACGCCGCGTGGCGGTGCGCCGATCCGGGCGTGCAGTTTGACAGCACGATCAACGCGTGGCACACCTGTCCCAACGCGGGCCGCATCAATGCGTCCAACCCGTGCAGCGAATACATGTTCATCGACGACACGGCGTGCAACCTCGCGTCGCTCAACGTGCTCAAGTTCTACGACGCGCAATCTCGAACGTTTGATGTTGAGAGCTACGAGCACGGCATTGATCTTTGGACGATGGTTCTTGAGATCAGCGTGCTGATGGCCGCGTTCCCGAGCGAACGCATCGCAGAGCTGAGCTACCGCTATCGCACGCTCGGGCTGGGGTATGCGAACCTGGGTGCGATGCTGATGCAAGCGGGCATTCCTTACGATTCGGATGCGGGCCGATCGGTGTGCGCGATGCTCAGTTCGTTGCTCACGGGCCGGAGCTATCGCAAGAGCGCCGAGTTGGCGGCCGAGCACGGCGCGTTCCCGGGGTTCGTCGCCGATCGTGACAACATGCTCCGGGTCATCCGCAACCACCGCCGCGCTGCTCACGGCGTAGAGCGTTCCGCTTCCGAATGGGAAGACCTCAAGATCCGACCCGTGCCGATCGACCATGAGATCGTGGCGTCGGGCAAGATCGGTATCGCCAACGCGGGCGAGCTGCTCGAACGAGCGGTCGTTTCGTGGGATCAGGCGATGGACCTCGGCTCCGAGCACGGCTTCCGCAATGCGCAAGTCACGGTCATCGCGCCCACCGGCACCATCGGGCTGGTGATGGACTGCGACACCACGGGCGTCGAGCCCGACTTCGCACTCGTCAAGTTCAAGAAACTCGCGGGCGGCGGCTACTTCAAGATCGCCAACGCCTCGGTCGAACCCGCGCTGCGAGCGATGGGCTATTGCGAGGAACACATCGAGGTGATGCTCCGCACATTGCTCGGCACGATGAGTCTTGATGTTCACATGCCCCAAGGCATTACGGGAGTCGATGGCTCGACGTCGCTCCGCGAGTGGCTCTCTACTAAGGGAGTCCCCGCTTGTGATCTCGAAGCCATCGAGGCCTCGCTCGCGGGCGTGTTCGAGATCTCGTTCGCCTTTACCGGCTGGTGTCTCTCGGATGAGGGCCACCGGGCGCTCGGGTATAACTCCGACGAGGCCCGCAGCGATCGCTCGTTCAACCTGCTCGCCAAGCTCGGGCTGAGCGATCAGCAGCTCACCGAGCTCAACCGTCTCGTGTGTGGCACGCAAACCGTCGAAGCCGTGCCGCACATGCGAACCGAGCACCTGCCCGTCTTTGATTGCGCCAACACCTGCGGCCCGCTGAGCACCCGCTACATCGAGCCCGAGGGTCATATCCGCATGATGGGAGCGGCCCAGGCGTTCATTTCCGGGGCCATCTCCAAGACCATCAACCTCGCCAACGATTGCACCGTTGACGACATCAAGGCGTGCTATCGCATGAGCTGGGATCTTGGGCTCAAGGCCAACGCGCTCTACCGCGACGGCTGCAAGCTCAGCCAACCGCTCAGCACCAGCGCCGATACCAACGCCGAATCAAAGGTAGATCAGGATCTCGACGACGACACTGCTCAAGAGTCAGGCGAGAGCGAAGCACGCGAAGAAGTTGCACAGTCGGTAGCCAACGCGGCGACCTCCGCAGCCTCCGGCGATCAAGCCGCGACGCAGAAGGAAGTCACACGCATCATCCATCGCCCCATGCGTCGGCGTCTGCCCGATACCCGCCACTCGATCACCCACAAGTTCAACGTCGGCGGCCACGAGGGCTACCTGACCGTCGGGCTCTACGAGGACACCACGCCCGGCGAGTTGTTTATCACCATGGCCAAAGAAGGTTCGACCATCGGCGGGCTCATGGATTCGCTCGGCACCGCGACGAGCGTCGCGCTCCAGTACGGCGTGCCCGTACAGAGCATGGTCAACAAGTTCACCCATCAACGTTTCGAGCCCGCGGGCATGACCACCAACCGCGACATCCCGTTCGCCAAAAGCCTCGTGGACTACATCTTCCGGTGGATGGGCATGCAGTTCATCGAGGGATACCGCGAGGCCAACGCGCCCAAGCGATCAACGCCCGCCGAGAGCGATTCTGTGACCCCCCCTGTGAATGCCGCTGTCAGGCCACAGATCAATCTTGAACATCAGCCTCAGCCCCACACCAAGGAGACACCGCGTTGGACAGATACGCACGACGCGACCGCACGATCGGCAGACTCACCCGCGACCGACGGCCTCAACAAGACCGCCCGGGGCTCGACAGCCGCAGGGGGGGCGGCGGTGACGGTGCAAACTGGGACGGCAGGGGGGGTGGCGGGGACGCAGGCTTCGGCGCTTTCGATCGCCTTAGAGAGCGCCGCCGATGCCCCGCCGTGCGACGTCTGCGGCACGATCACCGTTCGCAGCGGCACCTGTTACAAGTGCCTCAACTGCGGCAACTCGATGGGGTGTAGCTAACCCCCCCTCCTCCCCAGCCCCATGTCTCGCAGCACGCTTGGACCAATGGCTTCACGTTGTTGATCGTGTCGTGACAGAGCAAAGGGGCAGAGAAAAAGGGGGGGGAATGGATGACGGAGACGGTGGAGGCCAACGCGGGAGGCGGTCAAAGGATCGACCGTCGGGGAGTGATCGCTGGAAGCGATGCTCGCTGTGCCCGCGTGTGTGGAGTTCCGTCCGACGACCCGCTAGGCGTTTTTCGCTACGGCTGGGTTAAGGACCG
>CAYUVO010000043.1:0-20079 GCA_964448185.1 uncultured Phycisphaeraceae bacterium
ACACCGATCGTTCCCCCCGCCAAGCTCCTAAAAATGGCGTCAGATGCCCTGCCCCGTAGTCAATGCTGCCGCTCGTTCGCCCGTCGCTCCCGAACCAGTACACCGCGTCCCCGTTCCCGATCTGCGCAGGCTCAAAGTATGCCAGTGGCATCGCTCGATCCTGATACGCCCCGCCGTACATCGACCACCCCATCGCGAGTTGACGAACCTGCGACAAGCACACCGCTTGGCGACCAAGCCCGCGTGCAGCTCCCAGCGAGGGCAACAACACCCCCACCAACACCGCGATGATCGCGATCACCACGAGCAACTCGATCAGCGTAAACCCGTTGCGTCGTAAGTCTCTTGTCATGGCCGGCGCCCCGCGATCATGTCCCACCATTCGTTGCGACGCACAAACCCTTCGAGAGCTGCCGCATCACTCGCGTTCACCACGCCATCTAAGTTCACGTCACGCAGGCCGATCCCCCGCTGCCATGCGCGCAGATCGTCCACATCCGCGATGCCATCCCCATCAACATCCGCCCATATCGGCACGCCGAACACCGAGATCCCGTCATCTCCCACCGCGTACACCGTGACAAAGCCCGCTGCGGGCGAACCCCCGCCCGTCACACCAGCAAACGAATCCACCACAAACCCCGCCTCATCGGGCATCAAGCCAAGATCCACCATCACCAATCCGCCCCCACCACTTCCGCCATCGCGCCCCACCACCGCGAGCGTCCGCCCACGATCAATCCGAACCGTCGGCGCAAACGACCAGCCGCCCGCAGCCAGATACTCCCCGGGCTCGATCTGCCCGTTGCCGTTATCAGCCCACGTCGAGAGCACCGTGTCCCACAGCTCAACCCCGCTCGTCCCGTGATCCGCATACAGCGTCAATCTCGGCACGCTCCCAAACCCCACTGTCCCCGCTGAAACAAGCACCCGCCCATCCTCCAACGGCACCGGCGCCACGCTGGAGCGATCGCTCGCCGCGATCCACTCAATCGCACCACTCGCCGCGTCGAGCTTCACCAACCGCGACGAACGATCGCCCCCAAAGAAGTCATACGTCACCCCGAACACTGCATCATCTTTCACACTCATCGGCCCAAAGAACCCGTCGTCGCCCCCGATGGCGGTGTCCCACACCACCGCCGACACGCCCGACGCAGCCCCCGCGTCCAGACACACCACACGCCCCCCCCCCGTCCCCGCAAACGTGTCGCCCGTCGTGCCCACATACAAACGCCCGTCGGCGTATGCCGGCGTCGCACCCGAAGCCCCGTCAAACAGATCAACGCTCCACACCACGTCCCCGGGCTCGTGCGGATTGTTTGTTGCATCGAACGCATCAACATTGATGCACGTCACCGCAGCACCCGTGCCGCCCTGATAAAACCCTTCATAGTCAACGATGAACGCGCGGTTCGCTACCCCCAGATCATCGCTCACCACCACGCTCGCATTGACCACATCGCGATTCAGTTGCACTTCCCACTCAAGCACTCCGTTCACAGAATCAAACGCTTGAACCACCCCATCCAAACTCCCCGGCTGGCCCGTTGTAATCAGCACCATCCCGTTGGTGCGGTCCAACGTCGGGCTGCTCCATGAATCAAACACCGCATCGGGCAGCTCGACCCACCACGCCAGCAACCCACTCACCCGATCGACCGCGATCAGCCGCGCGGGTTCGCCACCGCGCTGAATGCTCATCGCGTACACCCGCTGCGCATCGATCGCTACCCGGCTCGCACCCACCCATCCAAGCTCCTGCGTTACGCCAGGATCACTCGCCGGGAACACCCACGCCGGGCCGCCCGCAAGCTCGGCGACCGGACCCGTTGTGACATCCACGCGCCCCGCATCGGTGCCGATCATCCCCGGCTGCGCGCACACACAGCGCACGCAGCCAAGGACCATCAGCAATGAAACCAACCATTCACGCACGAAGCGCTCCCCCCCCATCCCTGCGCCGTCGGCTCATCAAGAGCCCGCCCGCGAGCATCGCACCAAGACTGCCCGGCGCGGGCACCACATCGGCGAACCCGTCGATCTCGGGCGTCACCCCGCTGCCCATCGCGTTGCTGATGCGCACATACGAGATGCTCGAAAGTCCGACCGATCCGATGTCCACGCCCGCCCCTCCGCCGCTGGCGTTGTAGCTCGCGATGATGTCCGCAAGCGCCAAACCCGTCGGGTCAAAGCTCGGATCCACCGGCTTGGTAAAATCACTCAGCACCGAACCCGCCTGTGACGGGAACGCCTGCGTGACATCCAAATACCCGAGCGTGGGGAACGCGCCATCCGCCGCCACCGCCGGGATCGCAAACCAATCCACCCCGTTGGCGCTCACTTCGATCAAGCCGCCATCGCTCGAAAGCGAACCCGCGATGCCATCGGGGAACGACTGGTCAAAGTAGAACGAGTTGCCGAACACCAACAGATCGATCCCAAAGGGATTCGCAGGATCATTGAGCACCGGCTCAGCAAACCGCACCGTCACAAACCCGCCCTCGCCAATGCTAAACAACTCATCGACTCCGAACGCCGATTGAAAAGGCGTCGTCGGCCCGCCAAACTGACTCGCCGGCGCTGTAAACCGGGTGGGTTCGCCCAACACATTCGCCGGGTTATCAAAACCCGCGCCCGCCCCGCCCAAACCCACATTAAAATCAACGACCATGTCCGCAAAGGGGTCCGCTGCAGCAGAGCCAACAAGTGCGTACACCACACCAACACACACATTCAACTTCAACATCTCGAACACTCCCACCGAGGTCTCTATGAAAGGCATGACAGACCATCGGCTCAAACCGTGCCGACCAACGCGCAGCACGACCCTCCACAACACATGAGTAGGCTCTCGCACAGGGAATATGTCAGGGGAATACGGGCGAGGAAGGGGGCACGCACGCATCGCCACCTGACCCCAAAAACGCGAGGGCCGACGACAGATGCTCCAGGCAGGTCTTCCGGCTCCGGGCTTAGCCAGCCCGCCTTCCCATCAGCAACAAAGCTAACAGTGGCGTCAAATAGGCTGGCGTCAGCACCCGTTACGGCGGCGCGTCCGCGGCGGCTTTTCACCGCACTTCCCTCTTCACCAACGAAGCCATCTCCGTCGGCACCTTGAGCAGCCACAGACTAGCACCACTGCCCCCGCTCCGCCACTGTCATCTTTGACACGACGAGTTCTGCCACTCCCTCGCCCACTGCCCCCCAACCATCACACGCTCAACGACATTCCCGCCGAAATCGTGCGTCAAAGCCCGCTCGTCGTCCGCGTCCAGCACCACAAGATCAGCCCGCAAACCCGGCTCGAGCCGCCCGCGATCCTCAAGCCCAAGCAGCGCCGCCCCCTCGCGAGTGATCGCTGCCAGCGCCTCGCTGCTCGAAAGCCCGCACCGCCGAACGCCTAGCGCCGCAGCCATCGCGAGCGACACACAATGCGACGAACCCGGATTGCAGTTCGTCGCCACCACCACCCTCGCGCCCGCGTCGATCAGCGCCCGGCCATCGGCGTACCGCTCGTCCAAATGAAACCCGCTACATGGCAGCACCACCGCGAACAAGCCGTCAGCGCTCGCTCGACCGATCCGCTCGATCGCTTCGCTGCCCGTCGCTTCTAAGTGGTCAACGCTCACTGCGCCGAGCCGAATCGCTTCATCGACCATCCCGAGCGCATGAAACTGGTCGGTATGAATCCGCAGCGGATGCCCAAGCTCTAACGCTCGCTCGAACAACGTGGCACACTCGGCAACACTCCACGCGCCCTGCTCGCAGTACGCATCGACCGCAATATCAGGAAACTCCGCGTGCACCGCCGGCAGCGTCTCGTCAATCGTTCGCCGAACCGCATCAACCGCGTCCGGGTCTTTGGCATGACCAATGCACGCGGTGGGCACCACCGTCCCCGCCCATTGTTCGCCCGCTTTGACAATCGCCCGAAGCATTTTGAGTTCGCTCGGCGTATCTAAGCCGTAGCCGCTCTTGACCTCAGCGGTCGTCGTCCCGTGCGCCATCATCGCGTCAAGCCTGCCGAGCAACCCCTCGACGAGTTCATCCTGCGACGCTGCGCGCACAGCACGCACCGTTGACATGATCCCGCCGCCCGCTTCCAACAGCTCAAGATACCCCGCCCCCGCAAGCCTCCGCTCCCATTCCTCTCGCCGATCGCCCGCCCAGCACGCGTGCGTGTGCGCATCGACAAACCCCGGCATCACCACCCGACCAGCTGCCTCGAACACCTCGCAATTGCTCTCGCCATTTTGGGCAGCTTCAAGACGTTCACCGACTGCCGCAATCACGCCGTCTTGAACCAAAACGTCGCCGCACTCGTGCATGCGCCCAGCGTCATCCATCGTCACAACACGCCCGCCCCGGATCAGCACTCCGCTCATCATGATGCTCCCCGCTCACCGAGCCCACGCATGAACTCAAGAATCAGCCTCGCTGCGAGCCTCGCGCTCCGCCCCTGTGAATCGTTCGGCGGGCTCAACTCCATCACGTCAAAGCACCGCACCCGCTTGCACCTACCCGCACTGCGAACCCACCGGCACGCCAGCTCCGATGACCATCCCGCCGGGTTCATCGCGCTGACCCCCGGCGCACACGACTGGTCGATCACATCGAGATCAAAGCTCACAAACAGCTCGCCTTCGGGCCAAGGCCCTTCGGGTCCGAATGCGTCGATGCGTCCGCCGTGCTCCAAGAACCACTGCGTGTGCGCACAGCTATTGGCCATCGCATCAAACCCGTGAACGTCGAGCCCTTTGCAATACCCGCCCTCGATCAACCTTCGGAACGGCATCCCGCTGCCGTCCTGATCTCGAACGTCCAGGTGCGCATCAAAGTACACCCCACGCATCGCGCCGCCTCCCTCTTCTGCTATATGCTCAGCAACGCCACGCACAAATGGAAACGTCAGATCGTGCCCGCCGCCGAGCCCGATCGGGATCAGCCCAGCATCCACAATCGTGCGCACCGCTTGCGTCACCCGGCGATGTGTCTCATGCAGATCATCGCCCGCAGCGATCACATCGCCCGCGTCGCACGTCGCTGGCCATGTCCCTCCCCCCAACTGGCCCCACGCCTCGGCAGCGCCATATCCCGCAAGCGCCGCCCGGATCGCCGTCGGACCCTGCGCAGCTCCGAGCCGACCGCCATTGAGCCCCACGCCGGTATCGTCGGGCATCCCGAGCAGCGCCACGCCGCCGATGGCTTTGTCGCATTCCATGCCCACACGCGCAGCCCATCGACCCGGGCTGATCCCGGTGGGCCATGTTCCTGGTTGCACATGAGGTACGTTCACCCCGCGAGCGTATCAGCCCCCGAGCTGACGCACCGCTTCGAGCAGCTCGTCTACATCCACTCGCTTGGAATAGTCCCCGCAAGCATGTGCAAAGCGGATGACCCCGCCGCGGTCGATGATGTAGGCCTCGGACACCAAGAGCGTCGCCCATGATTCGGACGAAACCGCTCCTCATGCAGGTGGCTTCCCCAGCATCGGGATATCCACCGAGTGCTCGCGTGCGCACGCTGTCGCGTCGTCATATCCCGCGTCGGCGTGACGGAAGATGCCCATCATCGGGTCGTTGGTCAGTACCCGCTCGACCCGTTTCTGTGCCTCGGGCGTGCCATCGGCGACGACCACCTGACCCGCGTGCTGGCTAAAGCCGATCCCCACGCCCCCGCCGTGATGAAAGCTCACCCAACTCGCTCCGCTGGCGATGTTGACCGCAAAGTTCAACAGCGGCCAATCGCTCACCGCGTCGGTCCCATCGAGCATCGATTCGGTCTCGCGATTCGGACTCGCCACACTCCCGCAATCCAGATGGTCCCGGCCGATCACAATCGGTGCGATGAGAGAGCCATCAGCAACCATCCGGTTGAACATCGCGCCCGCCTTGTCCCGCTCACCCAACCCGAACCAACAGATCCGTGCGGGCAAACCCTGGAACGCAAACGCCGGCACGCACGCATCCCAATCTCCCTTGAGCAGCGCCTCGGGATTGGCGTGGCACCCGAGGATCCAGTCGTGCAAGCGCTGGTTGAACCCACCCGCCTCTGCAGGGAACAGATCGAGCAGCGCCTTGTCCGTCTTGTAAATATCAACCGGATCACCCGACAGAGCCACCCAACGGAACGGCCCACGCCCCAAACAAAACTGTGGCCTGATATACGCGGGCACAAACCCCGGGAACGCAAATGCTTCCGAAAAACCCTCATCGTGCGCACGCTGACGGATGTTGTTGCCATAATCAAACGTCACCGCGCCGCGCTCTTGCAGCGAAACCATCGCCTCGACGTGCCGACGCATCGCTGCAAGACTCAGTTTCTGGTACGCCGACGCATCGGCCTTGCGTGCTGCGACCGCTTGTTCCTGTGTGTATTCGGTCGGCACATAGCCTTCGAGCGGGTCGTGCGCACTCGTCTGATCGGTGAGCACATCGGGGATGAGCCCGCGTTCAAGGAGGCGTTCGAGCAGCGTGATCGCGTTGCCGTGCCAGCCGACGCTTACCGCCTTCTTCGCGTCGCGCAGCTCCCACGCTCGGTCGATCGCTGCGTCGAGCCCCTCAACGATCTCGTCGAGGTACCGGTCATCGCAGCGTCGTTCGAGTCGAGTGAGATCAACATCCGCGATCAGACACGTTCCCTTGGCGAGCGTGACCGCCAGGGGTTGGGCTCCGCCCATTCCGCCGCAGCCAGCGGTGACGCATAATCGCCCGCTGAGATCGCCTCCGAAGCGCATGCGTCCACACTCTGCAAACGTCTCGAACGTGCCTTGGAGAATGCCCTGCGTGCCGATATAGATCCACGAACCGGCGGTCATCTGGCCGTACATCATCAGCCCGCGGGCTGCGAGATCATCGAAGTGTTCCTGCGTCGCCCAGTGAGGCACCAGATTCGAGTTGGCGATCATCACACGCGGAGCGTCCTCGTGCGTGCGCACAATGCCCACCGGCTTGCCCGACTGCACGAGCAGCGTCTCGTCGGGTTCGAGCCGCTTGAGCGACGCGACGATCGCATCAAAGCTCGGCCAATCCCGCGCCGCTTGTCCGCGCCCGCCATAGACCACGAGCTTGTCGGGAGCTTCTGCCACCTCGGGATCGAGGTTGTTCATCAGCATCCGCATCGCAGCCTCGGCCTGCCACGTCTTGCACACTCGATCGGTCCCCCTCGGGGCACGAATGGTTCGCTTTGGGCTCGTCTCACACCTTGCGGATTGGCTCACCAGAGTCTCCCTTCAGTTCGCAAATCACTGCAAAAAGCACCCGATTCGATCAACCCCGCAACCGCTTCGATATCAGGCGTCGGCGACCGGTCCGCCTCAAGCACCGGCACCACCTCGCGGATCTTGGCAATCGCTCGCTCGACGCCCTCGCCCGAACGCAAGGGCCGGTGTGATTCCATCGCTTGAGCGGCGCATACGAGTTCGATTGCAACCACCCGTTGCGCGAGATCAACCGCTCGCCGAGCCTTGGCAGCAGATCGCGGCCCAAAGGAGTTGTAATCCTCCATGCCCGCGCAGGTGCTTACGTTATATACACTTGCGGGCGCGGCAAGCCCTGCGAGTTCGTTGCACGCTGCGGCTGACGAATACTGTGCAATCATCAGCCCCGAGTGCAGCCCGGGCTGCGGGCTCAAGAACGGCGTGAGGTGCGACTGCTCATCAAACCCCGACACCATGTGGTACGTCCGCCGCTCAGCGATGCCCGCGAGATGCGCGATCCCGATCGCCAACGTGTCAAGGGGGATCGCCACGGGCATGCCGTGGAAGTTGCCCCCGCTAACGATCGAGCCGTCGTCGAACACCAGCGGGTTATCGGTGACCGCTTGGAGTTCGGTGTCCGCCCTTGTGCGCACATACGCGAACAGATCGGCGACGCTCCCGAGGACGATCGCAGCACAGCGGAACGAGTACGGGTCCTGCACACGCGGGTCGTCTTCTTGATGCGAAGCAACGATCTCGCTGCCCGCGAGCAGCTTGGCGAGCGCGCTCGCACATCGGACAGACCCGTGCTGGGCGCGTGCCTCGTAGAGCCTCGGGTCGAGGAAACTGTGCGCCGCGCGGCACGCCTCGATCGAGCACGCCGTCGCGAGCACCGCCGCAGCAAACAGGCGTTCGCAGCGTTCGACGAGCAACGCGAGTTCTCCCGCCATGAGGTGCGTGCCGTTGAGGAGGGCGAGCCCCTCTTTGGGTTCGAGTGTGATGGGCTTGATCTCGGCGAGCTTGAGCGCCTCTGCGCCGGACATGCGTTGACCTTTGTAGTCAGCCCAACCCTCGCCGATGAGCACGTGCGCTACATGCGCCAGCGGCGCGAGATCACCCGAAGCGCCGACCGAGCCAACCGCTGGCACGACGGGCGTGACTCCCCCCCCTTCTGCATTGAGCATCCCGATGATTGCATCGACCACGCATGCGCGCGCGCCCGAACGCCCCCTGCTCAACGACGCAGCGAGTGTGAGCATCATCGCACGGACGATCTCCTCGGGCAACGGCTCGGTAATGCCCGCTGCGTGCGAACGCACAAGATTGCGCTGAAGATCGCAGAGTTGATCGGGCTCGATGCGGACCCGGCTCAGGGAACCGAACCCGGTGTTGATGCCGTAGACGGGCTTGCCGCTGTCGAGCGCGGCCTCGACGTGCGCACGTGCAGATGCCATGCGTTGGCGCGCGGCGTCGGCGAGGCTGACCGGGGCGTGATGCCGCGCGACATCTAAGACCTGAGCCGAGGAGAGAGAGGTATCGAGAACAACGTGTTTCATAGAGACCACAGCGTATGAGGGCTGCTCGGGCCGAGCCGGACATTTGGCAGCTCAACTGCGTGCCGCTATGGCTTCTGGTGGGCGTCCGAGGCGAGGATGAGCGATTGGGCGGTGGGGTTGTGGTTGGTACCCGCAGCTTGAGGCTCATTGGGAGTGGCGTCGGGTTTGGATTCGACCGTGACGCCGGGCTGAGGATTCGAGCGAGCCCCACGGAAGATGCCGTTGGTGATGCCGCGTCGTTTCCACGCGGATTCACAGGCTTCTCGCATCTTGGCGACTTGTCGATCGCTGTGTTGAACGCTGACCGAGGCTTCATGGACGCGGTATCGGAGGACGGCTTGGGGGACGTTATCGAGGTGGCCGATCTCGCCGAGGCGGAGCCAGAGATCGAGGTCTTCGGAGGGGTACGCCTCGGGTCGGTAGCCGCCGACGTTGGCGATTGCATCGGCCCGGAACATCGCAGCGGGATGACAGATAGGCATCCGGCCCTCGAGCGCGCTGCGCTGGACGTGCGCATCACCCGTCACCGGCGGCGGATGGTGGAGTTCGTGATCGTGCTCGTCGATGAGGATGATGCCGCCCCCGATGCAGACGACCAGCGGGTTGGCCTCCATGAACGCGACCTGTGTTTTGAGCCGCTCTGGGAGTGCGATGTCGTCGGCGTCCATGCGCGCGAGCAGATCGCCCGAGGCCAACTCGATGAGTTCGCCAAGCGTTGCGACCAGCCCACGGTTCTCGCGGCTGATGAGCTTGATGCGGGAATCACGCGCAGCGTGCGCACGCAGTGTGTCGGTCGAGCCGTCGGTGGAGCCGTCGTCGATGACGATCAGTTCGAGATCGGTGAACGTCTGGCTGAGGATCGAACCCACCGCAGCGTCGAGATACCGCCCGGCGTTGTACACCGGGAGAATCACGGACACTCTTGGAGGGGTGGGCTTGGGCATTGGGGAAGCTGGTTATTCGGTGCTCAATCGGCACAGAGCGCCGCCATCGACAACGAGGTCTTGGCCGGTCATGAAGCCCGATTGCTGGTTGTCGGCGAGAAAGACAATGGCACGTCCGATCTCGTCGGGCGTACCCACGCGGCCTAGGACATGCCGACCGCCGAGCCCTCGGACGAGTTCATCGAGCGAAGCGCCCGCGACGTGGCCGCGCGAGAGTCCTTCGTGGAGCATGGGGGTATCGACAGCTCCCGGGAGGATGGCGTTGACACGGATGCCGTCGGCTCCAAACTCGATGGCGGTGGCCCGGGTGAACGCGAGCAGCGCGCCTTTGCTCGCGGCGTAGGCGGCGATGTTGGCACTGGTGGCGACGGCGTGGACGCTTGAGACGTTGACGATCGAGCCGCCCGTTGCTTTGAGCAGCGGAAAGGCATGACGCATCGAGAGAAACACGCTGCGGACGTTGGAGGCCATGACCGCGTCCCATTCCTCGACGGTGGTTTCGATGACGGGTTTGCAGATCTGCATCGCTGCGTTGTTGACGAGCGCGTCGAGACGGTCGAAGTGCTCGCCAAGCTCGGCGAAGATCCGCGCAGGAGACTCGGGATCGGAGATGTCAGCGCGGATCATGTGATCGACGCCCGGGACTGCGTCGGAGGAACGATCGACCCCGACGACGCGCCAGCCATCGTTCTGAAATGCGCGCGCAGCTGCGGACCCGATGCCGCCCGCTGCGCCGGTGATGAGAACGACACGCCGAGAATCGGTCTGCTGAGCACTCAAGACTGTGCTCCGTGCATGGCTTGTTTACTGAGGGCGGTCGCGTAGGCCTCACGAACATTGGCGATGACCCGCTCGTGCGTTCGCCAGCAGGATCTGGGCGACGACTGCGAGAGATGCGGGCTGAGCAGGACTTGGTCCATCGACCGCAGCGGATCATTCGCGTCGAGCGGCTCGGTCTCAAAGACATCGAGCCCCGCCCCGGCGATGGTGCCCCGCTGGAGCGCAGCGGTGAGATCGGCTTGGTTGACAATCGGACCACGCGCGGTGTTGATAAGGACAGCGGTTGGCTTGCAATAGTTCAACGCGGTCGCGTCGATGAGGTGGTGGCTCGTAGGGTTGAGGTCGCAGTTGATGCTGATAAAATCAGACTCGGCGAGCAGCTCGACCAGCTCGACCATCTTGACGCCCGTTTGGTCGAGGACCCGTTCGGGGGGCGTGATAGGATCGCACCCGAGCGTGCGCATGCCGAAGGCACGGGCTTTGTGGAGGACGGTCGATCCGATAGCTCCGACACCGACAACGCCGAGCGTGCATTCGGAAAGGCTGACGCCTTCGATGGGTTCCCATCCGCCTTGGCCGCCGACACTCTTGGATTTGATCGCTCGGTCGAGCCAGGGGGTTTTGCGTGCGAAGCTGAGCATGAAGCTGAGGACGGTGTCGGAGACGGGTGCGCTAAAGGCATCGGGGACGTTGCGGACCTCGATGTTGCGTTGGGCCGCGGCTTTGAGATCGATAGCGTTGAGCCCGGTGCCCCACTTGCAGATGGCCAAGAGCTTGGGGGCTGCGTCCATGACTCGGGCGGTCCAGTGGTCGCCGCCACAGAGAGCAAGGTCGATATCGGGGACCATCTCGATGAGTTCGTCTTCGACCCACTGCTGGACGGGTGGGCGGATGATGAGTTCGGCATCGAGATCGCGGGCGAGCGAGTTCATCTGCTCGGTGAGATCGGTGGAGGTCTGCATATCGCGGAGCAGACGCGGGCCGGTGACGAGGATTTTTTTGGTGCTCACCTTGCGGGCTCCTGCTGTGGGTTGTTGGTGGAGGCTGGTGAAAGCTGCGGCGTGTCCATGAGGGCTTGGGCGAGCATCCAGCCTTGCTGGTCGTCGATGTCGGTGGCTTCGAGCCGATCGATCTCAAAGAGGATGGGCGTGTCCCCGATGCGTCTGCCCAGCCGCGTGAGTGTATCGGGAGCGAAGATATAAAGGTTCGAGTTTTCCTCGAAGACCGGGGGCAGGTCCTGAGTGCGTTCGAGTTTGTTGGGGTTGTGGTTGATGGGTTTAGCGTCGGCGTCGTAGAGGCGGGTCTGCCAGCGGGTGACGCCAAAGAGGGAGTCGTGCTTGCCCGAGTCAATGCCCGCAAGGAAAGCTTCGACGGCTTTGGCGATGGTTGACGCCTTGAGCAAGGGATTGGTGGAATGGGTCTGGAGGTAGTAGTCCGAGGGGGCTTGTTCGATGTCGTGGAGGAGGACGCGGTTCATGGGGATCATGCCGTCACGGAGGCTCTGCGGCCTTGGGATGACCCGAACGCGGGGGTCGCCTCGGGCTGAGACCAGATCGGTGATGATGGGGCTATCGGTGTCGATGACGACGTTGGCGACCGCTCCCGAATCGAGGAGAGCTGCAACGATGTGCTCGAAGAGGGGCCGCCCGGCGATGGGTCGGTAGTTCTTGCCTTTGATGCGTTCGGAATCGTGCCGCATGGGCACGAGTGCGGTGATGATGGGGTCCACCGTGATCTCCCTTGAAGGCGGATTCTAGCGTGTATAATGGGCTGATGAACTTGGGCTGGGCATGCACCGGTGGGCGAAGGTTGACCCCCGGACGCTCACGCTGATGAGATCTGTGGAGACGAACAGAACCCATGCCACCATCTTATAAGCCAGTCCCTGAAAGCCCCATCCAGTCGGCGAAGGCTGCCCCGATCCAAGTGATCGATCAGCGGTCGGGGAGCATGTGGAAATCGCTCATGGAGGCGTTTGCTGCATGGGATCTGCTGTATCTGCTAGCGATGCGTGATCTGACGGTTCGGTATCGGCAGACGATCGTGGGGATCGGCTGGGCGGTTCTCAATCCGCTGTTGCTGATGCTGGTGCTCAGTGTGTTCTTTGGGATGCTCGGGCGGATTGGTCCTGCGGGCGTGCCGTACCCGCCGTTCTTGCTCAGCGGGATGGTGATGTGGCGTTTGTTCGAGTCGGCGTTGGGTCGGGCGAACGACTCGCTGATCTCAAACACGGGCTTGATCGACAAGGTTTCGTTCCCGCGGTTTGTGTTGCCGATGGCCAGCGTGCTCAGTCCGCTAGTGGACTTTGCGATCTCGCTGGTGGTGGTCGCGGGCGTGATGGCGTATTACCACATTGTACCGATTCGAGAAGTGGTGCTGTTCCCGTTGTATATCTTGGTGACCGTTTTCGCGGCACTGGGATTTGGGCTTTGGCTGTCGGGACTCAATGCTCATTACCGGGACGTAACGCACATTCTCCAGGTGGTGCTGCGGGTTGGGTTTTATTCTACTCCGATTATCTATTCGCTCGACTTGGTGCCTGCGAAGTATCACTTGCTGTACGCGCTCAACCCGATGGTCACGGTGGTTTCTGCGGCTCGGTATTCGCTGTGCGGGCGGTTCGATGCGGTGGTGTCTCCTTCGCCCGAGATGTGGATGGTGTCGTTGAGCGTGGTGGTGGTGGTGCTGATCAGCGGGTTGTTTGTGTTCAATCGTCTCGAGAAGCGCATCGCGGACGTGCTGTGAGGGGTTTGGCGAGATGAGTGCAGCGATTGTTGTTGAAGGAGTCTCGAAGCGGTATCGGCTTGATCGCCGAACGCCGCACGATGTGACATTGATCGGCTCGGCGATGATTTCGATGCGCTCTCCGTTGAAGCGGCTTTGGAACATCTGGCACCCACCCGAGGATCAGTTGCACTGGGCACTGCAGGACATCTCGTTCAAGGTTGATCACGGCGAGTGCGTGGGGCTGATCGGTCCCAACGGGTCGGGGAAAAGCACACTGCTTCGGATCATCTCGAACCTGACGCTGCCGACGACAGGCCGCGTGGAGGTGCAGGGTCGGATCGGCTCACTGCTTGCTTTGGGCGTGGGGTTTAGTGGCGACCTGACGGGCCGGGAGAACGCGATCATGTCGGCGGTGACTCTCGGGCTTTCGCATCGCGATGCGAAGCGCAGGCTCGAAGAGATCGTTGACTTCTCGGGTGTTCGTGAGTTCATCGATGTGCCCGTCAAGCGGTACTCGACGGGGATGCGTGTTCGTCTGGGGTTTAGTGTGCTCAGCACGCTCGAGCCCGAGATCATGCTGATCGACGAGGTGCTCGGCGTGGGCGATGACGAGTTCCGCGATAAGAGTCGCGACCGGATGGAAGAGATGATCGCCAAGGGTCGGACCGTTCTGTTGGTCAGTCACATCAAGAGTGACATCGAACGGCACTGCTCGCGGACGATCCAACTCGATAGCGGGTTTATGGAACGGCATCGGCCCACGCCGAAGGGATTGCGGATGCCCGAAGTGATGGAGTATATAGTGGCGTGCAACAAAGAGCTTGGCAAGGACACGCCCGAGGTGGAGATGCTCGAGAAGCTCTTGGAGAAGGAAGCGAAAGAGAAGGCGGCCAAGGAGAAGGCGGCGAAAGAGAAAGCCGCCAAAGAGAAGGCCGAGACCAAACCACCCGCTCCCAGCACGGTTGAAACCAAGAGCTGAGGCGAACCCTTCAACCAATATCAGTCGGCATCGGTGCGCTCGCCGACCACTGCACGCGCTACCAGCGTGATCGGATGCTCGGCTCGGACGTCCGCGCCGTCATGGACCTGATGGCGACAGCTCGTGCCGGGCGCTGCAAGAACGGTGCTGCCGGTGGTGTCGTGTTGTGCGCGACGGGCTGCGGGCAGGACACCGAGCTCGGCGATTTTCATCGAGAGGTCATATCGGTCGCGTGCGTAGCCGAAACTGCCCGCCATGCCACAACAGGTGGTGTCGAGTAGTTCGACTCGGCCCGGGAAAGCGTGTTCGAGCAGATCAGCGCCCGACTGCATTCCCCACAGGGCTTTCTGATGGCAGTGGCCGTGAAAGAGGACCGTCGTGATTGAGCCTGGTTCGAAGGTCGGCGTGCGGGGATGTTCATCCCATCTTTCACTCAGGAAGTGCTCGACAAGATCACACCTCTCTGCGAGTGCCTTGCGTTGAGCAGCGGGAATCTTCGTGCGTAGTTCGAGCCAATCGTCAGTGACTGCGCTGAGAACCGAGGGCTCGACAAACAGCACCGCGATCGCTCCCGTTTCATCGAGCTTGCGTTGGAGCGTCTTTGATTCGTGCTGGGCTCGGTTGATTGCTTGTGGCAGCAGGCCGGTGGAAATGAAGGCGCGTCCTGCATCGGTGCCCCAGAAGGGTTCGATGTGGTAGCCGAAAGCGGCGAGCAGGTCGGTCGCGTCACGCACGAGCCCGGGCTGCGTGTAGTTAGCAAAGCTATCGACGTAGAGCAACACTGTTGGTGCGCTTTCGGGCTTGTTTGAGAGCTTCCATTGCGCTTCGGCGGAGCGTTCGATGCGCGGCAGCGGCCGCTTGGGCGAGGTGCCGAGCACCACGTCAATGAGCCTTCGTGAGAGTGGCGCGGTGTTGATCCAGTTGACCACGCCTGGCGACAGGCTCGCAGCCCGGAGCAGCTCGCATGCGTGCCCCATGATCCATGCTCGAACGGGTGTGCCGGAGTCTTTGAAGCGTTGCGCGGTGAACTCGGCTTTGAGCCGAGCGATGTCCACGTTCGAGGGGCACTCGCTCTTGCACGCCTTGCAGCTCAGGCATAGATCGAGCGTTTGCATCGTGTGTTCGTCGTCCCACTTGGGCATCGAAGAATCATCTTCGGTTGTACCGAGTTGGCCGCTGATGGCGAGGCGCAGCGCGTTGCCCCGGCCACGGGTCGAGTGACGTTCATCGAGCGTGGCCATGTAGCTCGGGCACATCGTGCCGCCGGCTTTCTTTCGGCATACGCCTGCGCCGTTGCAGCGTTCGACCGCGTGTGCGAAGCCATCTTGGTCGCTGTAATCAAAGAACGTCTCGACGGGCGGGATCGTCGCGGTCGCCGTCGCGGGTTTGATGCGAGTCGTGTGGTGGATGGATTCGATGGGGCCGGGCGTGACGATGTTGCCCGGATTGAGGAGACCGTTTGGATCAAAGATGCGTTTGATGTCACCGAAGGCGGCCATGAGTTCTGGGCCGAAGTGTCGCTCGAGCAGCGGGCCCCGTGCTCGGCCGTCGCCGTGCTCACCGCTCATGACGCCCCCGAGTTCGCGGGCGAGATCGGCGAGTGAGAGTGCGATGCGTTCCATCGCCTCGCGGTCGTCCGCTGAGCGCAGATCGAGCAGGGGCCTGACGTGCAGCACACCCACCGAAGCGTGCGCATAAAAACTTGCACGGGTATTTTCTTTGGCGATGATCGCCCGGCCACGCTTGACAAACTCGGCTAATCGTTCGGGCGGGACGACGTTATCTTCGACGAATCCGAGCGGCTTTTTGCTGCCCGGGATCGCGTGGAGCAAGGGCTCGCCCGCTTTGCGGAGCTTCCATGCTTGAGCGATCTGCGTTGCGTCGTCGAAGATCGCTGCTGTGGGGAAACGTTCGACGATTGCGTTCATGCGTTGACTGAGTTCGTCGCTGCTCGCTGCACTCATCTCGACGTAGAGGACCGCTGCGGGCGGGAGGTTGCTTGTCGTCGTAGGCAACAGATCCACATACCTTCGATACTCGATGTTATCACGGGCAAGCGTGAGGATTAGCTCGTCGAGCAGCTCGACCGCTGAGGGGTGCAACTCAAGGAGCGGGAGCAGCGCGTCCATCGCGTCGTCGAGCGTCTCGAACGCCAGCACCGCAAGGCCCCGGCACTTGGGAATCGGATGGAGCAACAGATCAGCGCGGAGGCTCAATGCGAGCGTGCCCTCTGAGCCACAGAGAAGGTGGGAGAGGTTGAGCGTGTCGAACCCGTCGGGATGCTCGGCTGCTTCGAGTTGGTCGAGCATGGTGTCGAGGGCGTAGCCCGCGTTTCGGCGGAGCGTCTTGGGGAATCGCTCGCGGATGAGTGCTGCGTTGGTGCGGACAATCTGTGCGACCTGTTGCGTGAGTTGTGCTGCGATGGGGTCGCGGAGTGCAGCGCCTTGTTCGAGATGCACAACCCGACCATCCGCGAGGCATGCTTCGATCCCGAGGAGGTTCTCGGTGGTTCTGCCGTACATGATCGAACGGGCACCGGCGGCGTTGTTGCCGATGCACCCGCCGATGGTGGCCTGTCGAGACGTGCTCGGATCGGGCGCGAAGAACAAGCCGGTGTGCGTGATCTCGTCGTTGAGGTCGTCGATGGTGGTCCCGACTTGGACCGTGCATCGGCGAGCGGCTTGGTCGAGTGAATCCACGCCACAACAGTGCGGCGAGAGATCAAAGACGACCGCGTGATTGACGCATTGGCCCGCGAGGCTCGTGCCGCCGCCGCGGGGGAGGATGGGCAGGGCGTGCTCGTTGCAAACGCGGACGGCAGCAACCACGTCGTCGAGGCTGCGCGGGATGATCACGCCCATGGGCTGGTGCTGATAGATGGAGGCATCGGTGGCGTAGAGGAGCCGATCGCGTGGATCGAGCCGAAGCTCGCCCTCGATCGCATTGGCGAGCGCACGCGCAGCCTGCGCGGCGTCGGTGAGAGACTGCATGAGCGGCTGGGATGCGTGAACATCGAGAGAGGCCATCGGGGCTCCGTGGGAGGGGGGGGAGGGGGGGGAGTTTGTCACCCGATGCTAGGGTTTTTGGCGGTGGTGTGCACTTGGCAGGACGCTCCCGTTGGGGACCACTGGCCCCGCAGACGCGGTCAGTGGCACAGCGCGAGCCATCTCTGCGTCACAGCGGCGCAACAGACCGCCGGGTCTGGTGAACCCAGAGCCCGAATGCCGAGGTACATATCAGCGGATACAGACCTTCTTTGCCCTCACCGCACCAAGGCCGATTGCCGAGGCAAGGCCACCACGGAGGATTCACGCCATGCCCACACATGCCCGTCAGCTCATCATCGCAGCGGCCCTGTTCGCCTCGCCCCTGCTCGCCCAGAACGCCGCCCAACGAGGAGCCCAGGACGACGAGGCCCTGCCGATCTCGGCGATCACCCTCTACCGCTCAGGGGTGGGCTCGTTCCTCCGACAGGGCGAGGTCACGGGCGATCAGACCATCAGCCTCCGCTTTCGGACCGACCAGATCAACGACATCCTCAAGTCGATGATGGTGGTCGATGCGGGCGGCGGCCAAGTCGAGGGCGTGACCTACGGCTCGCGTGAGCCACTGGCACGCCGGCTGTCCTCGTTTGCGCTCGACCTCTCGGGCAACCCGGATCGGGCAGCTTTGCTCGCCCAGCTTCGGGGAGCTGTCGTAAACCTGACCACGACCGACGGTAAGATCACGGGCACCGTGCTCGGTGTCGAAACTCGAAGGATCTTTCACGAAGCAGGAACCGAGTCTCTCCAGAGCCTGATGCTCGTGACTGCAACCGGGGTGCGGTCGATCGAACTGGGAATGATTCGTTCGTTCGAGATCAGCGATCCGGTGCTGGCGGCTGAGCTGACCAAGGCGCTGCTCGCGGTCGCTGAGCACCGTGCGGACACAACCAAGGTGGTCGAGGTTTCGTTTAGCGGCCAAGGCAAGCGGCCGGTGGTGGTGTCGTATGTCCACGAGACGCCGGTGTGGAAGACGAGCTATCGGCTTGTGCTGCCTGATGGTGACAAGGGCGAGGGGCGGATGCAGGGCTGGGCGATCGTGGAGAACACGACGGACGAGGACTGGAGCGACGTTCGGCTCTCGCTTGTTGCCGGTCAGCCGGTGAGCTTTGTGATGGATCTGTATGAGCCGCTCTTTAGCCCGCGTCCCGTGGTGCCCGTGCCTACAGGAGTAACCGCGCGGCCCAGAACGTATTCGGGCTCGATGGGCCGCATGGAACAGAAGCTCGCGAGCGCTCCGGCTTCGTCACTGCCCATGGCAGGGAAACGTAGAGATCAGAGACTCTCAACAAGGGGTCTTGGGGACCCAGCGTCCAGGACGTTGATGGACGGTGACGACATGGCGTTCGAGATGGCCGAGTCGGCGATCGCCAATCTGTCGGGCGGGGGCGCGATGGCCAGCGCGAACGAATCGGGCGAGGTGTTTCAGTACACGCTCGATGTGCCGGTAAATGTCGAGCGTCAGCAGTCGGCGATGCTCCCGATCATCAACTCGGGGCTGGAGACCGAGCGGGTGAGCATCTATTCGCCACGCGGGGGCAGCTCGCACCCGATGCGGGGCGTGCGAATCGTCAACACCAGCGGGCTCCAGTTCATGCCCGGGCCGATCGCGGTGTATGACGGCGCGACGTATGCGGGTGATGCGCAGATCGGGCATGTCGCCACGGGCGATGATCGGCTGTTGGCGTATGCGGTGGATCTCGAGGTCGATGGCATCACCGATTCCAACCAACGCCGAACGATTCAGAAGGTGCGGATCGTCAATGGGCTGATCGAGCAGACGATCGAACAGGTTCTCAAGACCTCGTACACGTTCGACAACGACGACGAGGATCAGGATCGGCTCGTGATTATCGAGCACCCACGGATGGCGGGCTGGGCGTATACCAAGGCCAAGCCTGCGGAATCGACCGCTGGGAATGTCGATCGCTTCGAGCTCAAGATCGAAGCTGACAAAGCCTCATCGCTCGAGGTCGAGCAACGCCGCACGGACTACCAACGGCTCCAGCTCACGCAGATCGACAAGGCCACGTTTGCCCAATGGGTGCGCGGGGGCAAGGTGTCGAACAAGGTGCGTGATGCGTTCCGTGAGGCTTCCGCCAAGCAAGCAGCGATCAATGAGGTGCAGAACAAGCTTCGCCAGCTCGAACGCGAACGATCGGGGATCTTCACGGATCAGGACCGGATCCGCAAGAACCTGCAAGCGGTCAACCGCACCAGCGATCTTGCGGCCCGCTACCTCCAGCAGCTCAGCACGCAAGAGAACCGGCTCGAAGCGATCCGTTCTCAGACGACGACGAGCAACTCGCTGCTCGAACGGCGCCAGCGTGAGCTTGCTTCGTACCTTGCGAACCTGAACGTGGACTGAGTCTGCAGCGCAAGTGCAACACGTTCCAATGAACAAGGCCCGCCGGATTTCTCCGACGGGCCTTTGTTGTTGTTTGTATTTGAGCCGATGGCTCAGAGAGTCTTAGTCAACCCAGAGGCTGACACTCGGGTTGGTTGCGTTGCCGCCATTCTGGGTGTTGAGGCGGAGGTAGATGTTCGTGAAGTCAGCGTACATCGTGGAGTTGATGATGCCCTGGCCGTTGGGCTGAGCGCTTTCGGGCATACGGGTGTCGTTCTCGTTGACAAAGATGTTGTCGTTCTGGGTCTTCTCAGCAGCGTTGGTAATGCCAATGAAGGAGAACGGCAGTGAATCGGGATCGGGCTGGTTGGCAAAGCTAACGTGGTTGTCGTTGAACCCGACGTTGCCTTCCCATGTGTTCCGGCCGCCGTGGATGAGCAGCGTGTTGGAGCTTTCGCCGAACTCGGTCTCCGGCAGAGTCCTGGTACCGGGCTGTCCGCCGCC